>JAIRSF010000178.1 GCA_031255595.1 Tannerella sp.
CTGAAAAACAGATCGTTAACAGCGGGCAACCTGCAATATGGGTTAACCGGGGGAGCTTTACAACCTGCTCATCACCTCCATCTTGCATCGGATTTCCGTTCCTGAGAAGGCGACGCCCAACAGCAGGATTTTCCCGGTATAGGGATTGTAATATTTTTTTTCGTGGATTTGTGTCATGGCTTTGTTCAGCAGCGTTTCGGCATCTTCTTTTTTGCTGTGTTTCAGTTCGGCGACGATCGTTAAGCCGGGCTGGTTCCATACGGCGTCGGCACGACCGAAGTTGCCCGATGCTTCGGGATGAACTTCAAACCCAAGGAAACGCAGCCATATCAATACGAGTGCGTGGTAATGCGCCTCACTGTTCATCTTCAGTTCGTTGGGAACGGTGGCGACAAGCGTATCGAGGCAGTCGGCAAAACCCTGTTCGTCGCAGTCGCGGAGGCTTGAGGCGACTTTTTCACGCAATTGATCCACATGATCCGAAGGATAATTTCCGTAGGCAAACAGGATCTGTTTCAGCAACGACCGGTTGACTTCCATGTTGGGCACTCCCAGTGTATAGGTCATTCCATATTCGGTCGATTCAATTTCCCGGATGGTTAAATAGCCTGTTTGAAAGAACAGCGGTATTTCGGAAAGCGTCTGCGGGTCGTATCCGTCCGTCAGGCTTTCGTCAATCCGAACATTTTCGAGAACAATTTTTTCACGCCGGCGACGCTGAAGGAGTTCTATCAGGAAGGTCGGCGTGCCCGTTTTGAACCAGTAGTTGCTGAAGTTGCCGCTATCGAGGAAAAGTAATGTCGAATATGGATTGTAAACGCGGGTTTTGGCGTCCCACGAATAACCGTCGTACCAGTTTCGGACAACGTCAAGCATTTTTTCCCTTGTCCACCCGAACTTTTCTGCTACCTTATGGATATGTTCCGAAAAATTATTTTCCAGTTCGTCTTGCGTATATCCGCACATAGCGGCATAGCGGTCGTGCATGGAAATGTCGTACAGGTTGTTGAGCGCCGAAAAGACGGACAGGCCCGAAAATTTCGACACGCCTGTCAGGAAAAAGAAACGGATATGTTCGTCGGCGCCTTTCATCACTTGATAGAAGTCATGAACAGCTATTCGTATGGGATTCAGGTACGAATCAAACAAATGGCTCGTTATGGGTTTATCGTATTCGTCGATCAGGACAACCACTTTTTCGCCGGTTGTTTGATGCAGAAGACGGATAAGTTCGTCGAAGCAGTCGGACGGCGTTTCCTTTGTCAGGGAAAGGTTGTAACTTTTCGCGATATCCTGTAAATAACCGCGCAGGCTGACATTCATTACTTCCGGCGTCGAATGGCTGATGAGCGTCCAGTCTATCCGTATCACCGGAAATTTACGCGTCCAGTCCCATTTGTCGTAAATAAGGAGGCCTTCGAACAACTCTTTGCGTCCGCTGAAAATGGCTTCCATCGTACTTATTGTCAAAGATTTTCCGAAACGGCGCGGGCGGGAAAGAAAATAAACTTTTCCCGACATAATAACATGGTAGATGTACCCGGTCTTATCCACATACAAATAACCATTATTGCGCAAATCTTCAAATGACTGTATTCCTATCGGCAAATTTTTCATCTCTACCCGTATTTAAAAAGATTACGCAAATGTACATAAAAGTTTACACATATGCACAGTCCGGCAAAATTTATAGAAGTACCGCCGTTTTCTTATCGAAATGTTTGTTAATTCACTTGAATTAGTTATATTTGTGCCCCGTAAATGATGGCAATTTTTGTTATTAGTAATTTATATTATTGCCGCCATTTCTTCGTTCCGCTTTCCGAATTAATTTATAAAGTGGGAATTTTGAATAAATAAAAAGTAATAATTTAAATTTTTAATCATGAAACAAACTTTTATTTGCTATTTATCCTTTGTATTTTCTTTTTTTGCTCAAGCGATATACGCACAGTCGTATACGGTGACATCGCCTGATAAATCCATTCGGGTGGAAATAGAAGAAAGTGATCAGATCCGGTATGCCGTCACGTTTGGAGGACGAACCATTATGGAAAAATCCGATCTGGGATTCGGTTTTAAAAATGAATCCGACATGCAGAAAGACTTGCGTGTCGTCCGTTCGATCCCTTCGTCGCACAACGAAACGTGGATGCCCGTCGTGAGAAGCAAACATGCAAAGATCGTTGACGCTTACAATGAACTGATATTAGTTACGGAAGAAAAATCGGACAAACGCCGCCGTATGGACATCGTTTTTCGCGTTTACAACGACGGGGTGGCTTTCCGGTATCATTTGTACCGTAGCGAACAGATCGGAAACCGTTTGATAACCAAAGAACTGACTACGTTCCATATCCCCGGGAATCCCGAAGCGTGGGTGGTAGAATATGGGAAGTACAATACTTCCAACGAAGCCGAGTTTTATAAGCAGACGCTGGATTATGTGACGGACAAAACGATTGCCGGTATGCCGTTCCTGATGAAATATGCCGATGATTGCTGGGTGGCCCTCACCGAGGCGGAGATCGACAATTTTGCCGCGTTCTATATCGGTACGGACGGACGGAAAAATCAT
>JAIRSF010000184.1 GCA_031255595.1 Tannerella sp.
CCCAACACCGGTATCGCTCATTATTTCGAACATATCATGTTCAAAGGAACGGAGCATATCGGTACGATTGATTATGCAGCCGAGAAAGTATTCTTAGACCGGATTGCCGAGAAATACGACCTCTTGTCGGTGACTAAAAGCGAGATCCGGCGTATGGAAATACAACAGGAAATAAATGACCTGAGCATCCTTGCCGCCGATTATGTGATACCCAACGAATTTGACAAGCTGATAAGTAAATACGGCGGAACTAATCTTAACGCCGGAACTTCATACGATTATACGGTATACCACAACATATTCTCGCCGCAGCACATCGAACAGTGGGCCGAAATAAACAGTGAAAGGCTGATCTGCCCCGTATTCCGGATGTTTCAGTCCGAATTGGAAACGGTTTACGAAGAAAAAAACCGGCGCGACGATATGATGTTCAACCAGGCAATGGAAAAAGCCTTCGAAATGTATTTCTATCCCCATCCATACGCATACCCCATTATCGGAAGCGCGGAGAGCCTGAAGAATCCGAGCCTCTCGGAAATGCGTAAATTCTTTGAGAAATATTACGTAGCAACAAACATGGGCTTGTTGTTGAGCGGCGATTTCGAAACGGAAAAAATTTTGCCGGTCATCTCGAAAGCTTTTTCAAGAATACCTCGGGGAGATATACCGAAACGATACATTATGACGATTCCGCCGTTTCATGGGCGCGAAAAACACTCCGTAAAAATACCGATCCCTTTGATGAAAGTGATGGCGATGGGATTCCGGGGCGTACCGGCCAATCATTCCGACCAGTCCGCATTGAACATAGCCATTGCGATCCTCAACAACTCAAACGGAACCGGCTATTTAGACCAGTTGACGCTCAGGCGCAAACTGATGAGCGCCATTGCCGGGGGAGAGGCGCTGAATGAAGTGGGAATGCTCGGTTTCATTATTATTCCCAGATTAGTCATCCAGTCATATAAAGCAGCCGAAAGATTAGTCTGGCGCGAAATAAACCGGGTACGTAACGGGGATTTTTCGGAAACCATGTTCGAAAGCCTGAAGCAGGAACAATTACGCCGTCATATTACCGAGTTGGAGGATATTGATTCCCGTAGCCAGATTATGATTCGCCTGTTCACACAAGGGAAAAAGTGGGAAGATTATGTGAGGGATTTACAGCGGACGGACGCTTTGACGAAAGAGGATGTTGTCCGTATAGCCAATAAATACCTTACCAACAACTATATGTTCATCCGCAAGAAGACGGGCAAATACATGAAGGAATATCTTCCCAAGCCTAATTTTGCGCCTATTGTGCCGAAACATTCCGGGGCTACGTCCAAGTATGCCCGCGCACTGGAGAAGCTTCCCGTACAGGAGGTAAAAGTGCGGCATCTCGATTTCGAGAACGATATTCAAACGATACCCCTGACGTCGAACGTAACGCTATATGCTACGAATAATCCGGTAAATACGATCTTCACCCTCAAACTTTCTTATGGAATAGGGGTGCTTGAGGAGCCGCGAATCAAATATCTTGCGGGGTATTTATCGCTGTTGGGTACGGACAAAGAATCTTTCAATGAATTTCACACGCGCCTGCAGGTGCTTGGAAGTCACATGCATTTTGATTCGGACAATAATCATTTTGTCATAAACGTCAGTGGTTTTGATAAATATTTTGAAGAAACAATCGTCATCCTGACCGACTTCCTGCAAAATGTAAAAGACGACCAAAAAAAATTAAAATCACTCGCAGATGATGCGAAAGTGGGCGAAAGCGCTTTTTTCAAATCAAGCCATGATGTTGCCGACGCCTTGTTTGAATACGTACAATACGGCACGAGGTCACAGTATTTGATGAAGCCGTCCCTGAAGGAAATCAAAAAGTTTAAAGGGCGCGACTTACTTGACCTGTTTTCCGGGATACAGAAGATAAAATGTAATTTCCACTATTGCGGAACAAAGGACGCCTCGTTTGTTTCGGACAAAATACGCCGGCATATACCGCTGGAGAACATCACAGGGAGATCAAACATTCCGGTTTACCGCGAGCCGATCGTCTACGACAAACCGCTGGTATTCTTCTATGATATACGCGATGTATCGCAGAATATAGTATACGGCTTTCAGGTGGCCCCCCCGCTCGCTTCACCCGACGACAGATGTGCAGCCCGTTTATTTTCCGAATATTTCGGAGGAGGCATGTCGTCCCTTATCTTTCAGGAAATAAGGGAGTTTCGTTCCTATGCGTATCAGACGTCGGGAGGGATTCAGTTGCCGCCTTTCTGCCTGGCGGACAAACCGGCAACGTTTATCACTTACTTATCAACCCAAAGCGACAAAACAATCGATGCACTGACCGTTCTCGAATCCCTCGTGCACCGTATGCCGCTGCATCCCGAAAAGATAGATTCCATCATTCAAAGCATCATCAACCAGATAAACAACGAATACCCTTCGTTTCGCGATATATCTATAAAAATAGCCCGCTACAGGCAGGTGGGCCACAACGATGACCCGAATAAATACCTGCTGCAAAGAATAAAAGAAATGAACATGGACGACGTCGTCAGGTTCCATGAGGCACATATAAAGAACAAAACATTCGTCTACGTCATTGTTGGAAATTCATTGAAAATCAACATGTCCAAATTAGCTTCATTCGGCGACATCATCCGCGTCCGGAAAAGGGATTTTTACAGGTAAGATTTTGTTTTTGCCGTCCTTTTCTTTATCTTTGTCTGTTTTTTCAAAACAAGCAAACAACTTGCTTTACAACGTCTTAAAAGAAAATGATGCGAATCGACATATTAACCGTATTACCCGAAATGATTGACGGGATGGTGCATTGCTCCATCCTTCAACGCGCACAGGATAAGGGACTGGCAGAGATATACCTGCATAACCTGAGAGATTACACGACAAACAAATGGCGTCGCACAGATGATTATCCTTTCGGAGGGGAAGCCGGGATGGTGATGCAGATCGAGCCTGTCGACAGGGCTATATCCGCACTCAAAGCGGAACGTGATTACGATGAAATCATTTATACGTCGCCCGACGGGGAACAGTTTGACCAACCAATGGCGAACAAACTTTCCATGCTGGGAAATGTAATCATTTTGTGCGGGCATTATAAAGGCATTGACTACCGTATCAGGGAACACTTGATTACAAAAGAGATTTCTGTGGGAGATTATGTCCTGACGGGCGGAGAGCTTGCAGCCGCCGTCATAGCGGATGCGGTCGTAAGGCTTATTCCGGGTGTTATAGGAGATGAACAGAGCGCTTTGTCCGACTCATTTCAGGACGGCCTTCTGGCGCCGCCCGTATATACCCGTCCGGCAGAATACAAGGGTTGGAAAGTTCCGGATATACTACTCTCCGGCCACGAACAAAAAATTCAGGAATGGCGGCTGCAACAAGCGCAGGAACGAACCATGCGGCTGCGACCGGATCTTCTTGACGCCCCCTCTTGCGATGACTAAACTAACCCATATAATAAAAATAAAAAATGACACACAAAATTACCTTTATTTTCGTATTGTTCATGCTGGCAATAACGGCATGTGGTGAGAAGAACACGTATGAGTTCCCGTTCCAAAATCCGGACTTGAGTACGGAGGAACGCGTTGAAGACCTTTTAGGACGACTGACCATCGAAGAAAAAGTGGGTCAGATGATGAATAAGACACCGGCCATCGAACGTCTGGGCATACCTGAGTACGATTGGTGGAACGAAGCGTTGCATGGGGTCGCCCGCGCCGGACAGGCGACCGTTTTCCCGCAATCGATCGCCATGGCGGCCACATTCGACGAAGAAGCTATTCTTAAAACTTTCACGATGGTCAGCGACGAAGCCCGCGCCAAATATCACCATTATCAAAAAGAGAAAGAATACGACCGGTACAAAGGTCTGACGTTCTGGACGCCTAACATCAATATCTTCCGCGATCCGCGTTGGGGGCGCGGAATGGAAACCTACGGCGAAGATCCCTACCTGACATCACGCCTGGGACTGGCCGTCGTGAAAGGATTGCAGGGCGACGATCCCAAATATTTCAAATCGCACGCCTGCGCCAAACATTATGCTGTGCATAGCGGGCCGGAATGGAACCGGCATGAATTTGACGTTACCGTTTCCCTCCGCGACCTTTATATGACTTATCTGCCGGCTTTTGAAACACTTGTGAAGGACGGAAATGTGCAGGAAGTTATGTGTGCATACAATCGCTACGAAGGGAGTCCCTGTTGCGGCAGCAACAAATTACTGGTGGATATTCTGCGCAACGATTGGGGTTATGACCATATTATCGTATCGGATTGCGGAGCGATTGACGATTTCTGGAAAAAAGATAAAAACACGCCCCGCCATGAAACGCATCCGGATCAGGAATCCGCATCGGTCGACGCCGTACGTGCAGGGACAGATGTTGAATGTGGAGCAAGTTACAGGGCGCTCTTGGATGCTGTGAAAAAGGGGAAGATAAAAGAAGAGGAATTGAATGTGTCGTTACGGCGCCTGTTTAAAGGACGTTTTGAACTGGGAATGTTCGACCCGGACGATCGTGTTCCCTACGCCGCTATTCCGTACAGTGTCGTAGAATCGCCCGAACACATCGCGCAGGCGCTCGATATGGCCCGTAAAAGTATGGTGTTGTTAAAGAACGGATCTTCCGGAGGCCAAAAACTTCTGCCGTTAGGGAAAAACATCAAAAAAATAGCCGTAACAGGCCCGAATGCGAACGACTCTACTATGTTATGGGCCAATTACAACGGTTTCCCGACACACACAGTCACTATTTCGGAAGGTATACGGAATAAATTGCCGGATGCGGAAATCATCTACGAACCGGGATGCAACCATACGGACAATATGATGTTTAACGATCTTGGAAACCATATCAGCTCCGAAGGCAAAACGGGCCTGTATGCCGAATTTTTCAACAACACCGGCTTCGAAGGCGAACCGGTTCACCGGGGAATTGTGCCGGAGGTACATTATTCTACGGGAGGAAACACACAGTTTGCGCCCAACGTCAACCTGACGAATTTCACCGCCCGTTTCACCGGCGTTTTCGAATCGCCCATATCAGGTGACGTCACGTTTAGCCTCTCCGGCGACGACGGCTACCGCCTGCTCGTGGGGAACGATACCGTCATAGCGTCGTGGACAAACAGATCCGGAAGGGAAAAAACTTTTACGCTGAAAATGGAAAAAGGACAGAAATATCCGTTAAAAATAGAATACGTGCAATATACGGGCAATGCGAATATTGATCTCGGAATCAGTTTTTACAAGCCGGTCGACCCGGCGGAAACGGCGGCAAAGGTAAAAGACGCGGATGTGATTATTTTTGCAGGAGGCCTGTCGCCCCGTCTTGAAGGCGAGGAAATGCCGATATCTATCGAGGGATTCAAAAAGGGTGACCGTACGAATATCGACCTCCCCAAAATACAGCGCGACATGTTGAGCGCCTTAAAGAAAACGGGAAAACCCATAATTTTCGTCGTATGCACAGGCAGTGCGCTCGCCCTCACATGGGAAAATGAAAATGCCGACGCCATCCTGAACGCCTGGTACGGCGGCCAGACGGCGGGAACGGCCGTAGCCGACATCTTATTCGGCGACTACAATCCTTCGGGAAAGCTACCCGTCACATTCTACGCCTCCACATCGCAACTTCCCGATTTTGAAGATTACGGGATGAAAGGCCGCACCTATCGCTATATGACGGAAAAACCGCTTTATCCGTTCGGATACGGATTGAGTTATACGACATTCGCAATGGAAGGCGCCACCTTGTCGGCCTCCGAAATCGGGAAAGACCAAAGCGTCACCTTAACCGTTCCGGTTAAAAACACCGGAAGCCGGGATGGTGACGAAATCGTACAGGTCTACGTAAAAAACCCAAACGACCCCCAAGGCCCGATAAAAGAACTGAAAGGATTCCGCCGCATACACGTCGCAGCCGGTAATACGGAGAACGCAGTGATAACGCTCGACCCGAAAGCGTTCCGGTCATTCAGCGACGAGCGGCAAACGCCGGAAGTTCGTCCGGGCAAATACAAGATTCTGTACGGAAATTCATCCGGCGACAAAGATCTCAAACA
>JAIRSF010000197.1 GCA_031255595.1 Tannerella sp.
TCGCTGGCAATCGCTTTTTCCAGACACACATCCAACGTCGCGGTAGGCGCTACAAATTCAAACTTATCTCTTACGCTCCAGAAATGATGAGCAAGATATTCGGCTGTGCTTATTACCAGTTCTTTTTCATCGCCGGTCACCATCACCGTCGCACGATTTCTCGGCTCGTCCGCCCAGGCATACCCAATCCAGATACCGGCATCGATAATACCGTCCGGTGCAGTCGCCGGCCCGATTGCCGCATACAGGGACTTGGCCGGTTCTACACGTGTACTGGTTTGTTCTCCGGCTAATAATATCGGCACCGGAATCCATGCTTTATATTTGGGCCGCCCTTTACCCGTTTCAATTCGCTCCAGCAGGTTGGCAACCGTTCTTTCCCGCGATTCCATCGAATCTTCATGAGGCGCCAGACGATAGCAGGTGATCAGATCCGTATTTTCCGCCAGTCGCCAGGTTACATTTCCATGCAAATCCATGCAGGTTGATATCAGCGCATCTTTCCCGATCACTTCACGCACACGCACGATCAGGTCGCCTTCCGGATCATCCAGGCCGACCACGCTCATCGCTCCATGTATGTCAAAAAATAGTGCATCATACGGCATATTGGCCTTCAAACCTTCCAGTATTTGATTAACCAGAGATTCATACGTTTCACGCGGAACAGCGCCTCCGGGTGTTGCCCGGGCTATAAAAGCCGGAAACCATTCCGCCCTTTCACGCAAAGACCGTCCTTCTTCCAGAAAAGGATACAATTTGAAAATATCAGCGCCGGAACTCTTACGAAAGGCACTTTCTTCACTCCTCGCGGGAGAAAATGTGCTTGATTCGATCGCAATCCCTGCGATAGCTATACGCGGTTTTTCCCGGGCACAAACCGGCATATTATATATGAAAAGAAAAACAGGCAGTAAAACTAAATATTTATAGTCTTTTTTCATGATGGATACATTATTAATTATACATGTTACTGTTATTTCGAGGCAAAGGTAATATAAAAAAATCAAACGGTAAAATCATACCCGAAAATCATTTTTTCAATAAAAGGACAAAATATTTTTGTTTTTACTAACAAAAACACTACCTTTGCGAGCCGTTTTTCATGTTTTACATCGACATGCCCGTAGTGTAAGACATCCCAAAGACGATATAATGATTTATTAATTAACAAATTAAAAATTTTAAGCAGTGGATACTTTAAGTTATAAGACCATTTCTGCAAACAAAGCAACTGTAAACAAAGAGTGGGTTGTAGTGGATGCTACAGGCCAGCATGTTGGACGTATGGGCTCAAAAGTAGCGAAACTTTTGCGCGGAAAGTACAAACCCGACTTCACTCCACATGTTGATTGTGGTGATAATGTGATTATTATCAATGCAGATAAAGCCGTTTTGACAGGAAAAAAATGGAATGATCGCGTTTATTATTCCTATTCCGGCTATCCGGGAGGACAAAAAGAAATAACTCCTGCCAAGTTGAAAGAAAAAGGTGAAGACCGCCTGTTCCGTAAAGTCGTAAAAGGTATGTTACCTAAAAACAAGCTGGGCGCCAAGTTGCTCAAAAACCTTCATATATATGAAGGAGGCGAACATAAGCACGAAGCGCAGCAGCCTAAATTATTAGACATAAATTCTCTTAAATAATTATTATGGAAGTTGTAAATGCAATAGGACGACGTAAAGCGGCGGTAGCCCGCGTTTATGTAACAGAAGGCACCGGCAAGATCACAATCAACAAACGTGAATTGGAAAATTATTTCCCTTCATCCATCCTTCAATACGTTGTAAAGCAACCGTTGAATACCTTGAATGTAGCAGAACAGTACGACATCAAAGTGAACCTGTTCGGCGGCGGTTTCAAAGGTCAGTCGGAAGCGGCTCGTTTGGCTATTACGCGCGCATTGATTAAAATCAATCCGGAATGCAAACCGGCATTGAAGGCAGAAGGTTTCACGACACGTGATCCGCGTGCGGTAGAACGTAAAAAGCCGGGAAGACCGAAAGCTCGTAAGAGATTCCAGTTCAGCAAACGTTAATATTTGTGAGTTTCTTACAGATACATGCGTTTAGTATCTAAATTGTCCGGATTTTTTCTGCATGTCCGAATGTCGGCAAACTACCGGATGATTGGTGTTTAACAAAAAAAGAATGTAAACGATTAAAAAAACAAAAAAATGTCGAGAGTTAGTTTTGATCAGTTATTAGAAGCAGGCGTCCATTTCGGGCACTTAAAAAGTAAATGGAATCCTGCAATGGCTCCTTATATCTTTATGGAGCGCAATGGTATTCATATCATTGATTTATATAAAACAGTTGCTAAAATAGATGAAGCGGCGGAGGCAATGAAAAGTCTTGCTAAATCGGGACGTAAAATCCTGTTCGTTGCGACAAAAAAACAAGCCAAACAAATTGTGGCCGACATGGCTGCGTCTGCAAATATGCCTTATGTTATCGAACGTTGGCCGGGTGGTATGTTGACAAATTTTCCTACGATCCGTAAAGCGGTGAAGAAAATGTCAACAATTGACAAAATGGCTACAGACGGCACATTCGACAATCTTTCGAAAAGAGAGAAACTGCAAATCACACGTCAGCGCGCCAAATTAGAAAAGAATCTCGGTTCGATTGCCGACCTGAATCGTCTTCCGGCCGCATTGTTCGTGGTCGATGTGATGAAAGAACACATCGCCGTCCGCGAAGCAAACCGCTTGGGTATTCCCGTATTCGGTATGGTTGATACAAATTCGGATCCTTCCAATATCGATTTTGTGATTCCGGCAAACGATGACGCCACAAAATCCGTCGAATTGATTTTAGGCGCACTCTGCAAAGCTATTCAGGAAGGTATTCAGGAGGGAAAAGCCGAACGCGCTAACAAAGACGATAGTGAAGAAGGTGAAATTGCTCCCAAACGCGAACGCAAAACACGTGCGAAAAAAGCGGAAGAAACGGTATCTGCCGGAGAAATGAAGGCGGAAGAAACTCAAGAGGAAGAAATTTCCGAATAATTACCAAAACCTTTACAGGTTAAAAACAGTCAACTACAAATAAATAAAAAAATAATATTATGGCAGTAACATTAGCAGATATAACAAAATTACGTAAAATGAGCGGAGCCGGAATGATGGATTGTAAAAATGCATTGGAAGAAGCCGGTAGTGATTTTGACAAAGCAATGGAAATAATTCGCAAGAAAGGCCAGGCCGTTGCCATAACGCGTTCGGATCGTGAAGCATCGGAAGGTTGTGTTTTAGCAACAGAAAACGGTGGTTTTGCAGCTATCGTAGCAGTAAAATGCGAAACGGACTTCGTCGCAAAAAATGCGGATTTCATTGCAATGACCCAGAGCTTTCTGGATCTTGCCATGGCAAATAAACCCGCATCAAAAGACGAATTGCTTGCAATGTCATTAAGCGATGGCCGTACAGTCGAAAATCATATTACCGATCGTGTGGGCATAACAGGGGAAAAAATGGAACTCGGCTACTACGAATTTGTAAAAGACGCTTCCACGATTTCATATATACATCCGGGAAATAAGCTGGCTACTATCGTATCTTTCAACAAAAATATTGATCGCCAGGCAGCGCGCGACACAGCCATGCAGGTAGCGGCGATGAATCCGGTATCGATCACTCCGGCCGATGTGCCTCAGAATGTAATCAATTCGGAAATGGAAATCGCCCGCGACAAAGCTCGTCAGGCCGGAAAACCGGAAAACCTGTTAGACCGGATTGCAGAAGGCGCTCTCCAGAAATTTTATAAAGAAAGCACTCTTTTACAACAAGATTTTGTGAAAGATTCAAAATTGACGATTGAACAATATTTGAAACAACAAGATAAAGAATTAACGGTTACGTCATTTAAACGCGTGACGCTGAACGTTAATTAAAACAACGATCTTGAAAACCAAGTAAAGGGTTGCCCGGAGAATGATTTCCCCGGGCAACTTTTTTTTTCTACCAACCTTGTTGATGATATGAATGCCTCAAAAATTTATTGGCAAGTTTGCAATTAACCCGAACATTGAAAAAAATATTACCGCCTTACAGGAATCTGACGGGCCCTAACAGGCCCGTCGGTTGCCATGCCTGACCGCGTGTCCAACCATGTCCCACCTTGTTTTGGGGATTCGATTTGAAATAGTTGCCCAGCGTGGTTGTTACTTTGACCCGTATGGTTTTCGACCCGGCGTTAACCAGATGTTCCGGGATGCGGTACAGGTGCTTGCCGTACCACCGGCAACCGAGTTCCTCACCGTTCAGCGTTACTTCCGAAACACCGTACACCTTCCCCAGATCGAGCCAGCGGCATGTCGCTGCACTGTTCAATGTCTTTTCGTAGAAAAGATTTCCGGCAAAGGAGCGCGTCGCTTCGTCGGCGGCGAGATCTGTTAAGGCCGATAACTGTATTTCCTGTTCGGTACCGTTGATATGTTCCATGCGCAGCTTCCAGCCGGTTAGTTCCACGCCTGCCGTTTCGGCAGGCAATACGGGAGCAGCCGGGCCTTCGGCGGACGAGGCGTCGAACACGATGAGCTGCGAAGCTGCCGGAGGCAGGTCGACGGTCAGCGTGTTGCCCTGAGCGCCCGGATACGGGAACCGTTCGCCCGTTTCGGCGTTCCACAGCCAAGGCGAACCTTTTGATTCGGGAAACGTGGCTTGGATAACAAAACGTTCGTCGGAACTGCGGTTACTGATAAAGAAAATATCCTTGCCGGCGGCCGTTTGCCGGATCTGGCTGACGTACGCATTAGGCCGGTCGATACGCATGTGCGGCTTGATACCGCACTGCCGTTGCACTTCGCCGAACCACGCGACTAAGTCTTTATCCGGGGCCTTTACGGTGAAGACGCGGTCGGAACGTTTCATGGCGGCGATCGTCTGCGCCACTTTTTTATCGTTTTGCCGGCGATTCTTCAGTCCCGGCGATTTGAA
>JAIRSF010000207.1 GCA_031255595.1 Tannerella sp.
ATAGGATATAATATCTCCGCCTTTTCCGACGTATTCGTTATCTAAGCGGATCGTTGAATGATATAATGCTATTTTCGCCGATTCTTCTTTGTTGCTACAACTTATTATTGACAATAAGAAGGTTACATAACAGATGTGCTTCATAATATTATTTTTTTGTTTGTATCCTTAGGCGGGTCGCCGGTATTATTTAAAAATAAATTCAACCAGGCATGGATTTTCTTCCTGAATTTCCGCATTGTCGCCTGTCGAAAACATTTTTTCGAGATACAGATAATTCGGATGACCTGCAAATTCCTTGTTCTTTTCAAGCCCGGTTTTTATATCTTCAGGCTGCACATAGGTGATAAAACAACTCTGCCCGTCGGCAAGGCCGGCGTATTGCATGAAGAAGGGCGAGGTAAAAGTCACATCGTTTATATCGTTGGATGATATGACATGACTCATGTTTTTATTCGCCAAGTCCAATATTTGCACCGTAAAACCGTCCTTGGCAGACCCATACGCATCTTCCGATTGAATCGGATGTTCCGAATTCGATAAACTTTTCATAATTTACATTACTTACAATTTTGCGCGCGTTATCTTTCTGTTTGTTTTTCTGTTCATAAGAAAATCCGAATTTTAATATTTGCGACAAAAGTATAGTAAAAAAAACAAATGTATGTTCCTTTCAGGTTCCTTTTTTTTAGAAAAATAGATCTTCTATCAAAATAGTGATTTTTATTGCGGCTTTTTTCGTTTTTTTGCGAAAAAGCATATCTTCGCACAATATGGATTCGCTTCATTTCACTTCGGGAATGTGGTGATAAACCTGGTTGATAATGCAATCAAATTATCATCATCCGGCGTTTCTTGCAACTTGTCTTTTCACGACTGTAAACTCCTGTGGTTGCTTGCGTTAAATACAAATAAAAGAGGCTATCCGATTTTTTCGGATAGCCTCTTTGGGTCTGTATTGTAACGGCAGGAGCCGAGCGTTTTTTGACGCACCCTCGCTCCTGCAAAGTCACCACATGTTATCGAACCGTCGGTTTTTCGGCGCTGTACCGCTCGAAGGCGGCGGCGATGCCGGCCTGCTGCGTGTCGCCCGAATGTACGATAACGCGGTAGTGAAGCGTAAGCTTTTCACCTTTCTTCAAGTGCGTATTTTTCTCATTTACGGGCCAGTACATCGGCGTGGGAGAGATGAAACCATAGTCGCGCGTGAACCAGGGCGACGGATACCAGGGATTGGAGGGATGCTGCATTATGGCGATGCCTTCGACGCCTGTCTTCCGCGTCCCGTAGCAGTCCATCCATGGCGAAGCTGCGCCGAACGTGCCTTTTTCCGTTTCCTTACCTTCGGCGTTCACCATTGTCCCGCCCTGCTCGGTCGACAGGTCGGGGTCGATGCGGACACTGAACAGCGAATGGTTGGTCTTCTCTATTGTTACATCCATCAGCATCTCCATCTCGATATCGAAGTCCAGTTGGAAAATCTTTTCCGAGGGAGCGGTGACGGTTATTCGCCGGCGGTCGATGATGGGCGCTTCGGCGTCGGGGCGTTTCCATATACATTCGTCTTCCACTACGGCGCGTTCGCCCCCGGTTTCGACGATGCGTGCGCCGAGCGAGATGATCTGTCCTCTTTCGAGGCCTTCCTGCCAGTAATTGCCGCCGTTCACGCGGTCGCAACCGAAAAAGAGCGACGAGTGGTGCGGCCATATACCGTTGCGCATCGATGTGACGCTACCGCCCGATTGCGGCGCATTGAGCGGGAAAAAGAACGGATACTTCTCGTCCGGGTTGAAGTGGTAACTTGTAAAAAACTTACCTCCGGCGGTTATATCAATGCGATTGCCTGTTTTCGAGGCTGAAACGACCGGGCGTTCCGCCCCTGCCATTGTACAACTGCATATGAGCAGTGTGATAAATACTGTTTTTTTCATCTGAATTGTAATTATTTAGGCCCCAGGACAGAGCCTTCTTTCGGTACGATCAGCGCCGGTTGGTTGTTTTCCGCACCGGGATAGCCTATGTTTTGATTGATGATGCCCTTGAGGTTGGTGTTGATTGCACTTGCCGGCACAGGCCAGAGTATGTGGTGTACGCTGATTTTGTATTCCGCCCAGCGATGTTTGAGGCCTTTGTTATAGAAATTGTTTTTCGCCGTTACCCAGTCGTACCAGAAATTTATGCCATCTTGTTTGATGTTCGAGCCTGTTCCGCCGGGGCCGGAGAAGTTATCCAAACGGTAGGTACGGCCGCCGAACACTTCACATGGCCGCCCGGTTTTGGCGAAAAGGTACGAAACGCGTACCAGTTCCACATGGCGGTTTTCTTCGTAGTAAAGTTCACGAGCGCGTTCGTCCATAATTTCCCCGATATTGATATCGGCTGCAGTCAACGGTTCGGCTCCTGCGCGTCGTCGTACTACATTTATTGCGTCGGCAGCCTGCTGCAGTTGATCTTTCCAGTAATAACATTCGGCCAACATCAAATATACTTCGGCCGAGCGGTAGATGTACCATGGCGTTTCGCCGCCCTGCCATTGCTGTTGTAAGGGATCGGGGACGAAGGTCTTATAGTGCGGCCACTGATACCAGCAGCGTATCGTATCTTCTATCGACATGGAGGCCGGTTTTATCATGTTTTTGCCGTACCATTCGTTACCGCTGTTCTTGAGCGCCGGATTGTTGTATCGGAGGTCGCCCACATCGCGCCAACTGTCGCGATTGTAGATGCCGCGCAGGTCGTTGGCTTCCTTATCCGGGCGCCAGATTTCGTATTGCAGATAGTTGGTAGCCCGCGCCCGGCCGATACCGCGCCCGTAACTCTTGTTGATATCCATTTCCGGATCGCTTTCGTTCGGGTCGGGTGCCATGCTCGTGCCGGGTTGCCCGTCGGGAGTGCGCATATTACCGCTGTTCCAGAAAGGCACCATGTTACGCATAGTCTGTATGCGATCCGAACCGTCGACTTCGGGATATGACACAACATACATCAGCCCTTCCGTATTACTCATATCCAATTTTGCCTCTACACTGTGCAGGTCGTGCATAAGATTAGTACGCGGTTTCGTGCGATTGGGGGTGAAGCGTTCGGTCATCAGCGGATGTCGCGAAACGATTTCCTGCCCTACGGTGATGGCGCGGTCGAAATTGCCGGTTGCCATGCATACTTTCATAAGCAGTACGCCGCATGCTGCCTTTGAGGTGCGCCCGCGGTCTACCGTTTCCGGCACCCACTGGTAAGCAAACTCCAACTCCGGCAGTATCCGGTCGAGGATGCTCCACCGGTCGTAAGTGTAGAAATCGTATTTCGGTTCGTTTATTTCCCAATCCAGATACGGCACATCGCCGTACTGGTGCGTCAGTTTGTAGTACCTGTAAGCTTTTTGAAAATAGGCGGCTCCAAGCACAGCATTGCGTTCGGCTTCATTCGACCATTCGGCGTTGTCGATCCGGGCTATTATTACATTGGCATACTTGATACCCTTGTAACCTTCATCCCAATACCAACCGGTTTTGGTACGGTCGGTGCTGTTGAGGTTCAGGTCGGGTAGGAGTGTATTGTCGATGTCCATTGCCGGGCCGGCCTTATCGGTAGTTCCCTCGACACAGATGTCGGAGAGAATCATTTCCGTAATCATCGGAGCGGCATCGCCGAAAATCTCGTGGCGCATATTCCGTTCGCAGGTTGTTAGCGCCGAATAGAACCCGTCGGCATCGACATACGAATTTTCGGGCGTATAGAATGAAAGCGGTTTAGGCTTGAGCCAGTCTTCGCTACACGAGAAAAAGGCGAGCAGCAAAGCAAGCGCTGCCGGTAAACGATATTTTATATTTATTGTTTTCATGTTTCGTAGTATTATAATGTGAAGTTAAGACTAAAGTTAAAAGTTCGCGGTGTCGGGGTACTATTGCCGTCCTCGTTATTATCGCTGTAGTTCCATCCACGTTCGGGATCCCAGAAATTCCATTTGGGCGAAAATACGGCAGCGTTGCGTACGCTGGCCGAAAGACGAAGATTCTCAACGCCGATTTTGCGCAACAGGTTTTTGGGTACATTATAGGAAAGCGTCACGTTATCGAGCCTGATAAAAGAACGTTGCAAATAATACGTGCCGAGATTTTTGGAACCGATGCGTGCATAGTCGTTAATCGGGTTTTCGGGCGTCCAGCGCGGCCGTACATAGTCGGAATTGCGATCCGGAAATCCTTGCGTATTGGCTGCAAAATTATACGGATCGTAGTGTCCCCAGTAGGAATACATCATGAACGAGAGGGTAAAGTCTTTATAAAATCCGAACTCGTTTCTCCACGTCCAGCGGAAGCGCGGTGTTCTGTATCCCTGAAACGTCTTGTCGTCGTCCGTTAATACGCCGTTATCATCCAGGTCGCGATACTTGAAATCGCCCGGTTGAAGCCCATAGCGGGCAGCCTCTTCGCGTTCGGCCACCTGCCAGACGCCGATGCGTTCGTAGTCCCATATCCTGTCCGGATCCTGTCCGATGAACCATCTGTTCTTAATATCATCGGCTTCTTTCTGGCCGGTCACATTGCCGTTTTCATCCACCACGTCGACCATGTCGCCGTAAAGATGTACAATTTTACGCCGGTTGAGCGAGAAATTAACCGACGAAGTCCAGTTCAGTTTCTGCGTATTGATAATTCCGGCATTAAGCGTAATTTCCAACCCGCGGTTGGCTATCTGGCCAAGATTCGATGTTACGCTTGCAAACCCGGTAATTTCGGGCAGGGCGCGGTCGACCAGCAAGTCGTCCGTTTGCGACACATATCCTTCGATCGTACCACTCAGTTTTTCGTTGAGAATCGCAAAATCAAGACCGATATTATACGACGCCGTACTTTCCCATTTCAGTCCGAAGTTAGCCATCCTGTTGACATAGAGCTGCGACGAGATATAAACATTACCGTTCTGGTCTATATACGGATGTGCTCCGGAAGTCATATCCGACAGAGCGTCGTATCGTCCGATCGACCTGTTACCGTTCTGCCCCCATGAGAAACGGAGCTTGCCGTAGGACAGGATATTCGTCAGCGGCTGTGCAAAATTTTCTGAAGTAAAGACCCATCCGAGCGCAACGGCCGGGAACGTAACACGTGGATGCTGCTGCCCGAAAGCCGAGAAACCATCGCGGCGGAGAGAAGCCGTCAGCATATATTTGTTACGTAGCGAATAGAAGACGCGTCCCATCAGGGCATCCCCCGTCTGATACTGGTCACTGCTCTCATTGAGCGGAACCGTACCGGCCTGCATGCGGTGATAACTAAGCACATCACTGGGCGAAAACTGCGACGCCGTCATTTTCTGCTTCCACGACTGAAACTTCTCGGCGTTGGCCAGAAGCGTCACCTCCACATTGTGAATCTGATTGAACTCGCGCTTCCAGCGCAGAATATTATCTATCTGCCACGAGAAAACCTTTTCGGTTTCGCGGGTCGACGTACCGCCGCGCGAAGCCCACTCGAAATGCTTCGATGAGTCATGGTTATAATATTCGTACCACTGATAACGTGGAATGTAGTTCACCTGATATTCAAATCCGAAAGGCAGGGACATGCGGGCATAAATATTGGAATTGAATGTCGTATACATCTTCCTGCGGTCGCGGTACATGTTATCGAAAAACGGATTCGGGGCCTCCGGGTCGTTGCCCGGATTCTTAATAAGGAAATCCGTAACATCGGGATTGCCGATATCGTTCGATCCTAACGGCGTAATGCGGATCATACTTCCCCATGCACAAGGCAGAGCGCTCTCGTCGCGTTGCGAGAAGCTTGTGTTCATCCCTACCGACAGCCAGTCGGTAATTTTCGACTCCAGATTGAGGCGTGTACGGAAAGTAGAGAACTCATCGCCTACAACTATGCCCTCGCGATCGGCATATCCGAGCGACCAGTAATACGACACATTGTCCGACCGTCCCGATATGCCTACCGTATAATCCTGCTGAAGCGCCGTTTGAAGCACTAAGTCACCCCAGTTTGTGAACCTGCCTTTCAGATAGTTGGCTATTTCCGGGCTTTTAAACTCTAAGCGCGAGAGGTAGGTAGTCAGCAACTGGTCATCCGTCACCGAAGTCACAGGTGTGCCCTGGTCGTAGTTGTACCAGTCCAGCGCGCTGATGCTATTCAACTTGCGAGGGTCGTTGAACATTTCCGGATATTGTGCCAGATACTCGTCCGAACGCTTGCCCAACTCGTAGTCGCGGCGCCAATCCAGTATAGACACCTCGTTGTAGATTTCAGGCACGTCGGCCGCCTGAGCAAAGCCGATATTTGCATTGAAATTAATTACGGGCTTGCCGCTCTTGCCGCGTCGGGTGTTGATAACGACCACTCCGTTGGCCGATTTTGCGCCGTAGACGGCCGCCGAACTTGCATCTTTCAATATATCTATAGATTCGATGTCCATAGGATTAATATCTTCCAGAGCGCCTTCGTAGATGACGCCATCGACCACAAGCAGAGGCGATGTGCTTGCTTTGAGCGAGTTTTTGCCGCGTATCTGCAAGCTGGCATTTCCTTTGGCGTTCGTCGACATGGTAGTCGCGATGCCCGCTGAGTTGGCGCGTAACAAATCCTGTACCGTACGCGGAGCTTCGGCTATCAGATTCTCGGTCTTGACCGTCGAAATTGCGCCCGTAAGATCGCGTTTCTTCGCTGTGCCGTAGCCGATTACGACTACTTCTTCCAGATTCTGCAAATCTTCTCTCATCGTTACGTTCACACTGCTGCCCGAAGCAACTACGTCCTGCGAAACGAAGCCGATGTACGAAAACGTCAACGTAGCGCCGCTACGACTGATCTTTAACGAATAATGGCCGTCCATGTCGGTAATAGTACCGCTCGTTTTATCGTCTTTCTGTACGATATTAACACCGGCAAGAGGCTCTCCGGTAACGTCGACAACCGTACCGGATACGATAAAACCATCTTGGGCATAAGCGCCCTGCACCGTAGTGCACAATAGCATACCTGCAAAAATAACCGCCCACGCCGCATGTTTCAGCTTAACGAACGACGGCCGAAGTAAATTCTTCTTTCTCATGGTAAAAACATTTTTTAAATTATACAATTGTTATTCAATAATTGCAACACCGAACCGCAACTTTTTGCATGGCGCGGCGTCGTTTTTTCATATAAGTTTATAATGTGGCGACCGAACCCCTTCCGTAACGGTACGGCATAGTCCATCCGGCCGGCGGCGAAAATTCGCGCCGGCGACAGTTGTTTGAATACGTTTTTGTGAAAAAAAAAGTCGTTTTTTCGCGGTTTAATCCGGAAAAAATGACAATAGGAAAATATGTTCCGAGTGGCTTATCCCCTTTATTAATGCGCGTTTTAGTATGCGCG
>JAIRSF010000220.1 GCA_031255595.1 Tannerella sp.
ATTCAATCTTTAATAAAGCAAAAAAGCCCCGCCGATTTAGACCCGGCCTCGTGCGGTGAGCCGTTAAGTAGCGAAGGGAGGCGTCAAGAAATCTGTGCTGTTTGAGCGAAGCGAGTTACACAGATTTCAACCGACCGGAGCGTTAAGCTTAACGGGGCGAAGCGGACGAAGCCTTGAAAGCGCCGTTTAAGTGAGAGCAACAGTCTATCTTGCTTGAATGTTGCCGAGCGTAGGCGCTTCAACGTAGTTATTTTTTGGTACTTTTTTATCAAGAAAAAAGTACACCCCCCACCCTTTTGCAGATGATCCTGAGAACCCTAAAAAACAATGACAAAATGTCATTGTTTTCTTTTGGCATCTATTTTGAGATTCCATAAACGGAAAACAATATGATTGAATGATTAGAAAGGAGAAATAACTATATGAATTTTAACAATTTTACAATCAAAACACAGGAAGCTGTCCAACAAGCTATTCATCTTGCCGGGCAGAACGGACAGCAAGCGATCGAAGCCCTGCACCTGTTGAAAGGCGTCATTATGACAGGAGAAAGTATGATACAATTTCTGGCTCAGAAACAGGGCGTCAACCTGCAGGGACTGAACCGGACGGTCGACAGCCGGATCGCCTCCCTGCCGAAAGTAGCAGGTGGCGAACCCTATCTTAGCAGCCGGGCAAACGCCATACTTCAGAAATCCGTTGACTACAGCAGCCGGTCGGGCGACCGGTATGTTTCGCTCGAACATCTTATATTGGCCCTGCTCACAGAGAAAAGCGAGGCTTCGCAACTGCTGAAAGACGCCGGTATGACGGAAAAGGAACTGCATGCGGCGATCGACGAACTCCGCAAAGGCAACCGGGTAACCAGTCAATCGGCAGAAGAAACGTATGACGCCTTGGGCAAATATGCCGTCAATCTGAACGAACGCGCCCGCTCCGGAAAGCTGGATCCGGTCATCGGACGGGACGACGAGATCCGCCGCGTACTGCAGATCCTGAGCCGGCGAACGAAAAACAATCCGATCCTCATCGGCGAACCCGGCGTCGGGAAAACGGCCATAGCCGAAGGACTGGCGCACCGTATCATCCGGGGCGACGTCCCCGAAAACCTGAAAAGCAAACGGATCTTTTCCCTCGATATGGGCGCTCTGATTGCAGGGGCCAAATATAAGGGCGAGTTTGAGGAGCGCCTTAAGGCCGTCGTGAACGAGGTGATTAAGTCCGAAGGCGAAATCATCCTTTTCATTGACGAAATCCACACGCTCGTCGGCGCCGGCAAAAGCGAAGGCGCCATGGACGCCGCCAACATACTGAAACCGGCGCTGGCACGCGGCGAACTGCGCGCCGTAGGTGCGACGACATTAGACGAATATCAGAAATATTTTGAAAAGGACAAAGCCCTGGAGCGGCGTTTCCAAATGGTGGCGGTCGAGGAACCGGACGAGGCCGACACGATCTCGATCCTTCGCGGCCTGAAAGAGAAATATGAGAATCATCACAAGATACGAATCAAAGACGACGCGATCATCGCCGCCGTACAGTTGTCTACGCGCTATATAACCGACCGTTTCCTGCCGGATAAGGCGATCGACCTGATGGACGAAGCGGCGGCGCGTCTGCGTATGCAGGCGGATTCCGTACCGGAAGCGCTGGATGAGGTATCACGTCGCGTCGCCCAGCTTGAAATTGAACGCGAGGCGATTAAACGCGAAAAGGACGACGAAAAATTGGAACTGCTGAACCGGGAAATCGCCGATCTGAAAGAAGAAGAAAAGAAACAAAAGGCGAAATGGCAAAGTGAAAAAGAACAGATTAACAAAATCCAGCAAAATAAGATCGACATTGAAAATCTCAAGTTTGAAGCCGAAAAGGCGGAACGCGAGGGCGATTACGGCAAAGTAGCCGAAATACGCTACGGCAAACTGAAGGAAAAAGAGGCGGAAATAAAGGATATTCAGGAGAAACTGCACGAGATGCAGGGCGGGAACGCTATGATCAAAGAGGAGGTCGACAGCGAAGATATTGCAGACGTCGTATCACGCTGGACGGGCATACCCGTCAGCCGAATGATGCAAAGCGAAAAAGAGAAGCTATTACACCTCGAAGACGAACTCCATAAGCGTGTTATCGGACAAGACGAAGCGATCACAGCCATTGCCGACGCCGTACGCCGTAGTCGTGCGGGACTACAAGACCCGAAACGCCCGGCCGGCTCGTTTATCTTCCTCGGCACAACGGGCGTCGGCAAGACGGAACTCGCCAAAGCCCTGGCCGAGTATCTCTTTGACGACGAAAATATGATGACGCGCATTGATATGAGCGAGTATCAGGAGAAATTCAGCGCAAGCCGTCTTGTCGGGGCGCCTCCCGGATATGTCGGCTACGAGGAAGGCGGCCAGTTGACCGAAGCCATACGGCGCAAACCGTATTCCGTCGTCCTGTTTGATGAGATCGAAAAGGCGCATCCCGATGTGTTTAACCTCCTGCTACAGGTATTGGACGACGGACGGCTGACCGATAATAAAGGGCGTACGGTCAATTTCAAAAATACGATCATCATCATGACCAGTAATATGGGTTCGCCCGTTATCCGGGAAAATTTTGAACGGATAACGAATGAAAATCGCGACCGGATCGTGGCGGATACCAAAAGAGAGGTGCTTGAGCTGATGAAAAAGACGATCCGGCCGGAGTTCCTGAACCGTATCGACGAAATCATCATGTTCACCCCCCTGAACGAACAGGAAATACGTCGGATTGTCGATCTGCAACTGACCCATACGCAACGCATGTTGGAGAAAAACGGCGTCACGCTGCAATTTACAGACGCCGCCCTGAATGACCTGGCAGGCAAAGGCTACGATCCGCAGTTCGGCGCCAGGCCTGTGAAACGCGTCATACAAGACCTTGTGCTGAACGAATTGTCAAAGAAAATTCTCGGTTCGGAAATCGATCATAAACGCCCTGTTATCATAGATAAAAATGAAAACGGGCTTGTTTTTACAAATTGACAAACAACCGTCGTATGACATGGATCATGTTTCGCAAAACTCAAATTCAGACCCGTTGAGTTTTGCGAAACAGATTATAATTATTAACTTTGCACTCGAATTTTAAAACTACTCCAATGAGAATTAACAATTAATAATCGGTTTCATTAAACCGGGCATCGTGAGTTTATAGAATAACTATCGGTTTAATACGGTCTTCATGCGGGGACTTCTATTAATTGTTTTCAAAATGAGTATCATCGTCAGTGATGTTTCTTATCACTATCCCAATCAACAAGCGCTAATAGCGCATCTCGGTTTTTCCGTTTCTTCCAATGGAAAAGCATCTCTCATCGGCAACAACGGAACAGGGAAATCCACGCTGTTGAGGTTATTGGCAGGGGAACTTACGCCTTCCTCCGGCGCCATTCAGTGTTCCTCACAACCTTATTACATTCCGCAACAAACGACTATCACCGGGAAAAGCGTATCGGAAGCCTTGAAAATAAGCGAAAAGATAAATGCCCTGCATCATATCTGCAACGGAAGCAACGAACAGATTCACTACGACCGGCTGGCTGACGACTGGGATATTGAATCGCGTTGCAGGTCTGCTCTCGATTTTTGGGGATTGACGGGCATTGACCCGGCGTTTCCCATGGACGCGTTGAGCGGCGGAGAAAAAAGTAAAATTTTTCTTGCCGGTTTGCTCATTCACAAGCCCGATATCATCCTGTTCGACGAGCCGACGAACCATTTAGACCGGGCCGGCAGAGATAAGCTGTACGACTATATTTCAACCGTCAAAGCTACGATTATAACGGTAAGCCACGACATAACCCTCCTGAACCTGCTGAATACAACGTACGAATTATCGGAAAAAGGAATTCGTATTTACGGGGGAAATTATTCCTTTTACAAAGAACAAAAAGAAATGGAAGAACAGGCGCTGGCCCGGCAAATAAATTCCGAAGAAGCAAGCCTGCGTTTGGCCCGTAAAAAGGCGCTGGAGGTACGGGAACGACAGGAGAAACGGATGAGCCGGGCCTCAAAAGACACATCCTCCGGAATCCCCCGTATTATGCTTAAAGGAAGGCGGGACAGCGGCGAAAACACCGGTGCAAAGCTCTCCGGAAAGCATACCGGCATAATCTCCGAAGCACAACAAAATCTCTCGGCGTTGCGACAGAAACAACGGATAAACAGTCCGCTTAAAATTGATTTTGAAAACACACAACTGCACAGAGGAAAACTACTGGTTGAAGCCGTAAACATAAACTTCGGATACCCAGACGACCGCTTCATCTGGGAAACACCCCTGAATATGGAAATACGAAGCGGCGAACGAATCCACATAACAGGCAACAACGGGACAGGGAAAACCACCCTGGTAAAACTGCTCACAGGCGAGTTGCTCCCATCGGAAGGTACGATTAAGCGAGCCGATTTTTCATACATCTACCTCGATCAACAATATAGCCGGACAGACAAAGACGTCACCGTTCTCGAACTAAGCCGGACATACAATTTCGACAATTTGCAGGAGCACGAGATTCGATCAAAGCTGAACAGGGCACTGTTTCCGCAAGAAACATGGGACAAAAACTGCCGGACGTTAAGCGGAGGTGAACGCATGAGGCTTCATTTATGCTGCCTGACGATTTCCAACCGTATCCCCGACATGTTTATTCTCGACGAGCCGACAAACAACCTCGATATTTCCGGTCTTTCCATACTTACCGACGCCGTCAAAAACTATCGGGGAACGGTACTTGTCATTTCTCACGACAAGTACTTTACCGACACGGTCGGAATAACAAAAAGTATAGAACTCAAAGTCAGGGAGGGACGTCAATCCGACCATCTCGACCGCCGGCGTCCCTCTGCATCTCCATAATGAACCGACGGCCGAGTTTGTCACGACAGCATGAGTGATTTCCCATCATTTTAACCAATCCTTTATCAACGTCGCATCCACTTCGTCCACCGGATTGAATTTGTCCGACACCATGTATTGCTCTATGCTGCGGCGAAATTGCCGGGCGGCCGGACGCCGCTCCAAATCGCTGCTGAGGTCTGCGCCGCAAACCATCAGTTTGCCTTTCCCCACTTTCGCTTCAAACAATAAACCGAGCTTGTTCGCCCTGAACCAGTCGTCGATAATATAAATCACCGGACGGACAGTCGACGGAAAGTCATTCATCAGCAAGGGAACACTACCTTTGACAATGTCCCACCACTGGAAATCGCTGTAACCGTCGTTAGGGAACGCTGCCAGAGCGGGATGCTCCGGATCGCAGCAGATACCAAGCGTATTAGGTTTCTGCGAAGGGAACCAGGACGTGTTCCAGAATACAGGCGTAAACCCGACGGTAATATTCCCGGTTTTCTCCGGATCAACCTTCCCGGCCGGAGGACAGTACAATACACTGCCGCCTGCCTGTACCTGTGCGAGCGCATCGTTGAAATCGGTCGTGAAATACGGCCGGCTGCCGGCCGGTGACCCGGACGTTTCGGGATATACCCATATATGCCAACTATTGGCATATTCTGTCCCGGCAATCCTTGCCGTCAAAGTCAGTTGCGACGGTTTTCCGACAGCCGACAAGTCGCAAGCGACATGCGCGATACCGATGCAGTTATCTATGGGCAAGTCCTTTCTTTCCTTTCCGGCGGCGTATATCTTTCCCGCCGGATCGGACAGTTCCCATTCTACGGTTGCACCCGTCAGGGGTTTTGCGGCGAAATGCGCTACTTCGATGTCGGCATGAAACGTTTCGTTATTGATCCAAACCAGTTTTTCCATCCGCGCCAACGGAACGACGCCGTTGCAGAAACTACTATACTCCGCGCTGTCCACGTAACCTTTCGTGTCCCAAAACGGGTTGAGCACGCCGACCAGCGCCGTTCCCTGACCGGGGAAATCATGCAGGTCGAGCAACTGGAATCCGGCGAAGCCGGGTGTCCGCAGGGCGGCTTCAATATCGGCCTTGTAACACAAAGTCTGTAACCGTCCGGATGCATACAGGAATTTTCCGGCCATATCACCCGGATGATGCTTTTCAAGAAAATCCCTGAATATTTCAAAATTCTTCGCTTTCAGCACGCCGGAATATTCCGGAATTTCCCTGAAGTCCGGATAGACGCACCATTGCCCTATTTCGTGACTGACGATGGGCATGGTTTTCTCCCGGATACGCTCTTTCCAGTCGAATGCCGTCTGCGGCGATTGATTCTCGAGGAGATTTCCATGAGCGTGAATGCGGGGATCGTACGTGTTCCAATAATCGGCGCCGGATAGATAAGGCCAGCCTGCGCCGCCGGTATAAACCCTTCGCGTGTCTTTCGTTTTCCAGTAATCGACAAACCGGGACAGATATTCAACCTGATTTTTTCCGCCCGGCTCATTGCCGTAAAGCATCATGCAAAACGACGGATGATTACCGTATTCCTTCACAATGCGCTCGCTTTCGGCATAAAACCATTGATCAATATAACCTCCGTCGCCGACCGTCGTCCATCCGCCACATTCCACTTGCAGGTAAATGCCTTCGCGGTCGGCCGCTTCAAAGGCCACCGCCGGCGGACACCACGAATGGAAACGGACATGATTCAACCCGAACTCCTTGCAGCGGCGATAGATCTTTTCCCAATATGCAGCCTCCGTCGACGGATAACCGGTCAGCGGGAATATACAACACTCCAGCGTCCCACGCAGAAAAACCGGCGTCCCGTTGACGGCAAACCGCGTGCCGTCGGCCTTAAACTCCCGCATCCCGAAATCAACACTTTTCGTATCTACGCCGCTTCCGGACGTCAATTTCACTTCCAGGCGGTAAAGGTTCGGCTCATACTCCGACCACGTCAACATCTCTTCGCCCATTACCAGTTCCGCCACCGCACGACTACCGGCTGCGGCATCCGTTTCGACGGTTACCGTTTTCACCTCTACCGGAATGTCGCAGTTAAAACTTTCGGCCCTGAGCGTAACCTGCGCTTTACCTTCCGCCTGTCCGGCAAAATCCACTTCAACCCGCGCCTTTTTTGCCTGCACGTCGGGATAAACCCGTACGGCGTCGATATAAAACGCCGGACGCGCCGAAAGCCTTATATTCCCGGTAATACCGTTCCAATTGCTTTGTGTATGATCCGACACGCTGTGCGCATTAATGCCCACAGGCACATGTACCCGGTTATCCACGCGAAGCGTCAACTGCAATTTGCCGGTTTCCTCGATCCTATACCGGTGCGGCGTCAGCAAAGCGTCGCTCCTGCCGGCCTCCTTTCCATTCACATAGAGCGTAGTTTCCCAATGCGTCCGTTCCAGTTCCAGCTCCACAAAGCGACCCTTCCACGAGTCCGGAACGTCTACCTCGCGCCGGTACCATGCTACGCCGACATATTCCTTTTCCGGCTGTAACCAGAATGATATCTTGATGTTGCCCGGTTGCCGGTACGGTTCATATTCCTTTGCCTTGAACCACACACTATCCCTGTTCACAGACGCCGTCCATTCAGTATCGACGCCAACCTCATTCCCGAAACCCCGTTCCTGCAGCGAACCGGGCAAGGTGATCTCGTCTTTCAGCGGCTTGTTATACCACTGTTCGCTGATTCCAACATCGTCCGGATCTAACGCAAACGCCCATTCGCCGGACAGATCCATTTCATTCGCCACTTGCCGGCAAGAACACAATCCGGCAATCCATAAAAGATAAAAAAACAGTCTTTTCATTTTGTATGATTTTTATATGTGAAATAAATTCGAAAACAACACACTGCAATCAATATTCCACTACGATATATCCGGCAGGCCTGATCACTTGTATAAACGGTTTTTCGTCGGGACTGATACCGGTAAGGGTCATTTTATGTTTTTCTCCCGGTTTCAAGTCCGGCAAGGTCAACTCATTCATTGCTCCGGATGTGGTTTTCCATATCAACTTATACCCTCTCAGCGTATATGACGGCAAATTATCTTTCACCGCAACGACAACATCGGCATGCTTCCCTTCAACGCCCTGCTGCACCGACTCAAAATAGAGGGGCGCCGCCAGGCTTTTATACACAGCAAACGACGGTTTTACGCCGAACCGCTGATCCATCAATCCATGAATACGTTGCCGGTAGCGCCCCTCTCCCGATTCTCCCATATGAGTACGATAGTCGGTCAGGCAAAAATAGATACACCCGAAAATGAACTTATTTTTGGCCCACAGATTGTAATGATAAGTCATATCGACTATCCGCCGCGCATCACCACCTACATTGGCCGGTTCGCACAATCCGGCTTCCGTAACAAAAAGCGGACGTCCGTTTAGCGCCTTATCCCGTATGTTTTGCAATGCGTTGGCCGCCGTTTCATTAGACTTGCTGTGCCAGGTACCCTCGTAGTCGTTCCACGTGGGAATATCGGCGAGCAAAGCAGGGTCGTCGGCCAAAGCGTGGGTTATAATACACGACACAATCGTCACAAAGGTATTTCCTCCCCACCGGCGGGCATGAGCGATCAGGCGACGGTAATTATCGCGATCGGTATTGGTTTCTACCTCGTTGCTGATACCCCACGAAAAGATACAAGGATGATTGAAATCGCGTTCGATCATCTCGTCTAACTGTTTGGCGGCAAGCGTTTCCATTTCGGAAGACAGATCACTCGGCTTTTGCCACCAGGGCAGTTCTTCCTGCACTAATATACCGCACTCGTCCATCAGGTCTAACATACGTTTGTCCTGTTGCCAATGGAAACGGGTAATTACGCAGTTCAAATCTTTCATCCGCCGGACGGCTGTAGAAAAGACCTCTGCCGGTTCCGCCATGCCGTAAGCCGGATGACTGCCGGGCATATATTCGATGCCGGGTAAACGTACCGCTTCGTCATTCAGGAAAAATTGATCGCCTTTGATCTCCACCTTGCGAAAACCGAACCGGGTATGATAACTGTCGGTCGTTTTTCCTTTGACGGCTACGTCTACCTGCAAGGTGTATAAGTTGGGATCGTCGAAATGCCACAATTTGACATTGTCGAACGATGTTTCCATAGTAAAAATACCATCTTCCGCCCTCAGTTCCTCCGTCCGGGTAAATACCGTCCGTTTGCTGCCGTATTCGGCGAAAGTTAACGTGAAAACCGCCTTTTTTACATCATTTTCCCAAGTCTTAATCTTAACCGCCACTTTCGCAGAACGTTTAGCCACGTCGATATCCGGACATACATGCGCATAACGGATAGATGGTTTTCCGGTAACAATCAGTTTTACCGGACGAATGATTCCGCCGTCATTGTTCCAGTCAAACTTATCCATATATGGAAACGAATATGCACCGAATGCATTGGATACCGACAAAACAATGCGATTGTTTTCGCCGTATTTAAGTAAACCGGAAACATTGAAGGAAAACGGCATATAACCCGAACCCGTATGTTCGCCGGCCTTTTTCCCATTCACCCAGACGACGGCATCACGATAGACCGCATCAAAATGCAGCCGCACCTGCCGGTTTTTCCATTCTGCCGGAACGGAAACATCTTTCTGATACCATGCACGATTAAAATAGTACTCCGTTCCATCTTCTATGTTCCACGTATGGGGGACGGTCACTGTCCGCGCATGATGGGGTAACCCGATATGCCACGAGCTACAGCCTGCACTGTCCGGATCCAATTGAAACTTCCAATCTCCGTCTAACGATTGAACTTCATGCTGCCCTCTTAACGCAGAAGTCAAAAAAAACGGCAATAAACATAATAAAATAATCTTTTTCATCTTGTATGTTTTTTATGTAAAAATATGAATTTGCATTTAATGATGGGATAAAAATATAAATCACTTTATCCCATCATTTTTTTTATCAATCACAAATCCGCCGCTCCCTGATTAGCCGTCAACGGCCATCCGGGATTCTGGTATATCGGCGATCGGGTCGGGTCATTATCTTCTGTCGTATTCAGAAAATTCTGAATGGCAATCGGAGAGAGGTAATGCGCCATTGTCCATTTATATCCGTCCAGCACCAGAGATTTTGACAGGATCTCATAAGGACGTAAATACATACTGCGCTCCGGAGAAGAAACATTGGATCGATCGTTGTCCAAACCGTATATCAGGATGGAACTTCCGTCGGCGCCGGTATTGTACCAGTCTTTAATCGGCCCCCACAGTTTAAATCCTTCAATATGGTAAGGCGTCGTGACTATTTGATCCATCGCACGCCATCTTCTCAGATCCATGTAACGCAATCCTTCCGCCATCAACTCGCAACGCCGTTCGCGACGGATATTATACAGGGTGACATCTATCTCTTGTCCGGCCGAATAAACGCCCCAGTCATTGACTTTTTCTCTGTTCATGTCGGTCGCCGCTATTGTTTTGTCAAAATCGGCGTCCATTCGCGCACGGTTACGCAATGCCGTCCAATACCCACGCGCTTTAGCGTCCAGTGTACCATTCTTCTCATAGCAGGCTTCCATATAATTCAGATACGCTTCAGCAGCCCTGAAAATGGGTACTCCCGTAAAGTTTGTCCCGTTACCCCCTTGATCGCCATTAAAAGAAGCGCCTTTACGGATAGCATATCCGGTAGAATATCGCCTTATCGGATCGGAATGGGTAATCGTCGGTATCAATTCCACCGGCGTAGCATGAGTGCCTTCGGGCGAAGGCCAGATGACATTGATCTGATAAGGCTCTTTCAGGAACAGCCGGAGCCTGCCGTCGCGCTCTTTCCGCACGTCCGAGATATAATCGTCGCCCGCATAACCGGATGAGGGGTCATATATGGGAAGCCCGTTTGCCATCAGGAAACCGTCGACCATACCGCGCGTCAATCCGGCGCCGAAACCCGCTTCCTGCATCCCTACAGTAATATTATGTGTGATTCCTAATCCTTTGTTATACTGCCGCCAGAGTAATACTTCGGCAAAACCGGACAGATCTACAGCGCAGTAGATGTCATAGTACGGATTCGCCGCGTCCGCTTCGGATTGTTGGAGAATACCGTTGTTTTCAACCAGGGGAACATAGTCCGCTACGGCCTGTGCCGCCGCCATTGCCTCCGTCAGGAAATAATCGATCTCGCTTTCGATGCTTCCGGACGGAAACTGATACGAAGCGTTGTAATCCTTCTCTTTCCCCGGCCATCCGGGCCCATTGGGAACAAACGGCGTGTTTTTAAAATATTTCAGCCACGTAGCTTCGAACAACGCTACACGCGATTTTACCAGTTGAGCCACGTATGCCGACACGCGCAAATTCTTACCGTCGGGCGATACGGGCTTGAGCAGCATAATAGCCGAATCGAGATCGGAGATGATAAATCGTGCCACCTCATTACGTGGATACCGTTTGCTGGCTTCCAGCAACGGATCTCTTTGGTCGAGCAACACCTGGCGGATAATGGGAAAATCACCAAATTCCTGATACTTCTTAAAATATTCGAACGCACGAAGAAAATACATTTCACCGACATAGTGATTGATATTTTCCGTATTTCCGGATATTTTGCCGGCGTTCCATACAGGAAGAACCCGTTCCAAAAAATAATTACAACTGTATATCGTCGAAAACGACCAGCTTCCTCCCGTTTGCCCCGTTTTCCATTCGCCGGGAACATAACGGTTATCGTAACCGTAACTGCTTGCCATGTTGTCCGTATGATTGTCAGATTGGAAAAAGTCCAATCCGGAAACAAACATGCCGGGATACAGATTTACGGCATAAGCCGCCAATTGACTCTCTTCATTCAGATAAGCATCCGGTGTAATCTGCGAAAGGGGTTCCCTGTCAAGGAAATCATTGCAGGCTGCAAACAGGCATACCAGGCTTATACCGGCCATAAACTTGATATGATATTTTATTAAACTTCTCATCGTTTTATATTTTAGAAATTAATACTTAAACCCAAAGATACTGTTTTCATTAAAGGATAACCGCTACCTTTCTCGGTACCGGTGTTACCTCCATCTACCGTTTCGGGATCAAACACCTTAAACATGTTGGTGAAAGTAAACAGGTTTTCGCCCGCAACAAAAATGCGCAGATTCGATACCGCAAAGCTACGTGTAATCGCTCGCGGCAATGTATAACCTAATTGCATATTTTTTATCCGTATATACGAGGCGTCCTGTACATAGCGCGTCTGTGTTTGCTGATTTTTCCAACTGAAATAAGGGCGGGCAAAATAAGAATCCTGATTCAGACCCAACGGATGATTGGGATCATCGCGAAAATAATCCGTATGAGGCTCAAATCCCACAGAGCTCCAAATCCCCTGACCGCTGGCGCCATAAAAGAAATAGCCGCCGTTATAATAATCCCTCTTCAATATGCCCTGGAAAAAGACACTGAAGTCAAACCCTTTGTAATCGGCGCTCAAATCCAGTCCAAAATGGTAGCGCGGATTGTTATTGCCGATAACTTTCAAATCGCCATGGTCGGTGATTGTATTGGCGCCATTGTTAATTTTGCCGTCGCCATTGAGATCTTCGTACATAATATCGCCTGCCCGCCACAGATTTCCGAGCGCATTTTGCCCGCCATCGGGCAATGTGGCCAGATGCTTCGTCATTTCTTCTTCCGTTTTAGCTATTCCTTTAGTTGTATAGCCCCATATTTCACCGATTTTCATTCCTTCGCGGTAGGTATCCAGTCGTCCTGTTTCATTGGGATAGCGGGTTATTTCCGTTTGCGAATCGGACAACAACATTTTCACGCTGTAACCCAGTCCGTTTTTCAGGCGGTCGTTCCAGCCGACGGACAACTCGAATCCGTATGTTTTCAAGTCGGTATTGTTTGTTCTGGGAACGGAAGTACCGAGCGTTACCGGTAATTCCGGCGCCGGGCCAACCATATCAAGCGTATAGCGGTTGAAATAGTCGAACGAACCGGTCAGGCGATTATTCAATGCTCCAAAATCAAGAGCGATATTGATTGTTTTCACCCGCTCCCAGGTAAGCGTCGAACTGACAAGACCGGGCGCACTTGCCGTATTGGGTTTAGCATTATTCAGCAACCACGAACCGTTGGATGAAACGACACTCATGGTCTGGTAAGTAGGATACCACGAACTGGTATTCTGGTTACCCAGTTCGCCGTAAGAAAAACGAAATTTCAGGTTACCTACATACTCGGACAAGGGTTGCCAGAAATCTTCGTAAGCCATGTTCCAGCCCACAGAAACGGAAGGTAGCAATGCCCAGCGGGTTTCTCTCCTGAAACGCGAGGATCCGTCGTAACGAAGATTAGCCTCTAATAGATACTTTTGCTTATAATCGTAATTAATCCGACCGAAGAATCCTGCCGTAGCCCAGTGATTACGTGAACCGCTCACCGCCGGAACAACCGGATTTCCGTTATTGTCAATACCGGAAGTAAGGTCTATTTCCGGCAATTCGGGAATAATGATGCCTTCCCGCTGAACCGAAAACTGTAAACGTTGCGACAATTCCGCCTGAAAACCGACCATCCCTTTCAAAGTATGCTCTCCCAAGCTATGTGTATATTCCGAATATAAGTTAGTATTTGCATAATTATCCTTCAACTGGTCTTCGTGTACGTGAGAACTGCTTGTCGAAAGAAAAGGGTCACCATTTATATTATGGTTGTAAGTCTTTTGAATTTCCCAGTGCGTATCGGCGTTTTTAATCCAGTAATTAAATTCGGCAAAGGTTTTCCAGTTCTTTACCGGCTCAATCACTAACTGCGCTTGCAGGTAAATGTTATCGGTCTGATAGACGCCGTTGCCGCCGTCGCGTACTTTCAGCGGCGGCGAAGGTGTGTCGTACAAATATCCGTTGGGATCATACAAAGGCAATGTTGGCCATGCCTGGCGCCCGATATTAGACCACAAATCACCCCGTACGTAAGAAGGACGGGTATAGTCTTCCCTGACAAAGCGGCTGCTCACATTAAATTGTGCCCAGTTCGTCACCTGCGCATTCAATTTAACCGTTCCCGTATAACGCTTGTATTTGTCCTGGTTAAATTCAATCAATCCATTCTGGTTCAGATACTGCAATGAAGTATAATATGTAAAATTGTCGTTCCCGCCGTTGAGGCTGACATTGTGTTCCTGTGAAAACACCCAACTGCGGTACATGACGTCATAGTAGTCCTGATTGTCGTTACCATGCAGATAACCGTCCAACCAGAATCCGGGATTGGTCGTACTTTCCGGTACGGTGGTTTTCAATGTCCCGTTCTGATAATCGACGATCCGCTTCAAATGATCATCGTTAAAATACGGCGATGTACCCGAATTGATGCTGGCGTCATTCCAATAAAGCGCAAATGTATGGGAATCCATCCATTTGGGCAGTAATACGGGATTGCTCCAGTGGAAATTGTTGTTGTAGTTCAATGTCGCCTTGCCCGATTTCCCTTTTTTTGTAGTGACAAGTATTACGCCGAAAGGCGCACGCGAGCCGTAAATGGACGAAGACGCCGCATCTTTCAACACAGAGATATTTTCAATATCCTGCGGATTAATTGCGTTGATATCTCCCGCCATTCCGTCAATCAACACAAGCGGGCTGCCGCTGGAGCCTTCGCCGATAGTAGCAGTGCCGCGAATATTGATGCTGGGCCTATCTTCCATGTTACCGCTGTTTTGAATAATCTGCAATCCCGGAACCATTCCTTGCAAAGCTTGCGAAGCAGTCATCACCGGTCGGTCTTTAAAAGTTTCCGCGTCGGCAACGCCTACCGCCCCCGTCAGGTTTACCTTTTTCTGGGTGCCAAAACCGACGACAACCACCTCCTCCAACATCTGCAAATCTTCCCGTAATGTAATATTCAATGACGTCTGACGACCTACCGCAATCTCCCGGCTCACATAACCGATAAAAGATATTCGAAGAACGGCATCGTCTTTCAAACTCAATATAAAGTTCCCGTCCAAATCCGTAGTAGTTCCGTTAGTGGAACCTTTTTCCACTACGTTTACTCCAATAAGCGGCTCACCGCCGGAGTCCGTTACCGTACCACTCACCCGCTTCTGCGCAAAGGCGGTAAATGAAAAACTCGAGAGGCATAAAATACATAGGAATATATGCCATTTTACCCCCCCCCCCCGTTAACAAAAATTAAAATTTTTTTCATGATTGATGCTTAATTAGTTAATAAATATAAACCGAAATCTCAATATTATTTAATAGGCAGTTCCAAATCCTTTGTCCGGTTAGTTGCGACTTGTTGCCAAGCGTTGTGCGGCGGCATATCAATCGCTCCAATTCGCAGGCCGGTTGCCGGTATTGTATACTTTCTGTGTTTTTTCATGTAATGATATTTTTCTATTATGTTTTGACGGTTCAAAAGTAGCACATTCGATGGATTGAAAAAATGTAAAATATTATGGAAAACATGTATAATCTTACTCTTTTCACATTTGCTTCTTGAGGAGGCGGTTATTTTATGGCGGCAAAAAAATAATCGCCGAATCGCTGAATGATTTATAAATTTATTTGTATCTTGCGCACCGTTTTTAAGATCACAAATATGGACAACGACAAAGATTTTTTATATGATGAAGACGATGCGGTAAAATTCATAAAAAATTACCTGCCGGAAGAACTTAAAGATAAGTTCGACGACGATGATATTACTTATATCATCGATTTGATCTACGATTTTTACAATACAAAAGGATTTCTTGAAGATGAGGATGACGATAAAGAAATCGAAATAAACGAAGATGAATTAGTCGCTTTTGTTGTAAAAAATGCATTATCCGATGGGATCGGGAAATATGAAGCGAATGATGTAACGCTCATCGTTCGGGGGGAAATGGAATATTGCGATTCTATCGGAATGTTTGAGTAAACTGGGGTTTAATAATTTTAATCGGAAAAAGGGTTATGAAAATTTTGAAAACATGTTCCGTTTTGTTCCTATGCGGAATTTTTATTTTATCAGGATGTGGTATGAACAACATGACCAAAGGTACGGCCATTGGTGTGGGTGGCGGTGCAGCCGTAGGTGCGGGCGTCGGTAAGATTGCCGGTAACACTGCGTTAGGCGCTGTGATCGGAGCTGCCTTAGGAGGTGCGGCAGGCGCTATTATAGGTAAAAAGATGGACAAACAAAGACAGGAGTTGGAACAGGTATTGCCTGAAGATACGAATGTAGAAGTAGTTGAGGAGGAAGGACAGGCTCCTGCCCTGAAGATAACGTTCGATTCCGGCATTTTGTTTGCTACAAATTCAAGTACGGTAAGTGATGCTTCTAAAACGGCATTACGTAATTTTGCGGATAATCTTGAAAAAAATCCGGATACAGACCTGAAAATTATCGGGCATACCGATAATACCGGTAAAGTCGACTACAACCAGACCCTATCCGAAAAACGGGCAAAAAGCGTATACGACTACCTGCTTGAACAGGGAGTAGGCAGTAGACGCATGATATATGAAGGAAAAGGTATACATCAACCGGTTGCCAACAATAATTCCGCCGAAGGGCGTGCAAAAAACCGTCGCGTGGAAATTTTGATTATGGCTAACGAAAAGATGGTACAGGATGCACATAAAGAGGCCGGTAGCAATAACTGACCGTACCTTAAAATAAACAAAATAGCCGTTTAGGAGGACTCTCCACATTAACCATTAGCTTTTTTGATTGAGGAGAAAGGGGCTGTATCAAAAGTTGAACAGTCCCTTCTTTTTTATATAATAACTTTTTAAACCGCTGTGTTCAACAGGTAAAATGAAAATAGGAAACATCGATTTAGGAGCGTATCCGGTATTACTGGCTCCGATGGAAGACGTCACAGACATATCATTCAGGTTGTTATGCAAGCAGTTCGGAGCAGACCTGGTTTATACCGAATTTGTATCGAGCGACGCCCTTGTCAGGCACATAAGCAAGACGAAAGAGAAATTGAATGTCGCAAACGAAGAACGCCCTGTCGCGATTCAGATCTATGGTAAAGAGGTTGGCCCGATGGTCGAAGCGGCAAAAATATGCGAAGAAGCTCATCCGGACCTGATAGATTTGAACTTCGGTTGCCCGGTAAAAAAGATAGCAGGGAAAGGAGCGGGAGCAGGTATGTTGCGTAACATTCCGCTGATGCTCGAAATCACGCGGGAAATTGTGAAAGCGGTAAACATCCCGGTGACCGTAAAAACACGCCTCGGATGGGATCACGAAAACCGCATCATCCTCACACTGGCGGAACAGTTGCAGGATTGCGGAATCGCCGCCTTATCTATTCACGGACGTACCAAATCACAGATGTATACGGGCGAAGCGGACTGGAAACCGATAGGAGAAGTTAAAAATAATCCGCGGATGAACATCCCCGTCATAGGAAACGGGGATATTACATCGGCCGAACATTGCAAAGAATGTTTTGACCGGTACGGGGTCGATGGTGTGATGATCGGACGGGGCAGTATCGGAAGGCCCTGGATTTTCCGCGAGATAAAACATTTTCTACAGACCGGCCGGCAACTACCGCCCGAACCTTTTGCATGGTACTTAGATATTCTGAAAAAACAAGTCCTGCAAAGCATTGAGCGCTTGGATGAAAGACGGGGAATCTTACATATACGCCGTCATCTGGCCGTAACGCCCGTATTCAAAGGTATACAAAATTTCAAACAAACGCGTGTGGCTATGCTCCGGGCAGAAACCATGCAAGAGCTATTTGAGATCATGGACGGGATAACCGATACGTTTTTTCAGGGAACATGCTCAGAAACTAATCCCTGATTTTACGCCGAATGTCATCGCTATATTTTTATGATATGT
>JAIRSF010000002.1 GCA_031255595.1 Tannerella sp.
TTTGCTGCGTAACGATCTGCTGCCACGCTAACGCGCAAAAAAAGAACTTCAACTACAATTTTTACGGCTTCGTCCGGGGCGACCTTTATTACAATTCGAGGAACAATATTGAATCCGTAGACGGGCTTTTTTACCTGTATCCGGCGGACAAACGACCCGATGCCGAAGGCAAAGACCTGAATGCAACTTCAAACGGAAGTTTTTACACGTTTACAACGCGTTTGGGATTAAATATCAAAGGGCCCGATATAGGAACCGCCAAAACTTCCGCCAAAATAGAATCCGATTTCGGCGGAACGACGAATATAAATTTTATGCTGCGCATCCGGCAGGCCTACCTGACGCTTGACTGGCCGGGCGGATCTTCGCTGACCTTGGGGCAGGGATGGCATCCTTTGTTTGGGGAAGTATTGCCGGACATACTCAACCTCTCCACCGGATCGCCGTTTCAACCCTTTAACCGCAGTCCGCAAATAAAATATCAATATAAAACAAACGGGCTTATATTTACCTCAAGCGCACTGTATCAATTGATTTACACCTCGGAGGGGCCGGACGGAAAGAGCGAGAAATACCAGAAAAACGGCGTGCTGCCTGAAATTTATCTGGGAGCCGATTACGAGAAAGGAAATTTTCTGGTCGGCGCCGGTGTCGATATGCTCTCATTAAAGCCTCGCCTTCAGGCTGTTCAAGACGACAAAATATTCCGGGTGAACGAACGTGTGACGTCTTTTTCGTATGACCTGCATGCCAAATATACTTGCCGGAAACTGCGTTTATCGGGGAAAACCCTGCTTGCTTCCAATCAAACGCACAATGTTATGATCGGAGGGTTTGGCGTTACCCGAATAAATGACCGTACGGGGGAACAGGAATATGTGCCTTTCCGCCATTCCACATCGTGGTTTAACGCTACGTACGGAACCACCTACCAGGGAGGATTTTTTGCCGGATACACTAAAAACCTGGGTACCTCCGAAAGCTTAGTAAGTACGGATAAATTGTATGGCTCCGGGTTAAACATCGATCAATTCGTCAATCTCAGTGTCTTCTTCCGCTATGCATTGCCTCACTGGAATATCGGGCTTGAATATACATTAGCTACAGCCCGGTATGGCGAAACAGACCTGCGGGACGGTAAAAGTAAAAATACGCATGATGTATCGAACCATCGCATCGAAAGCGTTTTCATTTATACTTTTTAAAAGTTTTGCCATACATTCGCAAAAGGGTGGGATAAATCATCGCACCCGTAAATCCGCCCAAGATATCTGCGATCAAATCATACAAATCGCCGGTACGGTTGAAAAACCTGCTCTGCAGTATTTCAATCAGGCTTCCATATATAAAAGTCAACAGGGTAGCTAAAAGGATGATCTGAAAATAACTTTTTTTTGCCTGAAAATTAAACATCAGGCTGAGCAGGACGGATTGTACAAAGAAAAAGCCGAAATGAACCGCTTTGTCTGCATGAGGGATTTTAATTCCGGGAATTTTATCCGGCGACATGGTGCAAAAATGAAAGATAAGCAACGCCCACGCGATACTTAGAAACATCCATATATAGGTCTTCCTGTTCGTTCTCATATTAAATAATCCGATTCGCATCTCCCTAAAAAAACCTGTCGGGATCCGCTTTTTTTTAATCTATTACGTCAAAGCTGCAAAGATAATCATTTTTCAAATGAAGGTATCTCCGTCAATATAAGAACAAAAACAAGGCGGTTTTATTGCATCCCGCCTTTCAAAATAACCGCTTACAGGCTCACCTGAAAAAAAACCATAGTACCGTTAATCATTCGTTTCATTTTCCTACGTTGATCTTACTGATTGGGGTGATTTTTTCCGGATCCGAATAATCGTATTGATACAAACCGTCTTCGGCGATCATCATTAATATGTTATTATAGGGAATTACATCGTAACCTTCCATGCCGGAATAATGAGCCAGTTGGTTCGCCATGAGTTTCTGTGGTTCGGCGGCATTAAAAATTTTCAAACCGTCGTCACAGACAAACAATGTCCCGTTGTCGATGCCCAATCCTTTTGGTTTCTTCATGGTATACGAAACAATCGGCGCCGGACTCCTGGTGTCGCTTACATCGATCACGATCAGTTCGTTGGTATTTTGCCCGCACAAATTTCCGGAATGAACCGTAACATAAGCGATATCATTTTCCACTACGACCGGATCGCAACCCCACGCATGACGGATCATCGACATATACTCCGGTCTTAGCGGCTCTTTCACCGAGTAGATCATCATGCCTGTAGGAGTGCCCAGAAACAGATGTTCCCCATAGCTGAAAATCGTTTCCACATTTCCGCCTATGAAGAAATCCTGTGCCGCTTTTTCAGGTTTTTCGAGCGAAAGGTCGAATATGCTCATGTGGTTGTTGATCACAGTATAGAGATAGTCCTTATACAAGCCGAAGCGCGACATGGATCCATTCACTCCCTGCCCTGTATTGCCGGCGGCGGCGTCAGACAACATCATCACCTCATCCGTACGATAACGCCAGGTCTTTTTCTGCTTCTTCAGCGTCCAGCCGACGATGAGCTTTTCAGTCCGGTCTGTCGTCACAAAGCATGTTTCGTAATCATACCCGTATTCGTTCTCTATCGGCGGAAGTGCGTATTCGAATACATTTTCCAAGCGATTTATGTATACGGGATTTCCGGGGTCAGCCAGATTAAACCGGAGCAGGTCTACATACGAATCGGCATACAGGCGGTCGTTCCGTACCGCAAGATCCGTATTGCCTTCCAGCTCGACAAACCCGACCGCTTTCGGGGCATGCGGGTTGCGGTTATCTATCACATGAATTCCTTCGCCCGGCTCCGAGATATAAAGATAGCCGTTATAGAAGCAGATCTTTCCCTGTTTGTTTATCGGCTGCGCGGGTTTCGTCCGTATATCTTTGCTTCTAAACGTTTTCAGTGAAGCAAAAACAGGCTCATTTTCCATAAATTCCACCGTTTCCGTCCGGTAGCCGGACTCTTCACAGGCGGCAAAAAGCATCGTCACGACCATGGTGGCAAATAATAATGTTTTTTTCATGTTTCTGTTATTTAAAATTCGTATTGTGCTATTGTCTAAAAATCGTAACGGACGCCCAGCCGGAGGTTGAAATTCAGCGGATCTTCCGTACGCTTGCTTACCGGCTGTTTCCCGTCAAAATAATAGGAGATGCCCGGTTCGAGGAAGAAACTCATCTCCCGGTAAAACCGGTACGAGATGCCGAGTCCTCCCTGCAACGACCATTGCAGCCCCGGTATGCGGTTCACTTGATCGTTCATCATCCGGACGGGGAACAGGATCGTTTTCTGTTTAAAAACCGATCGTATCCCTTTTTCCACCATTCCCCCGCCGGAAGCATATAACCCGAAGCGGTTTTTCTCCCACAAATTAACGGTAAGATTCACCGGCACACCCACGTAATGCAGAATCAGGACGGCGTCGTACCGGGATCCCTCCCTGTCCACAACAAGATCCGAAGAAAGCCGCGTATAAACTACCCCGGTTTCTATTCCCAGCGTCCGATTCCATTTTCGGCGTACCGTTATACCCGCCGAAAAAGGGATCGACGGTTTTACGTCGACGATTTGTTCCTTCGGCGAGGCGTCCGTCCCGGTTCCCGGAGGAGTACCTATTCCAGGATCTCCAACTGCATAGTCGGGTGAGTGACCGTAGTATAACATATCGCGGGTGTTTAAAGAAGACATTCCGCCAACGGGACTGAATCCGGCGGAGAGCTGCCGGTTCGGACGTTTGTTACGTTTATTTTTATCCGGCATCCGGTAGGCGGTCTTGTTTTCGAACCTCTGCGCCGGAGGTTCGGGACTTGTCGTCGCCTCGTCCGGGGTCTTTTCCGCTTTCGGTTCCGGCTGTTGTTTGTCCGTCGGTGGCG
>JAIRSF010000012.1 GCA_031255595.1 Tannerella sp.
GTTTTGTATTGCGCTCGGCTTGCACTATCTTTAATCCGAAAATTGAAGATAGGCGGCGCCTCATCAATAAAAACAAACAAGTTTGTTTTGTATTGCGCTCGGCTTGCACTATCTTTGCACAGCACAAAATCCCAGAACGTGGAAGATACTACTGCATATATAAAAAGAACGTTAGCGAATATTTATTCTCCGGAAGAAATAAGCCATCTTATCCGGCTGATCTTGTCATATACATGCGAATTATCTTATCTTCAGCAAATTTTATGCAAAGATAAGCAAATCCCCGAAAATAAAAAAAAGCGGATTTTTGCGATTACGGAAAGGCTGAAAAAACAGGAACCTATACAGTATATTATAGGAGAAACCGAATTTTACAGTCTTCCGGTAAAGGTGAACCCCTGCGTTTTAATACCGCGCCCCGAAACGGAAGAACTCGTTGATATGATCATCAAATCGCCTTTTGTAACACATCATCCGGCAAATATCCCGCTCCGGATACTGGATATAGGAACGGGTAGCGGATGTATCGCGATCGCACTGGCTAAGCATATACCCCATGCCGAAGTATCGGCGACGGACATTTCGGAACCGGCCTTGCAAACGGCGCAGGCTAATGCTTTATTTAATAATACCGATGTCCGGTTTTTTCGGTCGGATATACGGGATGTCGCTTCGACGCTCACCCGCATAACCGGAAATTTCGATATCATTGTCAGCAATCCTCCCTATGTCAAAAATTGTGAGAGAAAAGATATGTCGCCTAACGTACTTGACTTCGAACCGCACAGCGCGTTATTTGTCCCGGACGAAACACCGTTGTTGTTTTATGAAGCAATCGCCGATTTCGCCCGCCATAAACTCGGGCAGAAAGGGATGATCTGTTTCGAAATAAATCCCCGGTGCGACATCCCGATAACTGAAATGCTGCATGATAAAGGATTTACAAAAACAAACATCTTCCCCGATTTATCCGGGAAAAACAGGTTTGTCTTTGCGCAAAAATAAAAAAGAGATGAAAACCGAAACCGAAATACGATCCGGCCTGGCCCGGTACTGCTCGCAGGCAGAACGATGTATTGACGATGTCAGAAAAAAATTAAATGCTACGGAGTTGCCGGAAGACGCAAAAAACAGGATCATAGACCGGCTTATAGAGGAAAAATTCATTGACGAACAACGTTTCTGCCGTAGCTTTGTTAATGACAAATTAAAATTCAACCGTTGGGGACGCATAAAAATAGGTTATGAATTAAAAAAGAAACATATAAAACCCGAAACGGTTGCAGATGCAATGGACGGGATCGACGAGGAGGAGTACCTCGCTCTGTTAAACGACTTGCTTAAAAGCAAAAAGCGCTCTACAAAAGGGCGTTCGACACAGGATCTTTTCCGGAAATTATACGGCTTTGCCTCTTTGAGGGGGTTTGAAAGTCCTCTTATCATCAAAATACTGAAAGAATTATTCGGCAATATAGACCATGAAGCATATTTTGACTGATTTTGCCAACCTGTTCTACCCGCCGTTATGCCTCTTATGCGAAAATCCATTGATCGAAAACGAGCGGCATATCTGCCTGAACTGCCTGTATAACCTGCCCAAAACCAATTACCATACGAACAGGAAAAATCCGGCAAGGGCCTTGTTCGACGGATTCCCACAGGTCGATGAAACATCTGCCTTCCTGTTCTTCGAAAAGGATGGGATCACGCAAAAATTAATACACTCCTTCAAATATTACGATAATAAAGCATTGGCGGAATATTTGGGACGAATAGCGGCGCTCGAATTAAAAGAATACGGATTCTACGCATCCATTGATACGATTATCCCCGTTCCCCTGCATCACAAGAAAGAAAAGAAACGCGGATACAACCAGGCCGAACACATTGCAAACGGTATTGCTTCCGTTTACGGATGCAATGTAGACAGGAATAGCATAGTCCGCGTCCTGAAAACGAAATCACAAACCCGCAAATCGGTCTACGAACGACGTATGAATGTCGAAAAAATATTCAGGCTGACAAATACGGAAAACCTGTCCGGCAAACGAATCCTTCTTATTGACGATGTAATAACCACAGGCTCAACGATTTCATCATGTATTGAAACATTGTCCGAAGTACCCGGAATAAAAATCAGCATATTTTCAATATCCATTGCAAGATAAAATTAAAAAAACTATATTTGCCGTATATTCAAATGTCTTTAAACCCATTAAAAGAAACCATTATGTATTCAAAAAGGAAAAAAAACAGATTGTACTACTTTTCAGTTGTTGCGCTTGCAGTATTCGTTACATCCTGCAATGAAAAGCACAATGTACTTACGGAACAGGAAACAGCCGATGGCTGGACACTACTCTTCGATGGGAAAACCATGAACGGTTGGAAAGATTATAACGGAACAACGCTCACCGAGCCATGGCATGTTGTCAACGGATGTATTCAGGCAAAAGGAGAAGGAAGCGACGCCAGCGGATATATCGTGACGGTGAAAGAGTACGGGAATTTTGAATTGTCGTGGGATTGGAAATTATCCCGGGGAGGAAACAGCGGCATGCTCTATCATGTCGTTGAAAATCCGCTGTTCAAGGTGCCTTACGTAACAGGCCCCGAATACCAGTTAATAGATGAGCCGAATTTTCCGGAACCGTTGGAAGAATGGCAAAAGTTGGGCGTCGACTATGCCATGCACCTGCCGAACAAAAACCTGATGAAAGTAAACCCGGCAGGAAAATGGAATAATGCCAAGATTGTATTTGACAACGGACATGTGGAACACTGGCTCAACGGCGTGAAAATCCTCGAATTTGAAGCCTGGACGGATGATTGGTTTGAACGCAAGAATAGCGGAAAATGGGCGCATGCCCCGGAATACGGACTGGCCCACAGTGGTGTGATCTGCTTACAGGATCATGGATACCCGGCATCATTCCGTAACATAAAGGTCAAAGAACTGCCACGCAAGACAAAAGAAATCGACTTATTCAACGGCATCGACCTGAAAGGCTGGGAAGCTTACGGAACGGAAAAATGGTACGTCGAAAACGGACTGTTAGTCTGCGAAAGCGGCCCGGACAAACAATACGGTTATCTGGCCACACGCGATTATTATGACGATTTCGATCTTACGGTCGAGTTCAAACAGGAGGCCGACGGCAACTCCGGCGTTTTTATCCGCTCTTTCATTGAAGAAGGCGTCAAAATAAACGGCTGGCAGGTCGAAGTAGCGCCAAAAGGACACGACACAGGCGGCATATACGAATCGTACGGCCGCGGATGGCTTGTCCGGATCCCCGACGAAAAAGAAAATATCCTGAAAGAAAACGATTGGAATACGATGCGCATAAGAGTACAGGGCGACCATGTGACCACATGGCTCAACGGACAAGAGATGATAAATATAAATGATGCGAAAATCGGCGCCGGCAAAGGTCGGATCGCTCTCCAGATACACGACGGAGGTGGTATACGGGTATTGTGGAAGAACCTGCACCTGAAAACGCTATAATAAAATCAAACAGGGGAGATTTACTTTTGGTAAGCATCTTTTATCGGATCGGTTTCCGACAAAAGATGCTTTTTTCAGGTGTTAAACGAAATCAACCGCCATTCTTACCGGAAGCGACCTGTTTACTTCTTTCTACAGATTGAAGGGCAAGATATTCGTTACCGAACTTTTTCAGGTTATCCAGTTCGGTGTCAAACTGATCCTGATGTTTCTCCTCTATCTTGACTAAGTCTTCGAATAAGGCTTTGGATGCCGAATCCGGAATTGCACCACATTCCTGCGCCCACGCATTATAATCGTCGATACTGCCGGTTTCCATTTCACATGCTTTTTCCAGCATTTCTTTCGGATCCGTAATATACGCAATTTTACCCTTAGGTATCATTTCCACGTCACCTTTAAGATATAAAATCCGTTCGGCCAGCATTTCCACATGATTCATCTCTACGATTGCAATACGCAGGAACATCTGCGATAACAACTCATATCCGAGATCTTCACAATGAAAATGGAAATACATATACTGATGAACAGCCGTCAATTCTTCGTTTACCGCTGTGTTCAACAACTTAATACTTTTTTCTCGTTCCATAATAATCCTCTTTTTTAGTACAACAAAATTTCACCTTTCACACGAAAATAAGATTCTCCAAAGTTAGACAAAAAACAGAAATCCAAAAACATATCCTGTTTTTTTTTAAAGGAATCGGCGCAAAAGATTCTTAACCGCAAGCTATTTGTTTCACCGGAATACCCAGCAAAAAGCCCAGTTTTTTTATTTTATCTGCTATATGGCCCGTTCCGATAGCGCAATGGTGAGAAGGGCCGGCCTTCGACCACTGTTCGATAAATGACTTCGCCGAAATGTTGAATTTATACCGGCTGTTTGTATTTCCGATCTGCAAAGTAGGGCCGGCAACCGACTGTCCTTCAGCCAGGAGCAAAAAGAACCCGTCTTTTCCTTCCGCTACGGAAAGGATCGTTACAGGGCCTTGTTTTACCGACATCTGTATGGATAATCCTTTTCCGGGTTTCCCATGATAAACCGGCAGGGGCACCAGTTTTACCCGTTCTTCCGCCATATTAAAATGAGCCGGCCCGTCATGTCCCAGCAGCACGACGTCGTCTTTAAAGTCCATGGCATAAAATTCGGAAAAAGATCCTCCGGCGCCAAACTCCGCCATGATCTTCATGGCTTGTACGTTTTTCACTTCACATTCGCCGGCCACCGGTATTCCTTTTCCGGTCAGCAGGGTGTTACCGGCAATCACAGAAGTTACGATGTTTTCATAATCATTGCCGCCGTATCCCTCATAATAATAGGCCAACGCATCAATCCTGTGCGCCGCGACCAACTGATCCAAAGCGGCCGACGTACGTGCGGCACGCTCTACTTCCGCTTCCTCACATTCGGATATCACATCAAACGCAGTTGCAAATTCACTGATCTTCTGCCGTACATCTTCCTGCGAAATGCCGTCGCGCAAGGCTTTCAATTCGCACATTTCAATCATCTCGACATGAGTTCCGAATGTGGCGGAAAGCTCCGTCAGATCCGTATAAACATCCAGCATACCGCCGTAATAATGTCCCAATATCCCCAGCCGGCTATGATTCAACGAATAAAAAACCTTTGCGGCATCTATCCAGTCTTTTATTTCTTTCCATGTTTCATCTTCCGCCAGATATCCCGAAATGATATCATACCGGATACCGGAACGGTTAAATACACAAGCGATCTCAGGAACGGAACAGGCCTGGCAATGCGCCAGCCACTCCCCGGTCATATCCCCCCGGTCGTTCATACGGTTGAGTTTCTCGTAATCTATGGCTGCAACGGGTTGTATATTCAACAGGATTACCGGCACTTTCAGTTGTTGCGCAACAGGCAATACGGTCGAAGACAGTGCATACGTTGAAATATAAAGAAATGCCATATCAATATTTTCTTCTTTCAGATAACCGGCAGCCTGCATGGCTTTGTCCGGATTATCAACCATCCCGGCATCGACCACTGTGACACCCATTTCCTCCATCCGCATCCCGATCTGTCGCCGATATCCTTCCAGGCGCGGTAATAATCCCTCAAACTGCGGCCAGTACGTATCCAGCCCTATTCCAAATAAACCTACTTTCATAATTATTCTTTTTTATTTTTCTTGATAAGAGTCAAATTTGTCCTTTCCCAACTTGTGCGCACCGCACGATTGTCAACTATTTTTTTGCGACGTGAAAAACATACGTTCCCGAACCGATTTTGACTACCGTACGCCCCTTTTCCGTAAACGTATCTAAGACTCCGGTTGCAACATGCAGCGACATACCGCTTTCGGTGATCTGTGAATATTCCGAAGCCGGCAGGTAAACGGAAGCAAAACTGTTTGCAGGCACTTCCACACGTAACGTGAAAGACGTTTCGCTATCTTTCCACTCGGATTGAATCACTCCATAGGGAGATTCGTAGGATACGTTTGCATGTTCGATATCCCCGACAACCTCCGGTTTGAAGACGATTTCTCTAAAGGCAACGGAATTGCCGGCCTGGCGAATGCCTCCCAGGCCGCTAAAGAACCATTCCATCAGATGCCCCAGCATACAATGGTTATTGGATACAAATCCATAGGCCTGCCACGATTCCGTCAGCGATGTCGCACCACACGCCAATTGCCGTCCGTAACCCGGCACGTCATATTTGCAATTCATATCATAGATCACCTCGGAAGCATCATTTTCTTCAAGCGCACGAAGCACATACCGGTAGCCCACATCGCCGGCCGTCAGCGCATTATCACGCCTTCTTATATCCGCGACCAGATTCCTGAAAGCCTGCTCCCTGTTATCATCTTCCGCCAGGCCCATATAAATCGCCATGGCATTGGCCGCCTGGCTATCCCGGTCATACTTCCGGGTCGACCGATCCCAAAAGGTATTATTAAACGATTGCTTGATTTCGGCGGCCAGTTTTCCGTACTTTTCCGCATCATCGGATTTACCTGACAATGTCGCGATTTTTTGCATAATCGTCGCATTATAATAATAAATTGCCGTAGCCGTAATACCGTTCGATGTCAACTGTGACACTCCGGGATTTTTAGGGCCTATATCAAACCAGTCGCCTAACCCGTAGGCAATGATGTGATGATCGGCTTTCGACGCCAGGTAATCGAGATACCGTTGCATATCCGGATAATAATTTTCTATCAGGCTTTTATCGCCGTAATACCGGTACACATACCATGGACAAATGATGAACGCACTTCCCCACTCCGGTGTATCTTTAAATCCGCCTTCAAACTCGACCAGTTCGGGAGCGATGGTTGGAATCTGTCCGTTCGCGGCTTGCGTCGAGCGCATATCCATCATCTTCTTCCCATACAAACGGGCCATATGGTACCTGTATTGGAAAGAATATTGCATCAAATGTGCAACCTCCAGCCATCCGAGTTTTTCGCGGTGGGGGCAATCGGTGATCACACTTGCCATATTACTGCGCATCGACCAGTCTATCAGGTTATAAATACGGTTAAACATCTCATTGGAACAACGGAATGTTCCGGTTTCTTCTGCCGAATTACACGTATGAAGCCCCGTTATAGCCACTATTTCCGGCAAATTGTCCGGGTTCGGCTTCCCTGCCGGAACAGCGCCTTCAATCTGCACGTAACGAAATCCGTAATAGGTAAACCGGGGCCGCCATATTTCAACATCAGCCCCCTTGGGAGTATACGTAAAATAGAACGGATAGCCGGAAGCGCTCTGGTTAACGCTATGATCCGGATTCAACAGCTCTGCCGGATGAAGCCTTACCGGCTGCTTACCGCCGCCGCCTTTTACTTTCAATTCAAGTATACCCGAAAAGTTTTGTCCCAGGTCATATACCCAGTCACCTTTTTCCGTTTCCAGTATCCTGACCGCAGGAAGGCGGTTTCTCACTTTCAACGGTGCCGCCCTTTGCGAAACCAGCATTGTTTTATAATCGGATATAACCGGTTTTTGCCACGACTTATCATCAAACCCCGGCATCATCCAACCGGCCTGCTCTTTGTTGGCGTCATAGTCCTCCCCTCCATAAATACTGCTGTATGTAACGGGGCTATCCGTCGCTTTCCAACCGGTATCACTGACGATATGCCGCACACTGCCGTCCGCAAATTGTATCCTCATATTCATGATCATTTTGGGAGCCCCGTAAGACGTTATCATTTTCAGGTAGCGTTCACGAGGTATATTATAAAAACCGTTCCCCAACATTACACCAATCGCATTATGGCCTTGTTTCAACCGGTCTGTAATATCAAAAGACACATACAACGCGCATTTATCATACTTTGTCCAACCGGGATCCAGAAAATGATCCTTCACCTTATCGCCATTCAGGAACATATCAAAATGACCTAACCCGGAAACAAAAACAACGGCATTTTTTATTTCTTTTTCCACATTAAACTCTTTCCTGAATTGCGGCAAACGATACATCCCGATTTTCTTATCTCCTATTTCCTTCCGGATATTAGGCGCATGAATGCCGGTTGTTATAATCTCTTCCTTTATATCTTTTTCTAAAGCGATCCATTGCGCTTTGCCCCAATCTTTTTCGGTTAGCAGTCCCATCTGAAAACGATTTACCCGGCTCCAGGCAGAAGGATTTCCTTTTTTATCCCATACCCTTACTTTCCAGAAATAAATCTTTCCGGCCTCCAGGGTTTTACCTTCAAAAGGTACTTGTATAGAAGCGGAAGTATTCTTTTTCCCGCTATCCCAGATATTACCCTGATCCGACGCCAAAGCCGCTTCCGAATCCGCAACCAGCAATTGCCGGGCGGATTGTTCAAAATTCCGTTCCTGAGCATTGATCCGCCAACTGAAACGCGGCTGCATCGTTTCCAGTCCGACAGGATTCTCCTCATGTTCACAGGTAAGGTCAAAAACCGTAAACGTATTCTGCGCCACCGGAGTAACAGCCGCAAAAAGCAGCAAAAAGAGGGTATATATAGTTTTCATTTGCATATTCAGTTGAAATATAAATTCTTTTTCCTGATAAAAGTCAAATTTGTTCTTTCCTTGTGTGATGGAAAGAACAAATTTGAACTTCGTTGATACGCCTGCGTCCGGCGTCATTCAAGCAAGCTCGATTACGCCGGCTTATTACATTGTGCCATTGTCGGTTCGAGCGAAGTACACTATTTGCCTATTGCTTTTCATTGCGCACGATGCAGTGAAAAGTCTTCCATCAGCCCATAATCCATCATCTGGTATTCGGAGCCCGCGATCGGTTCGTTGATCTGTTTCCAGTGCCATGGTGAAGCCAGGCCCGGCGCCGGTTTTTTGTAATGCGGGCCTAACAGGTTTTTCAGACTGCCGACGACGTGAACGTCAATCCGGTTCGTCCCTTCTTTCAGGTAAGGCGTAACATTCAACTGATAAGGATCGTAACCGATGATACCCGCTTTTGTCCCGTTCACATACACTTCGGCTACCGTACCCGTCCATTTGCCTAATTTCACCAAATATGCGCCGGACAGATCCGTAATGTCATAAGATTTGCTGTATTTGAAATCCCAGGAGTAAAACGGTTGTTGCTGCTCTTTCCAGCTTCCGAAAGCAAAATCCGTTACCGGGGCGCTGATGCTCCAACCTTTCTGTTCGGGAACGACGGCGAAATCACCTAACAGGTACACCGGCTCTATCTCCGCAAAAATACTCATCGGGCGAATACTCAACTCAACCGCATTACCGCCTTTTTTCACATGATTACCGATCGCATAAACGCCAAACGATTTATCTAACCACCACTTTCCGGGAATGGGTTCGACGGCTACCCCGTTTATTTTCACCGTAAACAATTCAGGCCGTTCGGCAACCAGTTGCATGCCCGAATAATCGAACACGTCGTTCACCGTAAAACGGTAGGTAGCCGCAAAGCCTCCACCGGTGAACCGGTCGCGATCCAGTATATTCCGTTTATATTGAACCGAAGTATTCCAGGGATTCCCGTTCGCAAAACCATAGGCGCGGTATACAATATCGGCCGCATTTGCAAAATAAACCTGCCGGTGCGTCTGCCCTTCGACCGTCACATCGCAGAAGTCAATCGGCATCGCATTATCTTTTACACGTGCGACCCGCGTATCCGCAACGGCAGGAACAAGCTGCCCGGCTTTCTCCTCCGGTTTTGAGGTATATTTATTATTTGTTTTGTACGAACTGTAAAGCAGAAGGCTTCCCGCCGGTTCGATCGTGAAAGCGGCCTTCATCTTCCCGCCTTCTTTTTCAGCAGGATACAGGGAGATCTCACCCTTTTCGGCATCCATTTTCAACAAGGCCTTCCCTTTTACCGAAAGATTGCCTGCCGAGGCTTCCTCCATAGAGGAGTTTACGATAAAGATCAGCTCGCCGTCCGCATAGAGGCGACGGTGATGATACAGGTTTCCGTTGCGGAAGGTGATCTCGAAACCGCCTCCGGGAAGAAAATATTTCCCGATCACCTCTTTGTTTAGCTGCGATTCTTTGATCACCGCATCCTGAGCGATAAACGAAACAAGCTCACCGTCAACATCGCCATCAATCCGGTCAGGTTCGGAGAAGGTTATCAAACGCCCTCCCTGTTCGACAAACTCACGAAGCAACGCAAAAGTCGGTTTATTCAATGTTTCACTCATCGGAGGAATAACAACCGTAGCATAAGCCGCTTTCCCTACGATAAACTTCCCTTTTTCCACCCGGCCGTTATCTTTTATAATATTCTCCGACCCCAGGTCATATTCCACCTGGCTCTTTTCCAGCAAGGTGACAAACGCCTGAAAATCTTTACCGATTTCCATCAGCGCCGGATTACTTCCCGTATGCGAATAATAACTCCACAAGGTAGCGTTTGGCTCCAGCACCAAGAGATCGTTCCGCTGTAACCCTTTGCTCATAACCAGCGACAAACGTCCGAAATAATCGTTCAGCATTTTATAATTGCCGAACCAGGGCGAATGATACGTGAACACCGGCGGATAATCATACTTGCGGGCGCCCGTCAGCGTCATGTGGGAAAGATGCTGATTCATAAAATTCACGCCCAGCACATATTCCCAATCTCCCAAACGCTTAAAATCCTTAAATGTTTCATCCCATCCGCCGCCGCCATACGTTTCGCTTAACGTACGGGAAACGCCCGTCTGGTTTGCCGCACTGCGAAGCTCCTTCACCGCACGAATATTACCGAATTGCGCCTGCGGCGACTTCTCGTTAAACTGGTTAAACAGCATATCAATCGCCGGCACCTGATGCCAGGCATACATCGCCATATTATCCGGTCCGTCGTTCATCTGCGGCCACCCGTGTTCCCAATAATGCCCGGTCCATTTCAGACCGTTGGCTTCCGTATAGGCATACCAGGGTTTAGACCAACGATCTACAAACAGTTGCAGCAAAGTTTCCATATAATTATGCCGCACCTTTTTCCACTCGCCCGTTTCCTCGCTCAATAAAGGGATCAAAGGCTTCAGGTCGTATCCCCATTGTTTTTGAAATACGTCAAATAAATCGGGCGTCCAGCGGAAACCGCCGGAAGTCATAATATTCGGTTCGTCGGTAAAAACGCCGGGAACGGCTTTTCCAAATTCGTTTTTCAGGGATTTTTCGTATCCTTTCATCGTCACCTCAATGAATTTTTCCGTCACACCGGGAGCCAACAGATCCACATAAGAATAACCGCCGTACCAGTCCGACTTTCCATAATAAGTTTTCTTATAAAGGTAATATTCCCCCTTCGTCCCTTTGTACTCATTCGGGGAAGCGGTTATATCCTTCCAACCGTCGCCTTCCTTTTTCAGGCAGATATAATAAGAATCCAATTCCGAAGGAAGCATTTCGACCTTTTCCAACCGAAGTCCCTGCCCCTGATTATACGATTCGGGCATTTCATGCGGCACATGTCCACCCGCAAAACCGCTGGGATATGAATTTTCGTCATAGATCCAAACCTCCAGCCCCAGTTCTTTTCCCCTTCGGACAGTATACTCATACATTTTAAACCAGTCGTCAGAGAGATACTCCGTAATCATTCCCGGCCGGGGATGCACAAACAATCCGCCAAAACCCGTTTCTTTCAATTCGACGAGCATCCTGTCCAGTTCCGTTTCCGTTACTTTCCCGTTCCACACCCAAAGCGGCATACTTCGATATTCGGAGGAAGGGTCGTTGAATAAGGCTTCGATCGAAGCAAAAGAATCTTTGACTGCACTGTTTTCGTTTTGATCCCAACATCCCGTCAACGCAAAAATGAATGCGGACAAAAGGGACACACAATATACGCTCATTTGTTTCATAGTAAAATATAATTTATAGTAGTTACGTTTCAATCTGCCATGCCTCAAAGATCTTGTTTATAACAGACATAGATATTCTCAATATGATACGGATATTATATAAAATGATATTTTTACACCGACACGTATCCCGGATCTTGCACTTTCTGCGGTATGTTATCCGGTAATAAAGATACTCCACCCGTATGTTTCCGCACCAAGAGGGCGCTATGGGTTAATGACTTTTCCGATATTCTGCGCTTCTTTCCGGTATTGCAGGGGTGAGAATCCTTCCTTTTTGCTGAAAAAGGTCGAAAACTTTCCCACATCTTCAAAATTAAGTTTGTACGCTATTTCGGTAATGCTTAAATCCGTTGTATTCAACAACTCCTTGGAGCGCAAAAATTTCAGGTTAGCCTGATAATGAGCCGGCGATACATCTACATACTTCTTAAACATTTTCCGGAACCAGGAATAACCTACGCCGATCTGCTCGGCTATCTGTTTAGGAGAAACTTCTTCTTCGATAGATTGCTTCATAATGGCGCGCGCTTCATTAATTTTAATAACGGCAAACGAATCGTTAAACCGTTCGTTACGATACATGAAATGCACCAACCCTAAGATATAAAGTACAATACTTGAGATCAGTTGTTGATAACCCGCTTTTTCTTCCGCCGCATGATTCAGGATATCTTCATACAAACCCAGGATAGCGGAACTGAAACCTAAATGAAACACCGGATTCGCCGGCGAAAAAAAGCCGTTTTTCACCCGGTTATCAATATGCACACCGCGAAAACCGACCCAACACTCTCTCCATCCGCTCTCCCGATCCGGTTCATAGGTATGCCATTCATTCGGAAACAAAAGGATCATAGTTCCGGCAGAAATTTTCCGTCTTCTGCAGGACTCGGATTCAAAATAACCTCCCCCTTCGGGTATATAGATCAACTGATATTCTTTCAGCACCCTGCCGATACTCGGATTAAAAATATGCGATTCGGGATGTTGTGAAAGAGGATACGAACTGTGAGGCGGTATCAACTGCCTCCCGACCGTCGTAACCACAATGCCCCACGATTCATCAAGTGCACTAATATTGAAATATTTAATATTCCTACTCTGTGTAGTCGCCATATCCCTAATTTTCATAGTTCTTACTTCTCCGGTATGCCGGCAAGTGCCTCAAACGGCTCAACGCGGTCAACTTATCTTCTATCCTTACATTCGTCTTCATAGCATTGAAATAATGACAAATGTAATTATTTTTTTGAAAACTCTCTACAAATTATGTCACAAAATTACATAGCCGAATATTTAGGGAACCGATAAATAGTCTGTTTGGTATTATTTCAGGAAACCTTGCGAAGTAATATCTGTATAATCCATCCGTATTTTCACCCTTTCGCCGGCACTTACGGCACATCCGAAAAAAAATCCCGAAGCCTCAAAAAACGGCTCCGGGATTTTTCTTCATGAACTATGCCAAAGTTAGTTTATCACAATCTTATATACCGAACCGTCTTTCAATGTCACTATATAAACGCCTCTTTCCAACAGGAAGGTCTGCAAACCGGCAGGAAGCTCCATTTTCTTATGCAAAGCGCCCGTCATGTTATAGATGCTGACGACCTCACCAGCTTCGGCGTT
>JAIRSF010000013.1 GCA_031255595.1 Tannerella sp.
GTATCAAAAGTTATTTTTTAGCGTCGGGTATATGAAATAAATCGTACTTTTGTCAAAAAAACGAACAAGTTATAAATAATTGAGTAATAATAATTGAAAACATGAGCAAGTTTGAGGAAATAGAAAAACAGTTTGAGTTAAACCGTAATGCCGATAATGCGTGTACAATGGCTCAATATATGAGAAATCAATTCAAATTTTACGGTTTGGTAACGCCTGCAAGAAAAAAGATATATAAAGGCTTTTTGAAAACGGAAAAGTCGGAAAAAAATATTGACTGGGCTTTTTTAGATAGATGTTATCAAAGTGATTATCGGGAATTTCAGTATCTGGTGATGGATTATCTTGCCGCTATGCAAAAATATCTGAAGTATGATGATATTCCTAAAATCAAGAATTTTGCAAAGGCCAAACAATGGTGGGATACGATCGACGGGCTTGATAAAATAATAGGCAATATTGGGCTTACCGACAACAGAGTGGATGATTTAATGATAAAGTGGTCTGAAGACAATGATTTTTGGATCCGGAGAATATCCATAGACCACCAACTGCCAAGAAAAGACAAAACAAATACCGATTTACTGTCAAAGATCATCCGTAATAACTTCGGCAGCAATGAATTTTTTATTAATAAAGCCATTGGATGGAGTTTAAGAGAATATTCAAAATATAATCCCCAATGGGTGAAAGATTTTGTAGAACAAAATAAAAACAGTATGGCTAAGTTAAGCATAAGGGAAGCAACAAAATATCTATAAGAATCCGGACAAAAAGACCTATACCGCAGAGGGGGATTAAAAACATGCCTTACCGGGTTCGACGAAGATATGGACTGTATGCTTTTCGTATCCTGCATGACACAAAAAGTATCATATTATGACAAATTTATCATCATACGACGCCTTTTTGACCGGTTTCATGCTTTCATACTTATTTTTTTTGTATTTTTGTCTTCACAAGCATTAACTCGAATAAATTGAAATCTCATGAAAAAAACAATGTTAACCGCTCTGTCGTTTTTAACACTGACACTGACGGCACAAACAAATCTCGAACCGGTGGATTTTGTAAACCCGCTTACCGGAACATTATCAAAATTTGAATTGTCGACCGGTAATAATTATCCGGTTATCGCACGTCCCTGGGGGATGAATTTCTGGTCGCCGCAAACCGGCAGAATGGGCGACGGATGGATGTACACCTACACTGCCGACAAAATAAGGGGATTCAAGCAAACACACCAGCCAAGTCCATGGATGAACGACTACGGGCAGTTTTCGATCATGCCGGTTACCGGAAAAGTTACCTTTGATGAAGAAAAACGCGCCAGTTGGTTTTCACACAAGGCCGAGGTGGCCAAACCTTATTACTACCGCGTATATCTGGCCGACTACGACATTACTACCGAAATCACCCCTACGTCCAGAGCGGCCATGTTTCGGTTTACGTTTCCCGAAAACGACAAATCGTATGTAATCATCGACGCTTTCGACCGGGGTTCGTACGTGAAAATCATACCGGAAGAAAACAAAATCATCGGATACACAACCCGAAACAGCGGAGGAGTGCCGAGGGATTTTAAAAATTACTTCGTCATACAATTCGACAAACCCTTCACCTACAATGCCGCAGTAGGCGACAATGAGATCCGCAAAAACGAGTATGAAGCGCAGGAAGATCATACCGGGGCGATTATCGGGTTTAAAACCAAACGGGGAGAAACGGTACACGCAAGGGTAGCCTCCTCATTTATCAGCCACAAACAGGCAGAGTTAAACCTCAAAGAATTGGGAGATGACGATTTCGATGAAGTGATGCGGAAAGGGCGCAACGAGTGGAACGATGTTTTAGGACGGGTAAGTATAGAAGATGACGATGTGGATAAGATCCGCACATTTTATTCCTGCCTTTATCGTTCGGTACAATTTCCGCGCAGTTTTTATGAAATCGACGAAAACGGTAACATCGTCCATTACAGTCCGTTCAACGGCAAGGTGCTGCCGGGTTTCCTGTTTACCGACACCGGGTTTTGGGACACTTTCCGCTGCCTCTTTCCTTTCCTTAATTTTCTTTACCCGTCGATGAACGAAAAAATACAGGCCGGGCTGGTAAACGCGTATAAGGAAAGCGGTTTCCTGCCCGAATGGGGAAGTCCGGGTCACAGAAACATCATGATCGGACAAAACTCCGCAGCCGTAGTAGCCGACGCCTGTATAAAGGGATTGAAAGGCTACGAAGCCGAAGAACTGTGGAATGCGGTTGTGAATGGAGCCGATAATCATCTGGAAAATACGGCTTCGGGTCGTGTCGGACACGAATACTACAACCGCTTAGGCTACGTGCCCAATAACGTCCGAATCGGTCAAAGCGCCGCACGCACACTCGAATATGCCTACAACGACTGGGCTATCTATAAGTTCGGGCAGGCGCTTAAAAAACCGGAAAACGAACTGGAACGGTTCAAAAAACACGCCCTGAACTATCAAAACGTTTACAACCCCAAGCATAAGCTGATGTCGGGACGGGATGACAAAGGGGTGTTTAATCCCAATTTCAGGCCGGAAGACTGGAGCGGCGATTTCTGCGAAGGCAACAGTTGGCACTGGAGCTTCTGCGTCTTCCACGATCCGAAAGGATTAATTGACTTGATGGGAGGCAAGGACGCATTTAACCGGATGATGGATTCGGTGTTTGTCATCCCCAGCTATTTAGGGATAAACAGTCGCCGGGTGATTCATGAAATGCGCGAAATGCAGGTCATGGATATGGGACAGTATGCACATGGGAACCAACCGATACAACACATGGTATATATGTACAATTACTCCGGCGAACCATGGAAAAGCCAGTATTGGGCACGCGAAATTATGGACAAACTTTATAATCCGAACCCCGACGCTTATTGTGGCGACGAAGACAACGGCCAGACCTCCGCCTGGTTTGTCTTTTCCTCTATGGGATTCTATACCGTTTGTCCCGGTACGGACGAGTACATCCTGGGTTCTCCCGTTTTCAAAAACGTAAAAGTGAAGTTGGAAAACGGAAAAACAATGACCCTCAAATCGACAAATAATAATAAAAACAACCGGTATATCCAATCCGTAAAACTGAACGGGAAAAATTACACGAAAAATTACTTCAAACATGAAGATTTGATGAAAGGCGCCCATATTATTTTTGATATGGCGCCACAACCCAACAAGAACAGGGGCATTAACGAGGCGGATCTCCCCTATTCATTCTCAAACGAACCGAACACGCCTTTCACAAACTAAACAACCCAACCATTAAAAAAAAGAAGATGATGAAAAAAATTGCATTTATATTTACCATTCTCTCCATTTGCATCTGCTTCGCCAATGCACAGGATCTGATCGTAGGATCATATAATATACGTTACGACAACAACTCGGATAAAGCAAACGGTAACGGATGGGAAAAGCGTTGTCCCTTAATCGCACAACAAATCCTGTTCAACGACTTCGACATTTTCGGTACCCAGGAGGTTCTTCACAACCAACTCAACGACCTTGCGGATCAACTGCCCCAATACGGATATATCGGCGTAGGGCGCGACGATGGAAAAACAAAAGGAGAATATGTTCCGATTTTCTACAAAAAAGATCGTTTTAAACTATTAAAATCAGGCCATTTCTGGCTGGCCGAAAATACGGAATATCCTAACAAAGGATGGGACGCCGCACTGCCGCGTATCTGCACATGGGGTGAGTTTAAGGATCTCAAAAGAAAGAAGAAAGTCCGGTTTTTCAACCTGCACTTCGACCATATAGGGGTTGAAGCACGCAGCAAAAGCGCCATACTTATTCTGAACAAAATAAAAGAAATGTGCGGAAAAGATGATGCGGTTATCCTCACCGGAGATTTCAATGTCGATCAAACAAACGAGAGTTATAAACTGCTGGCCGGCTCCGGCATTCTCAATGACACATACGAAACAGCCGGCATGCGGTATGCACTAAACGGAACCTTCAATTCATTTAAAAGCGACGGATATACAAACAGCCGTATCGACCACATCTTTGTTTCGGACAAATTCAAGGTCGACCGCTACGGCATACTGACCGACAGTTACCGCACTCCTGTTAATGACACAAAGCCGAATACCGGCGATTTCCCCAAAGAAGTCTTCAGCGTGAAAGCGGAAGCACGTATGTTATCCGACCATTTTCCGGTAAAAGTAACATTATATTATAAATAGCCGGACATACACAACGGAGAACGAAGTAAACAGTAAGCCGTCTACACGATGCAAACGGCTTACTCTTGTGTGTGCGAAAAAATCCGGCATAGCCGGAATTAAAAGTTTTTCAGCTAAGCTTTGCCAGCGCTTCTCTGATGCGTCCGACCGCTTCTATGATATTTTCATCCGATGTGGCATAGGACAAACGAATACAATCGGGCGCTCCGAAAGCGGCGCCTCCTACCGTTGCCACATGTCCGGATTCGAGCAGATACATCGACAGATCCGCGGCATTGTTTATCTTACGGCCGTCCACGCTTTTCCCGTAATAACTGTCTACTTTGGGAAAAAGATAGAAGGCCCCTTGCGGAATATTCAGTTTTACGCCCGGTATCTCCCGGCATAATTTCACGATCAGGTCACGACGGCGAAGGAACGCCCGGCGCATGTCCTCTACGCACGACTGATCGCCGGCAAAAGCGGCTACGGAAGCCTTCTGAGCAATAGAATTAGGCCCCGATGTGTACTGTCCCTGTAATTTGTTGCATGCCTTGGCGATCCATAACGGAGCGGCAATGAAGCCGATACGCCATCCCGTCATAGCATAAGCTTTCGAAACGCCGTTCACAACGACTACACGATCTTTGACCGCCTCAAATTGGGCAATACTTTCGTGCCGGCCTACATAATTAATATGTTCGTATATTTCATCCGCAAGAACAATGACGTTCGGATATTTTGCCAGCACATCGGCCAATCCTTTCAATTCGTCCTTACTGTACACGCTTCCCGTCGGGTTGGAGGGAGAACATAATATAAGCGCTTTCGTCTTGGGGGTGATAGCCGCTTCTAATTGCGCCGGCGTTATTTTAAAATCCTGGTCGATACCGGCGGTTACAATTACATTCACGCCTTCAGCCAGTTTGACCATCTCAACGTAGCTGACCCAATACGGTGCGGGAACGATCACCTCGTCGCCCGGCCCGACGATACTGAGCAAAACATTACAGACCGACTGCTTCGCACCGTTCGAAACAACAATCTGATCCGCCGTATAATCCAGATTATTTTCACGCTTAAGCTTTTCTACGATTGCTTTACGCAAATCCGGATATCCCGGGACGGGTGAATAAAACGAATAATTGTCGTCAATGGCCTTTTTCGCCGCCGCTTTAATATGGGCGGGCGTGTTAAAATCAGGTTCGCCGACACTCAGGTTGATAACATCAATCCCCTGAGCTTTTAACTCATTACTTTTTTGTGACATTGCCAGCGTTTCCGAAGGCGATAAGCCGGCTAAACGTGCAGATAATTGTTCCATGTAATTTAAAAATGTTATTAGTGTTTATAAATATGCTGTTAATTCCTCTAATCATCAAGGAATCATATTCAGTTCATGCCCCATCCGGTCTTTTTTCGTACGCATATAAAATTCATTATATTCATTCGGTTCCACTTCGATCGGTATATTTTCAATGACCTCCAGGCCATAAGCTTCCAGTCCGACGCGTTTCACCGGATTATTGGTCATCAGGCGCATTTTATGCACGCCGATCTGTTGCAGGATCTGTGCCCCTACCCCATAATCGCGCTCATCCGCTTTATGACACAGATGAAGATTCGCATCCACCGTATCCAAGCCTTCTTCCTGCAACTTATAGGCTCTCATCTTATCCATAAAACCGATTCCACGTCCCTCCTGTTGGAGATACAGCGCCACACCCTTGCCTTCTTTTTCAATAATCCGCAGGGCTTTGTGCAGTTGCTCGCCACAATCACAACGATAGGAGCCGAAGATATCGCCGGTCATACAAGATGAATGAACCCTCACCAAAAGAGGCTCGTCACTTGATATTTCACCTTTTATCAACGCAACGTGTTCCAGTCCGTTACTTTTCTGTTTGAACGGGATCAGGCGAAAATCGCCGTACTTTGTCGGCATCTTCACTTCCACGCCTTTTTCAACCAAAGATTCCGTTCGCAGGCGATAGGCTATCAGATCGCGGATCGATATTATTTTTATGCCGAACTTCCCGGACACCTCCATAAGTTCCGGCAAACGGGCCATTGATCCGTCTTCATTCAGGATCTCTATCAAGGCTCCGGCAGGATAAAGTCCGGCAAGCCGCGCCATATCGACCGTTGCCTCCGTATGTCCCGCACGCCGTAAGACCCCCCTCGAACGGGCTCTGAGGGGATTAATATGCCCGGGACGTCCCAGATCGGACGGCTTGGTCGCGGGATCGGCCAACGCAAGGATCGTTTGGGCGCGGTCGTAAATAGAAACTCCGGTCGCACAGTTACCCCCAAGCTTATCAACCGTAACCGTAAAAGGCGTTTCCAGCATGGAGGTGTTATGTATCACCTGCATGTTGAGCTCAAGTTCTTCGCAACGTTCTTCCGTAAGGGGGGCGCAGAGCACGCCGCGACCGTTTGTCAGCATAAAGTTGACCTTTTCGGGTGTGACCTTTTCGGCCGCTATGATAAAATCGCCTTCATTCTCCCGGTCTTCGTCGTCTACAACAATCAGAAACTTCCCTTCGCGAAAGTCGTCAATCGCCTCCTCTACCGTATTCAGTTTAAAATTTTCCATCTATTCTTTATTTTATATTCCTGTCTTTTATAATCTCAATCATTTCATTGCATACGCGAATGGTCGTTTTTATATCCTGGCGCAACAGTTTCCGGCGATATACGGCCGTCAGGTAGACAAGCCCTCCCAACGGGAAAAAGACCGCCAAAGCGATTCCCATCCGGAGGCTAATCGTGCGATTCGTCAGGTGAAAGCTTTTTATAATCGGAAAATCCATCGTCTTGTTCAATACCAGGTTCTGATCCGAATTTTCAAGAATCCGCACCACCGACTCTATTTCGGACGCGATTCCTTCGGCTTCATAATCCGTTCCGCCCTGCTTCCAGAACCGAAAATAATGCAGCCGGCGTTTATGGCGGGACAGATATTCCCGGCAAAGATCCGAGAGCTGCTGCAAGCGAACGGTGAGCGCGGCATAATCCGGATACTCCATAATCAGTTCCTTTTTTTCGATCTTACGGAACTCACGTTTGCCGATAAACCGTTTAACGGCATCTATATACGTTTCGGCATTCAGAAGAACGGAGTCATTCACCGCCTTGTAGGTCAGAAAAACACCCAGCGGCAAAAGTACGGCCGAGCTTAACCACATGCCCTGCCATGGCAGCCATACGCCGTCGCGCGCCATCTTATAGCCTATATTATCAACAATGTAGTACACGACAAACAAAAATACCGATATGACAGCCGGCGCACCCAGCCCTCCTTTACGGATGATCGCCCCGAGGGGAGCGCCGATAAAGAAAAAGACAAGGCAGGCAAACGACAGGGTGAACTTCCGGTGCATTTCCGTATGGTGCCACCGGATCTCTTTCTCTTCTATCCGCATAGTTTCCGACTTCATGCCGTAATTCATAAGCAGATTGTCTATGCTGCGTTTGGAATAGGACAGTAAGGATGCTTTCACCACCGGTTCCTGAGCGCGGTATAAGCTGTCGAAATTGATGATGTTCCGCTTAACCGCCAGAGAATCATTTTCCGCCTTGCCGCTGCCGTCCGCCTGGGTTTTCACCGGTGGACGGGACAGGCTCTTACGATACGATTGCATATACAAGGCCTTCGATTCAACCTCTTTAATGCTGTCTATACGAACCGTCATCGAATCGATCGAGTGCTGCAGGCTTGCGATATTCTTGCCTACATATCGATCCTGAAACAGCGATTCGCCTCTCATATTAAAATTGCCGTCGAATTCGATCAGCATTTCCATTGCATCGAACGTTTCGCGGCGGTAGGGCACAGCTTCCTGTGCGCTCGCAGTGCTACGATTGTTCCCCTTCATATTCTGAAACGACTCGCCGTTATACAGCGTCATGACAAGATATTTCTTATCGGTAGATGTTTTCAGCCGTCCCGAATCGGCTACAATCACACGTATATTGTTAAATCCTTCCGAATAGTCGTAAATCATGACGTCTTTCAGGAGGGATTTCTTTTTATCTTTTTTCCGGACATGGATATTCCTCCCGTTGATCTCCGTAAAAATACTTTCCGGTATCTCCAGTTCCGGCGATTTCTGCCTGACGGAATATAGAAGGGTATACATTTTAACCTGCGATACGGGAATGACATTATTCTGAAAAAAGAAAGCGGATATAGCCGTAAAAATCAGGAATATGGTCAAGGGCCTCATGATACGCATCAGCGAAATACCGGAGGATTTCATGGCAAGCAACTCCAGTTGCTCGCCAAGGTTTCCGAACGTCATCAGAGAAGCGAATAATATAGCAAGCGGAAGCGCCTGCGGCACAAAGGTGAGAGCTGCATAGAAAAACAATTCCGCCAGGATATACATTTCTATCCCTTTCCCTACCATTTCATCGACATACTTCCAAAGGAATTGCATCAGGAAGATAAACAGGCAGATTCCAAACGTCATCAGAAATAACGGCAGGAATGTTTTCAACAAAAATAAATCTAATCGCTTGACAATGCGCATACCTCTATTACACTCCTAACGTCCTTTTCAATTCATCCACCTGCGAGTCCCACAAGCTTATGGCATCCATCTTCTCCGACGGTTCCGCAAAATCCGTTATTTCAAGAGCTACGGCGCCTGTTAACTCTATGGTATGAATACGAAACTCAAAATAAACATTCTCTTCTTCATCCGCCCATTGATAACGCACACATATATACGGTTTCATATAAGTAACCTTTGCTTCCTCTTTTGTCTTATTCCAGGAAAAAATACAAGTGTCGTCTTTCACTTCCACTTCGTCGGCAAACCATGACGATAATCCGGGAGGCGTTGTCAGATGATTCCACAAGCTTCGCTTTGAAACTTTGTCGAACACATATTCGATATGAAACTTCTCTTTCTTCATAATTTGCGCAAGATAGGCAAAAAATATGACATATCAAAAAGAAAATTTCAATTTCATTCTTAAACCGCTATTCGGCGCTCCTTCATGACCACGATACGACAACCTCCAAATATAGTCCAAACGTATGACTTTGAGTATATTTTCAACTCCCGCTCCAATCTCCATATAAGGCTTATTGCCCATCATATAGGTATTTTCGGGAAGTTTATACAAACCGGCGCCGTCTATTTGCGGATTGTTCTTATCGCTCAGGCTACCGTACCACCCCCGGAACGTCAACACTTCACGCAGTTGCAACCCTTTGACCAGGGGCAAACGGTTGAAAAGCCACCCATTCATAAAATACGACATTTCCCAGGATACGAAACGGTCGTTTATGAACTCCATCGGATTCATTAGCGGATAACTCTCCGGCTGGATGCTGTAAGACAGGTTCGCATTCGGAATATGCAGTAACGGATACGGAACGCGGTTCCACACCTTACCGGCCTGCCCGTATAGATCGACGTATCCGAACGGAGAGATCCAAAAGCGCTTGCGCACACCGATCTCGGTGCGGTTATAATTATGATCCGACCCCAGCACGCCTTTCCGCGCCATGACGTGGCTCAAGGTGACGACCGGTGCATCCAGCGTAATCGGATGACGATAATTGCGCGACTGGTAAAATTTCTCATTCGGCGCCCAACGCAGGTAAAATTCCAGTTGGGCGGAGCGGTAATGATCGACCGGCGCAACGGTTCCGTCTGCCCGTATCATATCGAACCGCACATCGGGAGTGGCCCATTCGGTCAGATGACGAAGCAAAACACGATAACCCAACCCTTTGTAATTCTCTTTGTAATAACTTAACTCCGCTTTCCGCATGTAGGTAATCAGGTTGTTCTTGCGGCGTTTCAGCATCACAAACAGATTGTCGGTATTCGTATACAGATAATGCTGGCCGATCTGGTTGATATCGTACCGGTATTCCGCACGAATGTAATGAAAGGGGTATTCTTTCCGGAAATTCTTCTTCTTATTGAATGAGTATTCTATGATAGCATCGCCTTTCGGCTTATGATCTTTCAAGCCGTATGCCAGGTATCCGTCTATAAAAAACCGGCGGCTGAGATTGACCGTTGTCGCACCTCCCAGGCGAAGCCTGGCTCCTTCCAGCGCATTTCCGCTGATAAACGTGTTCGCAGGCCCAAATTCAAACAGGCTGTTCGTTTCGGATGTTTGAATATATCCGTTGACCAGAATGTTAATGAGCTTTTCCGACCAGTAGAGAAACGGTATTTCCCGCAATTGCGCCATCATCTTTTCAACGGAGGACGGCTGCATCTCTCCGGCGCCTTCCCGGGCTTCATCCCAGAAATTTTCCGTCCGGCTGTGTGCATCTTCCGATTCCAGCACCGGCGCCTTTTCGTCGAACACTTTCATGTCCGGCGGTTTGTCGAACGAATGATTCCGGTACAAAGCCACGCGCCTGGCGTAGAAGCCTTTCATCTTTTTGGTGAGTTTGAATGTCAGGGCGATGTCGTTTTTTGTCAAGAGCCTCACCCCGTCGTCCGTACGGAGGTATTCCTGATTGACAGACATCTCGCCGACAAAGTTGAGATTGATATTCCCGGGAATGTTCAGGTTTACTTTTTTCACGAAATAAGTGGAGTCAAGCGTCACATATAAATGACCTACAAAACCGAACGATTCGGAATTGAATGGAACAAAACCCAGATCCATACATGCTTCGCCGTCAAGCAGCACCGTATCCAGCAAATAATATTTGTAATAATCGGGGCCTATGGACGAAAGCGGACTGACAAAGCGGTTCAGGAACAGTTGAATATTGTCCTGAAAAATATCAACGTCGCTGAAAGCTTCGTCGACAAACTGCCTCACGCCGTCTTCCGACATAACCTCAATGATTCCCGCACGCTTTGCGCCTTTTAGCACTTTTCGTTCCGTATGCGGCGATTTGCGAAAAAAATAATCCTCAAGGATTTCTTCATCGTAGAGCGGCAAAATCGTTTTCCCTCCGACCGACGTTGAGTCTACATAATCGAATATAAAATCGATGCGTTTATAGATCCGGTTCCGGCGAACAGACTCCACGTCGATATCGTTGTTTGCAAACGTTCGCCGTTCGTATGCGTTATAACTGAAATAATCGTGCTCGTACGGGTTATTCAGCTTCCGGCGGGCAATCACGTGACGCGCAAAAGCAACGGCCGGATTCTCTTTTTTGGAATATTTTTCCCTTCCGGGACGTACGGTCACCTCATTCAGTTCGTATGCTACGGGGTTCAAAAGTATATTCACGTTATTAACGCCTTTTCCCAAGGAGACCAGTTTTGCTTCATATCCGACATAGGAGATGGAAAGGAATACGCTATCGACGGCGGATATCGTTTTTATTGAGAAATATCCGTTTTCGTCCGTAGCCGTACCTTTGGTTGTTCCATGCAATGTAACCGTCACATAAGGTAATGCCTCGTTTGTAATGGAATCTTTGATACACCCTTGAACCTGTATTGTTTGTTGAGCAACCGTTTTCCCGAATATCATAAATACAAAGAAAAACAGTATGCTCCCTATTATTTTTTGCCTCATTTCCACGTTTATTCATATATTCATAACACTGATGCCATGCGGCGCAAAGGTCGGCTTAATTTTTCATTTGACAAAAAATAATGTATATTTGCGCCGCAAAAAAGAACTTATTGAACAAAAAAAATTATTTAACACCAACTTGAATATGAAACCAACATTATTTGTCCTCGCTGCCGGAATGGGTAGCCGCTATGGAGGACTGAAACAATTAGACGGGCTGGGGCCGCATGGTGAAACAATCATGGATTATTCGATTTTCGATGCGATCCGCGGCGGATTCGGCAAAGTAGTCTTCGTTATACGTAAAGATTTTGAAGACGATTTTCGCAGTAAGATCCTAAGTAAATACGAGAATCATATCCCGGTAGAGATCGTATTTCAGTCGTTAGACAAACTGCCGGCAGGCTTTGCCTGCCCCCGGGAGCGTACGAAACCTTGGGGTACAAACCATGCCGTACTGATGGGAAAGGATGTGATCAAAGAGCCGTTTGCCGTTATTAATGCAGACGATTTTTACGGACGCGACAGTTTTGAAGTATTAGGCAAAGAGCTGACCGGAGTCTCCGGCCGGAAAAACGATTATTGCATGGTCGGGTTTCGTGTCGGTAACACACTGAGCGAAAGCGGATCTGTGGCACGAGGAGTGTGCGGTATGGACTCCGAAGGATTCCTCACTACGGTAGTCGAACGTACGGCTATCGAACGGATAGAGGGTAATATTCAATTTATTGATGAGAATGGGCAAACGGTCGTTTTGGACGAAAATACGCCCGTATCTATGAATATGTGGGGATTTACGCCCGATTATTTCGATTATTCGGAAGCGTATTTCAGCGATTTTTTACGGAAGAACATAGATAATCTTAAAAGCGAATATTTCATCCCCTTAATGGTGAACGAGCTGGTGACCGGCAAAACCGCACGCGTGAAGGTGCTGGATACAACCTCCAAATGGTTTGGCGTCACTTATGCCGACGACCGTCAGGGTGTTGTTGACAAGATACAGGCGCTTATCGATGCCGGTGAATATCCGGAAAAACTGTTCTGACCGGGAGATTCGGGAGATCTATCCGGCAAATTCAAAAAAAGAGATTGAGGAAAAGGTGTTATCGCAAGATTTCACCTTTTTTTTAAGGTCTTTATTCAACAATGCCCATATGCCGGTAGGTTTCTTCGAGGGTCTTGTTGTTATCGGATATCAGCAGCAATACGTCGCCCGGCTCCAGAACGGTAGACCCCGTCGGGACAAAATACGATTCATCACGTTTCACCATGACAACCAACGTATTTTCCGGCATCGGCATGTCCATGATACGTTTCCCGCGCTTTAAATGATTGAGGGTTAAGGTGACTTCCGACATACTGGACTTTATGTCATCCGATATTTCAATCTCAAATGTCTGCAATTTATGTTGAGGTTTGTTTTCTCCGGCCAGGCCAAGCCATCTTGCAACGGCAGGAACCGTAGTGCCCTGCACAAGCAAAGATACCAAGGTGACGAAAAACACGATATTAAAGATTATTCCCGCTTCCTCTATCCCCGCAGTCAACGGATAGGTGGCAAACAAAATCGGGGCGGCCCCGCGAAGTCCCACCCACGACACATAATGCTTCGCCTTATTAGACATTTTCCGGAATGGAAGCAGGCAAAGCCATACGGCCATCGGACGCGAGATAAATATCATAAACAGGCTGACGGCTATACCGATACCCATGATCGGCAATAATTCGGCAGGATTTACAAGCAAACCTAATGTCAGGAACATTACAATCTGAAATAACCAGGTCATCCCGTCCATAAACTTCTTGGATGTTCTCTTATGCACAAATTTGGAGTTTCCAATCACCAATCCGCTTATGTATACAGCCAGGTAGCCGTTCCCATGCAGCGCGTTCGTAACGGAGAAGACGATAAACAGTAAGGTTAGTAAGAGAACCGGATACAAAGATTCATTATCAATATTAATCCTGTTTATCAGCCTTACGGCAAGGCGTCCGAGGAAATATCCCAATGTAGCTCCCAGAACGAGCTGTAAAACAAATGTCCCCGCTACCGACCACATACTCCCTTCTCCGATTTGGATCCATTGAATAAATGTAATCGTCAACAGGTAGGCCATCGGGTCATTACTTCCGCTTTCAAGCTCCAGCAACGGGCGAAGACGTTCTTTCAATACAAGCCCCTTAGCGCCCAATATGGCAAACACCGAAGCCGAATCGGTCGAAGACATTACGGAGGCCAAAAGTATAGCTTCCAGAAAAGAAAAAGATATGGCCGCAAAAAGATGCTGTGTTATCAAATAGATAAAAAGGCCCGTTATCACAGCCGTTAACAAGACGCCCATAGTGGCCAGGATGATCCCCTGAACTAAAATGGGCTTTATTTCGGAAAATTTTGTGTCCATACCGCCGGAAAACAAAATGATATTGAGTGCAAGCACTCCTACAAATTGCGCCGCCTTGGGGCTTGAGAACTCCAATCCCAACCCATTGTGACCGAAAATCATTCCTACAACTAAAAAGAGAACTAATATAGGTACACCAAACCTGTATCCTGTTTTCCCTGCAATAATACTTATAAAAAGAATCAAAGAGCCTACTAAGACAATATTTTCAATAGTAACATTCGAAACATCCATATAATCCGTTTTTTATTTCTATGATCAAAATCAGGAAGCAGACCGCAACGCCCTTAAACAACCTTATTTGCTTTAAGAATATTTGTGTGTACAAATGTACATATATTTATTATATCATGCAACGAGCATCATACGGAATCCGCTCAAAAGCCTAAATTATGACAAATTATATCCCGTTTTATACCACCGGCAACCGTACGATCTCAGGCACAGAAGCAATAATTCGGTACGGCGTCCCCCGGCGGAACGGCTCACTTTAGCAACAAAACGCCCAGCCATACGGCAAGTAATCCGACCGACACACTAACTGTAATGTACAGCCCTCCCCCTATGATATTTCCGCTTTCAAACAGGGCAAGGCTTTCGGCCGAAAAAGCCGAAAAGGTCGTAAATCCTCCGCAAAATCCCGTCACAAGCAGCAACCGATGGTTTACGCTCAGCACCTGCTGATGTTCAATCAGGCCGATCAACAAACCGATCAGAAAACATCCGAGAATATTCACAAAAAAGGTGCCGACCGGAAAAAACGTATGAAACAACTTATTCGAATAAACCGTACCGAGGTATCGCAGAATACTCCCTACTCCACCTCCCAACCCTACCAAAAGTATTTCTTTTATCATGATAAAAC
>JAIRSF010000039.1 GCA_031255595.1 Tannerella sp.
GGCTATCCGTTAACTATACGCGATGGGAACGCTCTCGAATGGAATGGCGAAAGAAGTGACGCGGCACAATCGCCGGTGATTGCAACTTACGACGATCATCGCATGGCGATGGCTTTTGCTCCCATATCCGTTTGCCGGAAAGAAGGGGTATGTATTGCCGATCCGCAGGTCGTTTCAAAAAGCTACCCCTCCTATTGGGAAGATCTTAAAAAAGCAGGATTTTCAATCATAAACGATTCGTCGGTTTCCCGATAAATAATATATATGTATGTGGTATCTGGTTTCGGGAATAGTTATTTTAGGTGTTATAGTCGCTATCATCGGTTACTTTGGTAATCGCAAACCGTCCTTAACGAAGACGGACGAAAGGGCGACAAACGGTAAGGACGCAAATCCGGCGACGGTATCCGGGGAATGTTGCGGTCAGCATGAAATATGTGAACGGGACAACCTGCTTGCCGCAGCCGGTAAAGAAATCGAATATTATGACGACGAGGAATTGGATGCTTATCGCGGAAGAAAATCGGACCGGTATGACGAAAAGGAAGCCGAAGAATTTCGCGAAACGCTCTACACGATGCGCGAAGCGGAAGTGGCCGGTTGGCTGCGCAGCCTGCAACTTCGCGGCATTGACCTCCCGGATCAATTGAAGGACGAGGCGCTGCTTATTATAGAAGAACAACGAAAAAGAAACTGACAATGGACATTTTACATTATACCTTTTTTCAAAACGCCCTGTGGGCCGGCTTGCTGATTGCCGTAGCATGCGGTATCACAGGCACTTATATTGTCGCCCGGCGGATTGTCTTCATTAGCGGGGGCATCACGCACGCTTCTTTCGGCGGACTGGGGATCGGTTTTTACCTAGGGATAAACCCGTTACTGTCGGCCCTGGTTTTTGCCGTTCTCTCGGCTTTTGGAGTAGAATACTTCAGCCGTTCCGGCGGATACAGGCGGATTCGCGAAGACTCGGTTATTGCATCGGTCTGGTCGTTCGGTATGGCAATCGGAGTGATTTTTATATTCCTTACTCCCGGCTACACGCCCAATCTTTCGGCCTACCTGTTTGGGAACATATTAACCGTATCCATGGCCGACCTGTGTTGGATGGCTATCCTGACCTTTGTCCTGATAGCGGTTTACCTGCTGGGAAGACGGGCGATCCTGTATACCGCTTTCGACCGCGACTTTGCACTGACCCAAAGATTGCCCGTACGGTTCATCGAATATATGATGATGTTTTTCATCTCCGCAACCATTGTTTTGTCTATTCGCATGATCGGCATTATGTTGCTGATGAGTATGGTCACAATCCCCCAGATGACGGCGAACATGTTTACTTCGGATTATCATAAGATTACCATAGCAAGCAGCCTGTTAGGGTTTGTAGGGTGTATTGCAGGTTTATTCCTGTCTTATTTTTTCAACATCCCGTCCGGAGCTTTCATCATTCTGGTTTTGATTATCCTGTTTTTGATTTCGAAAGTGATACACTCCGTTTTTTTCCGGAAACGAGTCCGCAACTTGCCGTGAAACCCTTTCGGCGTCTGTCTGCGGGTTACGGTAAAATTTACCCGGTGAGGCAATAATATACTGATTTATCAGTTATTTTATAGTTAGTGTGCGTGTGTATTTTATGAACGCTGAATTGAAAAAGAAACTTTATGTCATCGGGACGACGGTTGTACTGACCGTTGCACTCGTTTCGTGCGGTGGGAGAAAAAACACCGGGCCAAGCCGTTTTTACCATGCGTTGAACTCACGCTACAATATTTATTTCAACGGGAAAACGTCGTTCGACGAGGCGCTTCAGTCTATGACGGATGGTTATCGGGAAAATTATACCGAACAGATCCGTATGTTCCCGGTCAGCGGCATTTATAAAGAAGAGAAAAGTAATACGGGAGGGCCGTTCGATCGCGCTATTGAAAAAGGGAATAAGGCGATAAAAATGCACTCGATAAAAGAAAAGCCCCGGCGCAAACCGGGCTGGCAAAACGATCCCAAGCAAATAAAACTGCAGGCGCAGGAAGAGTTCAACCCGTTCATGAAACATTGCTGGATGCTAATCGGCGAAGGACAGTTTTATAACGGAGATTTCCTGACCTCTGCGGTGACTTTTTCATATATCGCACGACATTTTGCGACGGATCGGGAACTCGTTGCCGAAGCGCGGATCTGGCAAGCCCGCTGTTACACAGAATTAGACTGGTTTTACGAAACAAACAATGCACTGAAAAAACTGAATGAAAGCGGTGTTCCGCCGAAGCTGCAAAAGAAATACGACCGGATGTATGCGGACTATCTGATCCGGAGCGAACAGCTTGAACAGGCTATACCGTATCTGCAAAACTCTATCCTGTCGGAAAGAAGCAAACGCCAGCGCGCGCGGATGCGCTATCTGCTCGGACAAATCTACATGGCTACCGATCAAAATGAAGCGGCTTACCGGACTTTTGGGAAAGTGGCCTCGTCCAACCCTCCCTACGAAATAGAATTTGCCGCACGCATCCGCCAGACGGAGGTTTTTCCGGGAGGCAATTATAATAAGGTGCTGAAGATGCTGAAACGCATGTCGAAAAGCGACAAAAACAAGGATTTTCTGGATCAGGTGTTCTACGCCATGGGAAATGTCTACATGACGCAACAAGATACGGCGAAAGCCATCGAATGTTATGCCGAAGGGATTGAAAAAAGTACACAAAACGGCATGGATAAAGCGATTTGCCAGATACGCCTCGGTGATATTTATTTTACCCAAAAAGATTACCTCAAAGCCCAGCCATGCTTCAGCGGAGCGCTTGCCGGGATACAGAAGGAGTATAAAGATTATGAACGCGTATCGCGCCTGTCGGAAACATTGGACGAACTTACGGTTTACTACGAAGATGTTCATCTGCAGGACAGTCTGCAGGAGTTGGCGCGTATGCCCGAAAGTGAACGCCTTGCCGCAATTGATAAAATCATCGAACAGGTCATCGAAGAAGAGAAAAAAGCCGAAGAGGAGGCCCTGCAGGAAGAGTATCTGGCCCGGCAGGCTTCAATGGGATCCAATCTGCCGGCTGCCAGGAACATCAATATGCCGGCAATCGCGGCAGGGCCCGGAGATAATTCCTTTTATTTTTATAACCAGCAGGTCGTGGCGCAGGGAAAAAACCAATTCCAAAACAAATGGGGCAAAAGGACGCTGGAGGATAACTGGCGCAGGCGGAATAAAAAAATAGCCTTACTGCCGGAGGCGGAGGGGGACGGGTTGGCCGAGGCCGGAGAGTTGCCGGATGAGCTGTCCGAGGAATTGAGTCTGCAATCCGATTCGTTGCAGGCCATGCAGGATTCGCTCGCTTCGGATCCAAAGTCGCGCGAATATTATTTGCAGCAGATTCCGCTTACGGAAGATGACCTGGAGGCCTCGAACCTGATTATCGAAAACGGGCTTTTCAATATGGGTATGATTTATAAGGACAAACTGGAAGACATAAACCTGTCCGTCGAGACGTTTGAGGATCTTGAACGCCGCTTTCCCGATAACAAGTATAAGTTGGACTATTACTATCAGATATACCTGATGGCGCTGCGTTATAAAGATACGGCGCTGGCCGGGAAATATAAAGACAAGATGCTGGCGGAGTTTCCCGAAAGTGATTACACCGTTGCCATTTCCGATCCCAACTACGAATATAATATACGCATGATGGACCGCGTGCAGGACTCCGTCTACGAGGCGACCTACGAACGTTACCTGGCCGAAGACATCGCCGCCGTACGCCGGAATTATCAGGAGTTCAGCTCGAAATACCCGCTTGCCGCACTGATGCCTAAATTCATGTTCCTGAACGCACTTACGTTCGTACAGGAAGGCGATGCCGAAGGGTTTAAAGACGCCCTGACGCTCCTGTCCGAAAAATATCCGGATGCGGATGTGGCGGAGCTGGTCAATGAGATGTTGAAAGGATTGCTTCGCGGACGTAAGTTGATGCAAGGGGGCTTTTTCTCTACCATGGTGTGGGATCTGCGCTTCGGTATGGGGGAAGACGGCGTATTGTCGGCGGCAGATTCTGCGCGTACCTTCCTCGCAGAAGAAGAAACGCCGCACCGGATGCTGCTTCTATATACGACGGGCAGTATAGACCGCAACCAACTGCTTTATACGGTAGCCGCTTATAATTTTGCCAATTTCCGGGTGAAAGGTTTCGACCTGAGCTTCGAAGAAACAGGCACACTGACCATACTGACCATTAGCGGGTTTGAAGATCTCCGGGAAATCATCGATTACTATCTTATGATCTGCGGAGCGGACGGATATGCCGCCGCCTTAGATGCCACAGTTACCTTCTTCCCTATTTCCGACAAGAACTACGACGTGCTGATGCATGGCAAAACGCTGGAAGAATATATGCGGTTCTTCGTGGAAAATTACGGCTCGACGGCGCCCGATTTGGTGAACCGCTGGCGCATCCGCGTTGATACAGACAGAGAGGAGGCCGCCGAAAAAGCCGCCGAAAACGAACAAGGCGCAGACAATACGGAAAGCGAACGGAAACCATCCGGAACGACAGCCGAACCAACGCGAACCAAGGCGGCGGAAACCATCGAAAAAGAACAAGGCGAAACAAAGCAAACAACGGAAAAAGCCGCTACCGGCGAAGCCATCTCCGTAGCGGAACAAGCGGCAGAACAAACCGGGGAAAAGGCCGCAGAAACGACGCCGTTGTCCGACCGGCCAAAAGAAGAGGCCGCAGAAACAACGAAACCGCAGCAAACGGAACAAAAAGAAATGCTGCAAGAGGGCGAAACAGTGAGCGAAACGCAAGATGCGAAAACAGCAAAACCCGGGAAAGCGCGCTCTGTCCGCAAAAAAGCTAAAAAACAAAAATCGGAGCTGACGCCCGAAGAACAGAAATTAGTGGATGAGCTTCTTGCAGAAGACGCCGAGGAAGAAAAACGGCCGAAAGCCAAAGGCGACAACCTCTTCCGAAAACTCTTTAAGCGGCTCAAAGAAACGAACGAGTTTAAAAAGATCGAAGAAAGCGTCCAGACAATCAAAGATCTGGCAGCCGAAGAGGAAACTCTGTCACCGGCAGATACGGTCGTCAAGGAAAAACCGTTGGAACGGGTGGATGGCGAGCTGACTTTTGAACAGATTCAGGAAATACGCAAACGCGAAGCCGAAGAAGCGGCGGTGAAAACATCCGAAGAAACCTTGTCGAAAGACGAGGCCAAAAAAGCGGCCGAAGCGCTCAAAAAACAACAGGCCCAAGAAAAAGAAGCGTTGCGCAAACAAAAAGAAAAAGAGGCCAAAGTACGCCTTCAACAAAAGGAAAAAGAACGCAAACAAAAAGAGAAAGAACGTAAAGCGGCGCTGAAACAAAGAGAAAAAGAACGCAAAGCGGCTCAAAAAGAAAAAGCAAAATCAGGAAAAGCGGCCCGGAAAGCAAAGGAGGCCCAAAGCAAAAACCGGACGAAAAAGAAATAACCGTCCGCACGTGATGAAGCGCCCAAGCCTCTATTTAAAATCTCTGGAAACCGGCATCAATGTCGGGAAAACCCATGCAAAATGATGTATCGGATATATCAGTGGACGACGCTCTGCGACAAATTCAACGTATGCCGGATCACCATAGATACCCGACATAGCTTCAAAAAGATTGTAAGGCCATAATCCGTCCACGCCCGTATTCGGGCCGTCGTACCATGTCCATTCCGCCGGATGTTGATTGTAATAGAGCAGGTAATCCAGTGCCTTTTTGACAGATGTGCCGTTTCGTTCCGATTCAAACAGGTTTTCACCGGTCAGATTGTATACTAACCAGCAGGAGGCCGTCATCGGGGCAAGGGAGAAGTAGGTATACCATATACCGTTATTGCCGCGTTTTGTTTCTTCAGGCATACTCCCGTCGAGTGCGATCTTATCGAACAGGTCGGATTTTATCAGGCGCACATTTTCCTCCACTTCACTTTGATTATCCAAAAAAGAAGCCGCCAGTAACGAACCGAAACGGCCCCAGTCGGCCCAGTTATTCTTACGGGTACGTATTTCATCGGCAGCCTTCAAATAAACAGATGAAACCCAGGAACGGAAATCATCTTCTTTCGGCCGGATTGCTCCATCCGACAGGAGTTCCGCCGCTATCAGCAATGCGGAACCGGAATAAGCCATAACCAGGACGCCATCATGTTCCGAATATTTCTTATTGACGGAAGACCACGCATCCAAAAAATAACAGGCTTTCTCTCCATATTTCCTATCCCCCGACAAACGATAAGCCAGAGCGGAACAATATGCCCCAAAAGCATCCTGTTGCAAAGCTAATGAATTTGCCCTATGCTCCTGCGGCTTATCATAATATCCGGGAACGGCAAAATCAACCAGCGCATGATGCGAAACACCCAACACAGAATCGGCATAATGCAACAACTGCATATAAGCCGTATAATACGGCTCTTGCCGGTCTTTAATCTTTCCTTTTACATATTCGATCTGAGACACAGGATGCATACTTTTTCT
>JAIRSF010000046.1 GCA_031255595.1 Tannerella sp.
GCTGCAATATCCCTGTTACGAACCAATGACAATGTCAGCATATCGCGCTGTTCGCGTTTTATCTTTTCCGGCGCCTGACGTTCCGGCCTGTAATCGGCAACGGCGGCGCACAAGATCGCTATATCGCACGAAGGAAAAAGGCGAACCGCCTCCTCATACATTTCATCGGCCGATTCCACTTCCCTACGCTTAATAGAAGGATGTTTCGCCTTCAACGCCACAGGGCCGGATACAAGCAAAACCTCTCCTCCCCTGGCGGCGCATGCCTCTGCCAAAGCAAAACCCATCTTTCCGGAAGAATAATTACCTATAAAACGTACGGGATCTATCTTTTCGTATGTCGGGCCGGCTGTTATCAGGATTTTCTTTTTCTGAAGGTCGTTGCAGGAAATGAAAAAATTATGCAGAACCGCCACAATATCATCCGGTTCGGACATACGCCCCTTACCTTCAAGCCCGCTTGCCAGAAAACCGGTATCCGGTTCTATGATATGATTTCCATACGAACGAAGTGTATCAAGATTGCGCTGTGTAGCGGGGTGCGCATACATATCCAGATCCATGGCCGGTGCAATAAAAACGGGCGCCTTACACGATAAATATGTTGTAACCAACATATTATCCGCAACCCCGTTTGCCATTTTCCCGATCGTCGACGCCGAAGCCGGCGCAATCAGCATAGCGTCGGCCCATAAGCCCAAATCGACATGACTGTTCCATGTGCCGTCGCGATTGGAAAAAAACTCGCTGACAACAGGGTGGCGGCTCAGCGTAGCCAGCGTTAAAGGAGTTATGAACTCTTTTCCGGCGGGAGTGATGACGACCCGAACCTCCGCGCCTTTTTTTATCAATGCACGTATCAGGTAAGCCGCTTTATAAGCGGCAATACTGCCCGTTATCCCCAAAATAATCTTTTTACCCTTCATGGTATTGATCACATCTCATCTTTCAGGCGAAGACGTATTTCCGTAAGTTTTTGTTTCGTATTCAGCGGAAAATCACCCTGCATGATCCAGCCGTAATAACCCAGATCCTTTTTCAGCACCTCTTTGACCAAATGGCCTTTATACTTACCGAAGTTAATCACTTCCTCTCCGCTTTCATTATAAACCATTCTTCCGGCAAAATCCACATTCTGGTTGAAACTTGAAAACTTTGAAAGGGCCTCCACATCATTCTCCAATTCAGGATAACGATCCAACTGCGACATAAGGATTTCGTAAGTCGCACGCGTATCGCCTTCGGCGCTATGGGCCTCCGTCAGTTCTTTTCCGCAATAAAACTTATACGCGGCAATCAGGTTCCGCTGTTCCATCTTATGAAAAATCGTCTGTACATCAATAAATTTACGCTTAGTCAGGTCAATATTGACGTCCGCGCGTAAAAATTCTTCCGCCAGCATCGGAATATCAAACCGGTTTGAATTAAATCCGGCCAGATCGCAACCTTCGATCTGCGCCGCCAACGATTTGGCGACTTCCTTAAATGTCGGACAGTCTTTCACGTCTTCGTCCGTAATACCATGGATAGCGGTCGCCTGCTTCGGAATAGGCATCTGCGGGTTTATGCGCCGCGTCCGGCACTCCTCATGGCCATCCGGTTTTATCTTCAGGTAAGAGATCTCAACAATGCGGTCATTCGTAATATTGATACCCGTCGTTTCCAAATCAAAGAATACAAGGGGATTTTTTAAATGAAGTTGCATACGGAACCTACTAATCGTTTAACATCATAGGCATGAGCAACATCAGCAGGTCTTCGTTTTCTTCATTTTCTGTGGGAACGATAACGCCCGCACGCGAAGAATCCGCTAATTGCAATATCACATTTTCCGAAGAAATGTTCGACAGGATTTCAATCAGATAAGAGGCTTTAAATCCGATACTTAACGGTGTAGCCATATACTGGCACACAATTTTTTCTTCCGCCGAAGTAGAAAAATCTATATCTTGGGCGGACACGACGATTTCATTTTCCGAGAGTTGGATCTTCACTAATCCGCTTGACTGGCTGGAAAATGAAGCGACACGTTTCAACGCCGCATGGAAAGAGCTACGGTCAATGATCGCCTTATTAGGACTATCGACAGGTATCACCGCATTGTAATTCGGATAACGCCCCTCTATCAGGCGGCACATCATTTCAAATGCAGGCGCCTTGACATGCGCATAATTTTCGTCAAAAGTCACCGTTACCTTCTCGGCGCCCTTTGTCAACAGGTTTTTCAGGATATTAGCCGGTTTTTTAGGTAAAATAAAAGACGCACGTTCCGTTGATTGAATCGATAAATTGCATAACCGTACCAGTTTATGGCCATCCGAAGCGGCAAACGTCAAACTTTCCGGCTGGATATCAAAATAGATTCCATTCATAACCGGGCGAAGCTCATCGTCGGCCGTAGCGAACAAAGCGCGGTTAATAACGCTCAACAAAATCTGTGATCCGATCTCCAGGCTGACAGCCGAATCTCTCAATGGTTTCTGCTGGGGATATGCGTCGCCCCGCTGCCCCGGAAGATTGAATTTTCCATTTTCATAATCGATATTCACCATCATAAGATCGTCGTCAATGTCGAACGACAACGGTTGTTCGGGTATCTCTTTCAAAGGGTCGAGCAGGCGTTTTGCTTCGATGGCAAACAGCCCCGCTCCATCCGCATGAACCACATCCACTGAAGTGACTAACCGGGTTTCCGCATCGGAAGCCGTAATCGTCAACTTCTCTCCTTCCAGATCAAACAGGAAACTATCCAAAATAGGCAATGTGTTTTTTGACGCAATCACTTTGCTGATCGACTGTAAGGCCAACAACAAAGCCGTACTTGATACATTAAATCTCATAAGTTATATTTTAATAGTTAATAATTATCTGCAAACAAACGAACAAAAATAATCATTTTTTTGTTATGCTGCATTTTTCCCGGCGTAAAAAATAAAAAACTCTTTCCCCGTTTACGGAAAAAGAGTTTCAACTATTTTATGAACTTGTAGAAAATTTTATTTTTTGAAATAATCTTTTACGCCATCATTCGGAACCATTTCTTCCTGAAATACATAAGCGCCTGTTTTGGGTGATTTTACCATTTTAATCACTTTGGAATATGTACGTCCTTCTCCGGTCTTAAATGTTGCAACTGCCTTTTTTGCCATGGTTTAATCTCTCCTATTATTTAATTTCTTTATGTACCGTCATTTTTTTCAATACGGGATTATATTTCTTAAGTTCAAGACGCTGGGTCGTATTCTTGCGATTTTTAGTCGTAATATAACGGGACATCCCCGGCATTCCGCTTTCTTTGTGCTCGGTACATTCAAGAATAACCTGCACCCTGTTTCCTTTTACTTTCTTTGCCATGATCTAACTCCTCCAAGCATTATGAGTTTATAAAACCTTTTTCCACAGCACTTTTGATAGCTGCATCCAATCCTATTTTATTTATCAGGCGCAATCCTGCCGCTGATATATTAAGGTTTATCCAGCAATCCTGCTCTACCCAGTAAAATTTCTTTGTGAAAAGATTCACATTGAATTTACGCTTCGTACGTACATTCGAGTGAGCTACATTGTTCCCGGACTGTGCCTTTTTTCCTGTAATTTGACAAATCTTAGACATTGTATTTAATTTTCTAATTGTTCTTCTATTATACTTTTTTTGAGGGCGCAAAGATACGGTTTATTTTTCGACACTCCAAAATTTCGCACAAAATAATCATCCTGACGAATCATTATTAATAGCAGGAATGTGCGCAAGATGAGACTCGAACTCACACACCGTTGCCGGCACTACCCCCTCAAAGTAGCGTGTCTACCAATTTCACCACCTGCGCAAAAAAAATACTTAACCGACAAGTGTGTGCCCGGAACAGGACTCGAACCTGCACGGCTTTAACCCCACTCGCACCTGAAACGAGCGCGTCTACCAATTCCGCCACCCGGGCATTTTTCACTTATTCGATAAAAAGACAACCGCCGCTGCGCCTATCCATAACGTATGGAGCGGAAGACGGGACTCGAACCCGCGACCCTAACCTTGGCAAGGTTATGCTCTACCAACTGAGCTACTTCCGCAAAATATAGTCAATCATCAAACGTTTTTGCGGGTGCAAAGATAACACTATTTTTTATTTCACAAAAACTTTTATCCGATTTTTATTTTTTTCATGTAGCTTTTTCCCTGTAAACTTCGCCGGACATTTTCAGCGTTTGTGTATAATTAAGATTTTATACTATCTTTGTACGCTATTTTTTTAATGTATACGTCATCAGAGGACTCAAATACATAGTTATAGCGGCATTGTTCCTGTTTTTTATAGGCTATGCCCTTCCCGTTATTTCGCTGAACATACCTTATGTGCAGCGAAACATTAAGGATTTTGCCGAAAAAGAACTGTCCCTGTTATTTGATACGCCCGTAAAAATAGGCCGGGTTGATATCAATTGGTTAAACCGCATTGTTCTCGGTGACGTCCGGATTGAAGACAAAAAGGGAGAAACAGCGCTTAGCGCCGGCAATATAACCGCAGGATTCAAGCTGCTGCCCCTATTCAAAAACAGATGGATCCTGACGACTGTGCGCTTATTCGGAATCACCTGTCATATCCGGAAAGATACGCCCGACAGTGAAACAAACATACAATTCATCATTGACGGTTTATCAAAAAGTCCGCCGGATTACGACAGCCGTATCGAACTGCAGGTTCAGTCCGTACTGATACGGCGCAGCCGCATTACTTACGACGTATTGAATAAAAACCATACGGAAAAACAATTCAACCCCAATCACATCAGCCTTGATAACATCAGCGGAAAATTATCCCTCGGATATTATAGCAAAGACAGCCTGAATATACAGGTAAACAAACTGAGCTTTGAGGAAATATCCGGGTTGAGTGTCGACCGCTTATCCATGAACATCAGCGGAAACAGGGACACAGCTTATCTAAAAAATTTCACCCTTCTCCTCCCCCACTCTTATATATCCATACCATCCGCCGGAATCGGTTTGTCCGAAGTCGACAGCCTCCGGAGGCCGACCGACAAGTCGCCCCTGCATATCCGTCTGGCGCCATCCGGCATATCGCCGAAAGACCTGACCGCATTCCTGCCCTTCCTGAAGGATTTTTCGGATGTGATTGAGATATCGGGAGATATTTCGGGTTCCGTCAACGACATCTCATTAAACAAATTGACACTGCAATACGGACAGGAAATGACGTTCGACGGAAACATGGCGCTAAAAGGGTTAATGAGTAAAAAGGATGAATTATACCTGCTCGGACAAGTGAAAAAGTTAAATATAACAACCGAAGGTTTAACCAAAATAAGCAATAACTTATTCGATAACCGGATAATCCTGCCGGAGCCTGTCGGGAAAATGGGGATATTGGAGTTTAGCGGGGAGATTTCGGGTTTCACGAATCATCTGGTTGCCTTCGGCAACCTCTCGTCATCAATAGGATCCATCCACATGGATATGCTTATCGGGAATAAAAAAGATACGACTATGTACCTGAAAGGAAACATTGCTTCCTCCGAATTAAAGATTGCCGAACTCTTTAAAGAAGGAAACCCGTACGGCAATGCGCGTTTTAATGCCGAAATAGACCTCATACAACCGCTCAGGCAAAAAATCTCCGGCTCGGTCAAAGCGCAGGTGAATGAATTTGAATACAGAGGATATAACTATGAAAATATCTATTTATCAGGCAAATTCAAGGAAAACGAATACGAAGGGTTAATCCATGTAAACGATCCCAATGGAAAAATTGAGGTGCAGGGGTTATTCAGAAATGAAAAAGAAAAATCCGTTTTCGATTTTACGGCAAACATCAGAAATTTTCATCCCGACAAATTATACATAACGGATAAATACGATAAACCGGATATATCACTGGGAATAAACGCCAATTTTGCAGGCAATAATCCGGATGATTTCGAAGGATATATCGAACTGGAAGACTTATCTTTCCATACGGCCAAAGACAGTTTCACCATACACGATTTACGTGTGGAAACATCGGTCGACGAGCATCCGTATAAACGCATAAGCCTATCTTCCGATATTATAAACGGCGAAATAAAAGGAATTTATTCTTTCTCATCACTGATCCGCGATTTATCCCGTACGGCCGGAAGTTATCTCCCCGCACTGGTAAAGAATCTAACGGATGAAGAGATCGCCTCCAATAGTGAAAACCGGTTCGATTTTCTGTTTGCAATTAATAATACGGAAAATATTTCAAGCACATTAAAGTTGCCGGTCGCCATACTCCGGCCGTCGACGATCCGCGGATATTACAATAACAATACAAATTCGCTGCTTACGGAAATCGACATTCCCGCTTTTACAATCGGCAAAACATCGCTGGACAGCGTGAAGTTACATATAGACAATGAGAATGAATCCATTAATCTGCTGCTAACGGCATCCCAAAATTATAAAGGCAACACCCAAAATTATATCCATCTGGCAGCTTATGCTAAAGAAGACAATATAAATACTACCTTATTCTGGACAAATGACAAAGAGGCTAAGTTCGAAGCCGAAATAACGGTGTCCGCCTTATTTATTGAAGAAGGTGAAAGCCATAAAAAACTGCGTACGGAGATCACAATACCGCCGACCCAAATCATACTGAAAGATTCCCTCTGGAATGTAGAGCCTGCGTCCGTAACCATATCCGACGGCAATATCCATATAGACAACTTTTATATCACAAAAGAAAATCAGTATCTGCATATAGACGGCGTCATATCCGATAATCCGAAAGACTTGCTGTTTGTGGATTTGAATGATGTGGAAATAAGTTATATATTTAATGTATTAAATCTTCCGAAGCTTCAGTTCGGCGGTCGTGCAACCGGCAAAATCAATGCGCATGACCTGTCGGGCAGCATAATGATTGACGGAAGAATGGAAATACAAGATTTCTCTTTCAATCAGGCCGTACAGGGAAAACTCAGCCTGTCGAGCGAATGGGATAACGACCGGCAGGGAATCCTTCTGTTAGGCTCCATATATCCTCATTATCCCGACCTGTCGGTTTTTACGGATGTAAACGGATACATATTCCCGATCGGTGAAAATCAAGGATTTTCACTTTACTTCGACGCCAATGATATTAATATCGCTTTTGTGCAAAAATATATGAAAGCTTTTGCCGATGATGTGAGTGGAACCGGTCATGGGAAAGTGCGTCTTTACGGGTCTTTCTCCGACATCCTTCTGGAAGGTTCGCCTTATGTAAAAGACGGCAAGATGAAAATCGATCTCCTGAATACAACCTATTCTTTCTCGGATACGATCGTAATGGACTCAACTTCTATCAGGACAAATAACACAATCGTATCCGATAAGGACGGAAACTCCGGGACGCTGAACTTCAACTTCGGGCATACTCATTTCAGAGATATAAAATATGATCTGGATATAAAAGCGGACAAAATGCTGGTATATGATATTCCCGAACGGGTTAACCCACAGATCTACGGACAGGTCTATGCCAGTGGAACCGTCCGGATAAACGGTACGGAAGATTTTATAACCGTCGACGGAAACGTCCGCAGTGAAGCCGGAACTACTGCAGGCTTCAATTTAAAAGAAAGTTCAACCGTAGAAAATTATGATTTCATTACTTTCATAGAAAAGACGGCAGGCAATACTTATCCGTCAAAAAATGAAAACAACTCAAAAGAGCAAAAAAATGAGAGTAAGTCTTCGATGGATTACCTGTTGAACTTCCTGGTCGACGTCACACCCGATGCCAAATTGGAATTTATGATGGACGCCGCTTCCGGCGATAAAATACGCGGAAGCGGAAACGGTAACATACAGATACAGTACGGAAGTCAAAACGACCTGCAAATGTTCGGAAACTACCTGATATCGGAAGGTACTTATAATTTCAGCCTGCAGCAGGTGATACGTAAACGTTTTAATATACGCGACGGCAGTATTATTACATTTCAGGGAGATCCGATGGCGGCCAATCTGGATATTAATGCCACCTATAACCTGAATGCCAATTTGCAGGATCTCGACGAAACCCTCCTGATCGAAACGGCCAACCCGAACATTCCGGTAAACTGCATACTGATGATCGACGGACGCCTGCGAAATCCGGCTATTATCTTTGATCTCGAACTCCCTAATTCAAACAGCGAATTGGAACGACGGGTAAAATCGTTTATCGATACGGAAGATATGATGACGCGGCAAATCATCTACCTGCTTGTATTGAACAAATTTTATACCCCGGATTATTCACGTAACGACTATCGTTCAAACGAATTTAGCGCCGTCGCTTCGTCCGCCCTGTCGGCCCAACTGTCGAACATCCTCAGTAGCCTAACGGACAAAATACAGATAGGGACTAATATACGCTCCCGCCAGGATGGGATAAAAGATACGGAAATCGAAATGCTCCTGTCAAGCCGGCTATTGAACAACCGGTTACTGTTTAACGGAAACTTCGGTTATAAAGACAATTTCATCATGCAGAATGCGTTTGTCGGAGAATTTGACCTGGAATATAAACTCATACACAGTGGAGAAATCAGCCTGAAAGCATATAATCATGCCAATGACCTGTACCGCTATAATGCGAAATCGCTTACCCGGCAAGGTGTCGGCGTCATGTTCCGCAAAGACTTTACGACCCTGGCGGATATTTTCAGAAGAAAGAAAAATGAAGGAGAACCGGACGGCACAATAGACCCGGAACAAACCGATAAAGATTCAAAAGCAGCTCCGGAAGCCGACTAAACGCCGGCGGTATAAATACGTTTACTGCCATAACGAATTATCTGTACATATCATTTTGCGAACCGTATTTTTTCTATATCTTTGCAATCGTATAAAAACAGGAGATCCATGTATAATTATCTTATTGTCGGTTCCGGATTGTTTGGCGCTGTTTTTGCCCGGATAATGAACGAAAACGGAAAGAAATGTCTTGTCATTGACAAACGTTTTCATACCGGTGGAAACGTCTATTCGGAAGATATTGAGGGCATAAAGGTACATCTGTACGGAGCGCATATTTTCCATACGGACAACGAGGAGGTCTGGAATTATATAAATCGTTTTACCCGCTTCAACCATTATCGCAACTCGCCGCTGGCGTATTACAAAGGAACGCTCTATAACCTTCCTTTTAATATGAACACGTTCAATAAACTGTGGAATGTGAATACGCCGGAAGAAGCCAAAAATAAAATCCGGGAACAATGTGACAGGTATAAATACATCACTCAGCCGTCCAATCTGGAAGAACAGGCGCTGAAACTTTGCGGAGACGACATTTATTATACATTTATTAAAGAATATACGGAAAAACAATGGGGCCGTCCGGCAAAAGAACTCCCGGCCTCTATTATCAAACGGGTACCGGTTCGCTTCACTTATGATAATAACTATTTTGACGATCCTTATCAGGGAATCCCTCAGGAAGGATATAATGCGCTAATAAACAATTTATTGAGTGGTATTCAGGTCAAAACCGATACGAATTATTTCGATGATCGCAGCTATTTTCACCGTCTTGCGGAAAAAGTACTCTTCACCGGATGTATTGACGAATATTTTGAATACCAACTCGGCAAATTAGAATACAGAAGCCTGAAATTCGATCATATTCATCTGGAAACGGATAATTATCAAGGAAATGCCGTTGT
>JAIRSF010000071.1 GCA_031255595.1 Tannerella sp.
GTCCGCTTCGCCCCGTTAAGCTTAACGCTCCGGTCGGCTGAAATCTGTGTAACTCGCTTCGCTCAAACAGCACAGATTTCTTGACGCCTCCCTCCACTACTTAACGGCTCACCGCACGAGGCCGAGCCTAAACTCCTTAACTTTTTGCTTTATTGAAGTTAGAAATTAGACGTTAGAAGTTAGAAGAAAACTTCTACTAAAAACCGCGTACCGGATTATTCACTATTAACTATTAACTATTCACTAACAACTAACCTGTGATTCTTTTTTAGCGGGTAAAGAAATTGTTGAAAAATAATAGTTGGTGTTCTATGGAATTGCTCCAGTAGGCTCCGTTGTGTGTGCCGGGACGGGATATATAATCATGTTTGATGTTGCGGTATACCATTTCTTTGTGCAGGTTTTCGTTCACTTCGTAAAAGAAGTCTTCGGTGCCGCAGTCGATGATGATGGCAAGTCCCGGTTTAATGAGGTGTAATTGATTAATAACCGTATGGTTGTCCCAGCGTTGGCTGTTTTCGCTGTAATCGCCTAAAGCGTTTTTCATCTCCCAGTTGTTGGGAAACGGGCGGATATCAACTCCGCCGCTTGTAGAACCGCAGGCGCCAAAGAGATCGGGATGGCGGAAACCCAGCCATAGTCCGCCGTGCCCACCCATGCTGAGTCCGGTAACGGCGCGTCCGGATTTGTCTTTTTTTGTTTTATAATGACTGTCGATATAGCCGGTTAACTCTTTGGATACGTATGTTTCGTATTTCATTGCCTGATTTGTCGGGCTATCCCAATACCAGGCGTTTTTTCCGTCGGGACATACGATGATCATGCCGTATTGTGTCGCAAGGGCCGGCAATTCCGGTTTTATTTGGATCCATGATTTGTGGTTGCCTCCGTATCCGTGGAGTAAATAGAGCGTCGGGAGATTCGTTTTGTTTTCGTAACCGGCGGGAAGAATGACGACATTTTTTACCCGGATTTGCATCGAAGGGCTATATATTTCGATGGTATCTACCTGGCCGGCAAAAATGTGAATGGCGAAGAAATGGATGAATAACAGCAGGGATAATTTTTTCATAGGGAGAGTGTTTTTTATTGAGGATGCTTTCATTTTCGGATCATTTTTTGCGCCAAAGATAATATAAATGCAAACAGAACGAAAAAAAATGCGTAAAAATCTATTTTGCAACGAAAAAAAGTCTATCTTTGCAGCCTGAAAAAACAAAAAAATAAATTAACGTAATAATATAAATATATTAAGAATCAATGCAAAACAAGGGATTTGTAAGAGTATTCGCGATTTTGCTGGCATTAGTGTGTATTTTTTATTTGTCATTTTCATTTGTGACGAACAAATACAACAAGGAGGCGACAGCTTATGCGAATGGAGATGCGGCAAAGGAGAATTTTTATATGGATTCTCTTGCTAACAAAAAGGTTTGGCTGGGCTACACATTAAAAAAATGTCGTGAAAATGAAATCACTTTGGGTCTTGACCTGAAGGGAGGGATGAACGTAATTCTTGAGTTAAACGTGGCGGATGTGATTCGTTCGCTGTCGAATAATAACAAGGATGAGAATTTTAATAAAGCGCTTGAGGCCGCCCGTTCCCGCCAGTCAACGAGCCAGCGGGATTTCATCGACCTGTTTGTGGAAGAGTATAAGAGGGTCGATCCGGGAGCGCGTTTGTCGGCTATTTTCAGTACCTTTGAGCTGAAAGACCGGATTACGCCCCAAAGTTCGGACGATCAGGTGGTTCTGGTGTTGCGTAACGAGTTGAAAAGCGCCATCGATAATTCCTTTAACGTGTTGCGTACGCGTATAGACCGTTTTGGAGTGGTATCTCCCAATATACAACGTCTTGAAACGGACGGACGTATCTTGGTTGAGTTGCCGGGCGTGAAAGAGCCTGAACGTGTGCGTAAGTTGCTTCAGGGAAGCGCCAATCTTGAATTTTGGGAAACGTATGACTTGACGCAGTTGTATCAGTATTTGTCCGAAGCGGATGCTATTCTGGCGCGTATGGTGGAAGACCAGGCGTCCAACGGGGAGGAGGCTGCTGTTGATGAGAGCCATATAGCCGAAGTAGCTGAGGCAAGTGCCGAAAGCGCACCGGATTCTCCGGCAGATGCAACGGCCGACATTGATTCTCTGCTGGGGCAGTTAGGTACGGAAGATAAAGAAGCGATACAGTCGGATGAAGAATTGGCGAAGCAACATCCCCTGTTTGCCGTTCTCAGCCCTAATGTAACGAATAACGGGCAACTTGTACCGGGCGCGATCGTCGGTTTTGCAGCCAAACAGCATATGGCGAAAATCGACAGTTTGCTGAACCTGAAACAGGTGAAAGAAGCGCTTCCGAATAATGTGCTGTTCAGATGGTCGGTGAAGTCGATCGATGAGAATGAACAGTTTTATCAGTTATATGCCCTGAAAGTGACAAACCGCGACGGTTCGCCGGCTTTGAGCGGCGATGTGGTTACGAATGCCAATGCCGATTTTGCACAAGACCGGATGTCGCGTGCAGAGCAGGTAGTCAGCATGACGATGAACGCCGAGGGCGCCAAAGCCTGGGCTCGCCTTACAAAAGAAAATATAGGTAAGAGTGTGGCTATCGTGCTGGATGACCTGGTTTATTCCGCTCCTACGGTACAGGTGGAGATCACAGGCGGACAGTCCCAGATTTCCGGGCAGTTTTCTATTGAAGAGGCGAAAGACTTGGCGAATGTGTTGAAATCCGGTAAAATGGCGGCTTCCGTTTTGATTACGCAGGAAGATATCGTAGGGCCTTCGCTCGGACAGGAAGCTATTAATTCGGGCGTGATCTCTTTTATTGTCGCATTGGTGGTGCTGATGATTTATATGTGTGCGGTATACGGCTTTTTGCCGGGTATGATCGTGAACGGAGCTTTATTGTTTAATATCTTCTTTACGCTGGGCATACTGGCTTCTTTTAAAGCTGTGTTGACATTGCCCGGTATCGCCGGTATGGTGCTCACGCTGGGTATGGCGGTCGACGCGAATGTGTTGATCTACGAACGAACGAAAGAAGAACTTCGCGCAGGCAAACAGTTGGCCCGGGCGCTTGCCGACGGTTACAGTAATGCGTTCTCTGCGATTTTCGATGCGAATATTACGACCATGATTGCCGGTGTTGTGCTGTTTGTATTCGGGACAGGCCCGATCAAAGGATTTGCCTGGACTTTATTAATCGGTATCGCTGTTTCGTTCCTGACGGCCGTCTTCCTGACACGCCTGGTTTACGAGTGGTTATTATCAAAGGATAAAGTGAAAAATCTTACTTTTACAACCGGGCTGTCGAAAAACTTCTTTGTGAATCCGAAATTTAATTTTTTGGGCAAACGTAAAATCGGTTACATAATTCCTTTGGCAATCATCCTCTTAGGATGTGTTTCTATGGCCACGATCGGTCTGAATTCCGGTATTGACTTCACCGGCGGACGTAACTATGTGATACGTTTTGACCAGGCTGTCCGTACGGACGACTTGCGCAGTTCGCTGGACGAACAATTGGACGGATCTGTGAGCGTTATCACGATCGGTACGAGTAACCAGGTGCGCGTTTCTACCAATTATAAGATAGACGACAACGATCCTGCCGTAGATGAAGAAATCGGCAACAGGTTGTATGAAGGTTCTAAAGAATATCTGCCTTCGGGAACAACTTTGCAACAGTTTACGGAGCAATATATACAAAGTTCGCAGAAAGTGGGGCCGAGTATGGCGGATGATATCAAAAACAGCGCGGTTATGGCGGTTATCATTGCCATGTTCTGTATGGCGCTGTATATCCTGGTTCGTTTCCGCGACTGGGGATTCTCTATCGGCGTATTTGTATCGGTGTTTGTTACGACCTTGTGCATCATCGCATTTTATACCTTGTTCTGGAAAATCCTTCCGTTCTCGATGGAGGTTGATCAAACCTTTATTGCGGCAATCCTGACGGTGATCGGTTATTCTATCAACGATACTGTGGTGGTATTCGACCGTATCCGCGAAACGATTCATGATTATCCGAAACGGGATCGTTACCAGGTGATCAATGACGCATTAAACTCAACCTTGTCGCGTACGTTCAATACGACCTTGTCTACTTTTGTGGTTGTATTCTGTATCTTCCTGCTGGGTGGCACAACGATACGCAGTTTCACGTTTGCTATCATGCTGGGTGTGCTTGTCGGAACTTATTCGACCCTGTTTGTCGCAACGCCGATTGCTTATGAAATACAGAAACGCCGCATGGCAAAGAAAGCTGTACTTGAACCGGCAACTGTTAAGAAATAAAGTTTGGTATATGTAATAATAAAGAGGAGCCGTTTCGCTGTTGAAACGGCTCCTCGCTGTTTTATACCCGGAACAATTTTATAACGGTCTTTTTTTCATTTGTTGTTACGTTTGGTTTTGTCCGGATCCCACATTTTTATGACCGGCGGTGCAAGAGGTATGAATTCTCCTTTGCTTCGGATTTCTGTGGGGTATTCCGGTACCATATCCTCTTCAAGGAAACGGTCGAAAGAATAATTGAACCCGGCCAGACGCATGATACGCCGTACTTGCGCCCAGCGGGTCGGAGCGTTGAAGTAGAGGACGTTGTTATTCATACAACTATTGTATTCCGGCCTCCAGATCCCTTTTCCATACTTGGCAGCGCCTTCGAATGTGCCTACCATGTGGTACTTCGGATTATTTGCAAAGCCTCTCCACGATGTTAGCAAAATGTTGTCGTAAAAATCAAGGTTTTCATACCAGCCCCATTCTGCCTTTCGTTTGATGACATCTTCCCGTTCTTCCGAAGGAAACGTTTCGTCCCGGTAGATATATTCATCTCGGACTTTAGAAAAGCCGTGTCCCCCCGCTTCGTGAACGACGGTTTCTTTAAAATCCCAGCCTACTGGACACATGCTGATGGAGAATCCTTCGGCATAGCCGTAGCTGTTGCTGGGGAGGGGACTATGAAACATGGAACAAGTTCCCGCATATATGTATGCATTGATAGGCATGATAACCGTTAGGTCATGGATATTTGCGGAGGAGAGTTCGGAAATGAGCTTTACATAGTCGAATACGGTGTTTGCATCACATTCGATTCCCGTTGAATAGGGCCCTTCCCATAAAGAGCTGAATTTCGTATCAACCGTCGTCTGGGGCAATTTGATACTGATGCCTTCTTCATTGGAGATGGCGACGACCATGTAGACATTGAAGTAGTCCCGGTATCGTGTGTACGGGTAGACGGAAAAGAAGTGTTCCATCGTTTGGCGCATATCTATTTCGTACTTGCCGGTTCCTTTGGCCATATCTTTTATTGTATATCCGTCGCCCATCAGGATGAGGTTGATCCCATTGCCGATGGTGGCGCGTTGCAGTAGAGTCCATTCTTTATCGGAATATTCCTTTGCGATGTGCTGTTGCTGAATGACCGTTATGGTTTCGCTTAAGCCTCCGGCGGAGATGTGGATGGTTGCCTGACGCTCTATTGGTTCCGTATTTTCGGAGGCGGAGAGTTCCAATTGTGTGTCCGTTTGGGTGAGGGTTAGCCAGTCGCCGGCTGCTATCAGACTGTATCCCCACGAAGATTGGTCGGTCGTAATGGCGATGGATTCCCCGGAGGCGTTGCCGGGTAGGGTTACTTCCAACGCGGATACGGATAGGTAGCGGCTTTCGGTATTACATTCCCAGTTGTCAAGGAGGCCGTTTTCTTCCGACAGGTAGAGGTCTGCGTTGAGTGAAAACAGGCTGTTGCGTGACGGGTTAAATTCCGTGACCAATGTGCTGAGGTCTTTTTCTAATTGGATGGTACGTCCGTTTTCCAATTGGATGTTCAGCCGGAGGATTTTTCCGGTTGATGAATCAAAGCCGAATAAACGGATCGTCGTCGTGGCATAATAAGCACTTTTGGCGAGTGAAACGAAGACGGCGGCGGCTTCCGATAAGGCATTCGTTTCCAGATCCAGCGCGGATGCGATTCCCGTTATTTCGGCGTCGATTTGTTGAACCCGGCTGATCATGGCCGCGGGTTTGATGGCAAGAGAGAGTTTGAAGTCGCTTGTTTGCCGTTTCATCGAGGCCGTCAGTGCGATATCCCGGTCGCGTTCGGTGTGTACTTGCCCGTAGTAGGAGAAAAGGTGTCCGGGATTGGGCGAGATGCCTGTACCGTTGTTGTTGGGCGCAATGGTGGCTTTTTTCCCGGATATGGTGACCTGTTCCGCCAGGTTGTATACGAGTAAGGAGCCGTCTCCCGGTTCTGTGACCAGGTTGTTTGTCCCGTTGGTAAGGTCAAAGAGTTGGCTTGTACCGCCACTGGAAAAAAGGTGTGCCCGGCAGGCTGATGGCGGTATATCCGTGATGTTCGACCAGTCCATTGTCAAGATAATACCGCCGTTCTCCGGATGTGAAGTGTTGTAGGTTTCTTTGTCTTCGCATCCGAAGCAAGTCAGTAGGGCGGTAATTATTAGGATAAGATGGTTGATTCTGATCATGTGATGTTATCTTAATTGCTTATAAATGTTTTTAACTTTAGGGGAAGTCTCCGGATGAGGGGCGGTAGGCAGCGAACGGATCTCTTTCCGGTTGTCCAAGGGTACCTCATATGTTTCTTCGTTGCCGGACATCGGCGCCGAAGAAGTGGAGGTTAGCGTAAGTTTCACATTTTGGCACATATTACCGACGTTTCCTTGATATTCGTCATTGGACTTAGATTTGGCGATAAGAACAATGTAGCCATTCTCTCCCTCCATAGTAACGGAACAATCCAGTACTTTGCTGCTCTTGTCATACTTGAGGATGAAATTTCCAATATAAAAGGTTATTATATTGGTACGACTGTCATAGAGAGCTGGGCGAAAAATCAAATAATCATTTGTCATGTTGCCGACTGTCTTCTCGAGATCCATCACAATAAGGCCATATATGTAGTTGCAATATAAGGTATATCCCGTATTGGCCCAGTTTGTAATTTCATAATAAGGCTTAGTTCCGTTGACCGGAATGATTGTACCACTCCAGCGCACGGTGGCGCCCTTTTCATTGATACCGGTTGCCGTATAGGAACTTCTTGCGATTTCTCCGAATGGAGGGGTGCTACCGCTTGATGCGCCGTTTTGTGTGACCGATACGGTTGCGTTTGGCGCGTTATCCGCTTTGACGGTGATGGTGGCATTGCGCGCGGACGTGCTCGTATTTGCTGTGACTTTTACGTTGAACGCGTTGTTGCCGCTTTTAGTGACGGATACCCAGGATGCGCTCGCTGTTGCTTCCCAAGCTGAGGAGGCATTAGTGCTGACGGATACCTGTTTGGTGGAGGTTTCCTTTGCTTCGAACGAGAGGGAGGTCGGCGTGACGTTCAGGTATGTGGACTCCGCTTGGGTTACCTTCACTATAACATCCGGTACGCCGGAGGCTGTGATTTTGATTTCAGCCTGGCGGGAGGAACTGCCCGTATTCGCCGAATTGACCCTTACGCGAAGTGTGTTGCCGCTTTTGGTGGCAGAGAGCCAGGATGTGCTCGATGTCACGTTCCAACTCGAACAGTTAGTGTTGATTGTTAGTGTTTTAACGTCGTTTGTTTCATTTACCCCGAACGAGAGAGAGGTCGGCGAAACGGTCAGGTAGAGGGCGACCGTTTGCGTTACTTTCATACTTAGCGCAGGTGCATTACCGGCTGTGATGCGAACGTCGGCAGTCCGGTCGGCAGTTCCGGTGTTTTTCGTCGAAACCGATACTTTGAGCGTTTTGTCCTGTTGGGATAGCCTTAACCAGGATGCGTCGCAGGTTGCATCCCAAGAGGGAGCATTGCTTGTGATTGTTGCCGTTTTTTCTCCGGTTTCGTTTCCGTCGAATGAAAGCGATGTAGGATTGACGGATAGCGTGTTGATCTCCTTGGCGGTCTGTTCGACGGAGACCGTTACCGGCATGGCATCACCGGCAGTGATCGTGATGGTCGCTTTCCGGGATGTTTCGGTGTTTGTGTAGTTTTGAGCTGTGACATAGAGCTTGTCGTCCTGTTTTGTGTAAATATTCAGCCAGCTTTCTCCTCCGCTGAATTTCCAGGAGGGGGCATTGGTACTTATGGTTGCGACTTGCTCACGGGTGTCATCTGCAGAAAAGGTGAAGCTTGCCGGCGCTACAGATAGAGTGTCCGGTTCTCTTTCTTCTTTCGGACAGGCGGTTAAGAATAACATGCAAAATACCGTCATTGTTGTTATAAAAATATTAAATCCTAAGTTTTTCATAATGTTCAATATTTATGGGTGAATAATGTAAAGTTTTAATAGTGATGTATATAATACGGATTCAGAAGACGTAGGCCAGTCCCATGCCATTGCGAACCGCATTGAGTTGTAGATAGGGTGAGGGCTTGCCGGGAAGATCGTAGCTGTAATCCCGGATATACCTGTTTCGTGCTTTCTTTTTCTTTACGTTGCCGATAATCCACAATGGAGTACCTGCTAATGCGCAGGCTGTCCCGATGGCCGCAATTCCGCCTCCTGCCCCGTAGATATAGAGGGTTGTTTGTCCTCCTTCCGTTACCGTTTCCTTTTCGCCGGTGGCGACGCCAATAACAATTGCTGCGATGCCGCCAAGCGTTAAGCCCATGCCGACACCCGAGAGCGTACTTCCTGTCCTGTACTGCCTATAAAGCTGGGGAGCGTTCCGTGACATTTCATACTTCAATTCTTCTTTGTTCAACCGCCGCAGGTTGAGATGATTTTGCGCAGAGCCTTTTCCTGTGAAAAGGACTAAACCGATACATAGTAATAATAAATTTTTCATAAGATTTTGAATTAATAAGTAAATAATATTTGTATTTCTTTATCCGTGTGCAAAGAACTATAATTATTCAGCGGTTTTCTACACCATAAGTAGTGCTTTTTGAGATGCTTGTAAAAAA
>JAIRSF010000125.1 GCA_031255595.1 Tannerella sp.
GGCAAATTGAAGGAATTATATGTGAAAGATAACCAAAGCGTAAAAGCCGGCGATTATCTGGCTGTCGTTGATAATCCGGCCCAAACCGGCGACGTTCGCCTTTTAAAACAGTATCTTGATACCCTGGATTTGGAACAGATCGTACATCTTTCAATACCTGATAAAAATATGAAGGTCGGGACATTGCAAAACCTTTATGCTTCGTTTTATGTATCGCTGTTTAATTATAGGGAATACTTGAGAGAACTTTATTATCCTCAAAAAATGACCTTAACAAAAGAACGAATCAACCAGTATGAAGTACAATACAAGAGCTTGCTCCGGCAGCAAAAAATCATGAAAGAGCAGTTTGAATTGACGCGCAAGGGATATGTCCGCGATTCGAACATGTACGTAAAAGGCGGTTTGTCCGGAAAGGAACTGGACAGCAGTAAAAGCCGGTATCTGGAGGGTTTACTGTCGCTGGAAAACATGCAGTCGTCACTCAATAACATGCGGATAGAGATTGATCGGTTGAAAGAATCACTGTTCGACGCCAGTCATCAGGACACGGAAGAAGGTAACAGCCTGCTTTCTCAATTACAGTCCCTGCTTTCTCAATTGAAAACGGAAATCCGGGGCTGGGAACTGAATTATGTTCTTTCGGCGCCCATCGACGGTAAAATCACCTTTACCAGCTACTGGATAGAAAACCAGAATGTAGCGTCAGGGAGTGAAATTTTTACCATTGTTCCCGAAAATGAATTTCAAATTATCGGTAAGGCAATGCTTCCTATCGCCCGTTCGGGCAAGGTAACAATGGGACAGAAAGTGAACATCCGTCTGGAAAATTTCCCGGAAAACGAATACGGAATACTGAGAGGCGTTGTACAAAATGTTTCTTTAGTTCCCGTTCAACAGGGTGAAGCCGCTTATTATACGCTGAAAATCACCTTGCCCGACAAACTGTTGACAACCTACAAAAAGGAATTGCCTTACTTGCCCAACATGCAGGGACAGGCGGGCATTATAACAGCAGATATTTCGTTATTGGAACGCTTCTTTGCTCCCTTGAAAAAAAAATTGGCGGAAAATTGACATCCGATGATAAGAACATAAGAAAAAGTATTGCTTCAACGCATCACCAGTTACCTGATACTACATGGCGGCTTTCCGAATCATATCGGATTATTGCAGAAAAAAAACCGGTATTGAGCATTATCAGCAAAATGACGCAAAAATCAACAACACCAAAGTTCCTTTGGACTTTTTGGGCAAAAATGACCGGAAATGGCTATTTGACAAGGACGGGATGCTTAATTATACTGTGCGCGATATGATTTTGTGCATGATGTCTGCCATTCTAATGGTAAGATGCATCGTACAACCGTATACCCAATACACAAACCTATCCCGTGCGCAATATATAACCGTTTTACGTGATTATTCCATGTGTCCATACATCAAGACGTTTTGTAAAATCATCTGTAATTTCAGATTTATTTTTTTCTATCCGGTCAAAATTAATTTGTTGAATGGCTGATGTCCAGAAATCCGTATCCCTTTGACTGTTTACAGCATTTATTTTAATGCCGATGTCTTCCAGTAAACTTACACGATAATCCGACGGATTGTTGAAGAAAATTACAGGGATTCCCATTGCCAGACAAGGCAACGCACAATGAAGCCTGGACGTAATAATCACCGTTGCCTTTTCCATGTAATATTGCAATAACTGCCTGGCTAACCCAAAGGCATCGGATTCCGAACGCTTGTCCATGTACATGTGTGTCAAATATATGGATTTGTCTTTTATAAAACCGGGCAGGGAAATATGCTCCGCATCAACTATCATATAACAGTCTTTCCTGTATTGAGTTTTTCTTCGCGGCAATGTTAAACTCAGACATTTTGAATAAAATGTCTGAACGCCATGATTTTCCAGTACTTTTGCCGTATATCTGTCCCGGCATCCTACCGGAGCATAGGTGTTTAGATATTCAATACTTTCCGGTTTGAGGAAATGCGACCAACTGTTGTTCCAATTCGTAATATGTAATCCGTAAAACAGCGGAATTACCGTATGGGAAAAAGGAAAGCACATCTCCGGAGTATGGGAAAACCATCCGTTGGTTACCAACAGGCGTTTTTTTTTCCCGGATAGAGTGGCCAGAGTGTCTCTATCCAATCTACAATTGATTTTGGGAAGAAACCGCTCCACCGCAATAGATTGAATGTAGTCACCCAAATTAAAACTTTTTCTGTATTTTAATCCTACAAAATGATTCATATAAAAATTTTGATGATGCGAAAGGATTGGTAATCTTAGTTACGTTTTCTTCCATTGATATAGTGTTATGTTAATTATCGGTATTGTTAAATTAATAAGCTAACTCGTTATTAAGTTTCATCATCAGTAAATTTAAGGAAAAAATAATCATATAGTCTGCTTTACTGTAACATTTCGTTTTTCTATGAAATCTCGCCAAATAATGTCTTATGCGGCTGTTATAACCTTCTACGGTAAATGTTTCGGCCTTTGCTTGAAGAAGTTTATCCGATGGAATAAATTCTTCATAACTCTTCCAATAATCAGAAGTAAAATGCCTTACAATTAATCCTTTGATTTTGTTTCACTATTGTAATCCCGTTTTTGTTGACCGGTCTCCACAGACAAAAGAGAGATACTTTTTTCCATATCTATCAACAGCAATCCATATCCGTAAAATATTTCAAGTCTTCTATCTTATATTTATCCGGCAATTCATATCCATCAAATAAAATGGTCGGTGTCGCCCGGATTTTTGTTTCGTTCAACCAGGTTTTATGCCGCTGAAACTCTGATATTAAAGTTTTATCCCGCCTGTTAAACGGATATTTTTCATAAAACGCTTCCCTGTTATTCTTGCCTGTTTCATACCATTCTTTCAGGAAAGAGAGAAAATCAGGAATGTTATTTCGCTGATACATGGCAATGAACAGTTTGCTGCTTTCTTCCAGTTCTTCATTAAATGAAGTCAGTATATATTGCAGGCAATAGCCGTTTTTTGTGTCTTTGAGCAACTGTTCCAGCCGGACATGCACTTTAGCACACGGATTACAGTGAGGATTGGTAACAACCGTAATCAGATGTTTCGATTCCGAATTTCCCCAAAGAATTGAAGACACAGATTTGTGAACATTATACCGCGTTTTCCCGTTCAGCAGAGTTGTAAAGATATTTTCATTCGCTTTCAGGCTATTGATTTCCTGTGTAATTTGTTCGGTTTTGTCCGTATCGGATAATTGCGGAATAAGCAGGTTTAATAAAAATGGCGGTATGACATAAATACATCCTGTAAATAAGATCGCCTCTACTGTAAAAACAGGCCATTGAATTAATCCGAAGAACAGGTTACCGGTAAACAACAGCCAAACTGTGGCTTGTACAATCAGGCATAAAGGACACCATTGTCCGGCCACCTTTTTCTGATACCACACACTCCATACGGTGTAAGGCAGCACACACAAATTAATAAGCGCCGCATACGGATAGAAAGACGGCAAAAATAGCGTCAATAATATGTTGGCCATAAAATATCCCAATCCGATTTCGCTCCAGCTGAACAAGCCTAAAAACCGGGAATCTTCCGATTCCAATACATTATTGCAATCATTTGGGCGCACAAGCAATGAACAAATTTTATCTGCATAGCGGCTTTGAACATGCATCTGTTTAAGTATAAGTAAATAGCTGATATATATACCCACAAGATTGATTAACAGGGTGACTGGATATCCTTCCGTATTAAATACGCCGGTTGAATATCCGGCTATTCCCAACAGGAGAATAATAACACATGCAAGGAATATTTTTTTACCTGCCAGCAAGATTTCCTGTTTATGATGTGCGCTAAAGTCCGGTTCTATCGAATCTTCATCTGCTTCTGCCAACAGTACAACACCGGACCAGCGGTCAAGAAATTTTTCCGGAGAAATCGTAATTCGTTTCCCGCGCCATACATATTCCACTTGTTTCGATGAGTTTTGTATCACCGTAATAAAATCCGATCCGGTATGAGCAATGAAAGGAACTTCCAATTCCGGCAGCGTTTCGACTTTATTATTAATCTGGAGGCCTTTGCTTTCTATCTGATAGTCCGATAACATCCGGGAAAGGCCAAACAGATTGTCTCTGTGCGGATGTTCCCGAAAATATTTACTCGAGAAGGATTGTGTATGTTTTACATGTAATGCTCTCAGCAGATCGGTAAATACATTTTGCAATGCTTTCCTGTTCGCAAAACTTGGTTTCATATTTTTATATTTAATGATTTTTTCAATCCATAACCAGCACAACCATTTTCCAGCCCTATTTTCCATAAAAGAAAATGCCTCACCATACGGGGAAGGAATGCTTCGTTTATTTGTTTCATAATATTTTTCACAAGTTTAATAGATTCTTTCTTTATTCCACACAAATACACGTCAGTCCCATAAACTTTATTGTAAAAGCCTGTCTGACAATATTTAATTCACAAAAATATACCTGTTTTTTATAACGACAAAAGCATTTCGCATGTTATAAAACACATTATTCGTAAAATTATGATTGCATAGTAAACCTCTCCACTATAAATCCGACTTCCCCTTCATTACAAAAAAAACAGGAGTGGGTGGTGTTATCCAAAACCTATACTAATCGTATAATGTTATTTAACATTGGAAACCCGCATTTTCGCGCGATATTATTTTATGATACGAAATATTATACGTACCTTACTTTTACGAAAGGAAATCGTAACTTTGCGGCAAATTATAAAAATTCATGGATTGTATTAATAATTTAAAAAAAGAAGACAAGGTAGATACAATCTTTATTTTTTGTTTTTATATTTGAAGGCGATTTACAACGATGAATAGATTAAACACGAACAACACAATGAAGCGGCACATTTGAGTAGCTCATTTTAAATACTGAATATCATGAACCTAAAATTTTGGGCGGGACTATTCCTGATTGCGGGACTGACGTGCTGCGGACAAGGAAACAACGAAGAAAAAGCAACCGAAGAAGAAGAATCGGTGGAAACCGTGCTTCCCACAGAAGAGGCGGAGGTGCAGACGGAAACACTGCGTACCATAGACTTTGAACACGAGTTAGTGAGCAACGGGCGGGTCAGCGCACAACAGGTGGCGGAATTGCAATTTGTGTCGTTTTCGTCGGGTAACGTGCCGGTACAAATCTTTGTGAAGAACGGCGACCGCGTTGCAGCAGGAGCTTCCATTGCAATGCTGGATACGTTTCAGCTCTCCAACAGCTACCGGCAGGCGGAAGATAACCTGCAAAAAGCGCATCTTGAGTTGCAGGACGTATTGATCGGACAGGGATATTCATTGGCCGACTCGGCTTCCATCCCGCAGGATATGCTCCGGTTAGCCTACATACGAAGCGGATACAACTATGCCCAAATACAATACGACCTCGCAAAATATAACTTAGATAATGCCACACTGAAAACACCGATAGCAGGTACGGTCGCAAATATGTTTTCCAAACCTCACTGTGCGGTTGACGCATCCACACCGTTCTGTACGATCATCGGCGAAGGGAAACCGGAGGTAGATTTCCGGATCCTTGAAAACGAACTCCCTTTGATAAAAACAGGCGATAAGGTACGGATCCAATCGTATGCTTCGCCGGATATCGAATCGGCCGGAAACATTGCCAGCATCAACCCCAGCGTGGACAAAGAAGGAACCGTTCGCGTGAAAGCATACATACAGCCCCATCCGAAAATGTTTAACGGGATGAATGTCCGCATCAGCGTATTCCGGTCGCTCGGCAAACAATGGGTAGTGCCCAAAACAGCCGTTGTTTTGCGCACCGGCAAACAGGTGGTGTTTGTCTACAAAGGAGGCAAAGCGGCATGGAACTATGTAGACACCGGGTTCGAGAATGCAACACACTACTCGATCACAAGCAAAACCATTCAGGAAGGGGACGAAATTATCATTAGCGGCAACGAACACCTGGCTGACGGAACAAATGTAAAACTAATCGCCGATTAATCGCACATGCATCCCACAAGCCATTGGCCATGCATATTCCGACAACGAGGCGCTTCGCACAAACATGAGGCATACAATCATCCCGACTCAAACCAAAAAACAATGAATAAATACATGCAACAGATGATATCCTATCCGAACAATTCAATTGACGCCCGTCTACCGTCAACGATCAACCGTCCACTCTCAACTCTCGACCGATACCATGGTTAAATTCTTAATACAACGGCCGATTGCCGTACTGATGGCGTTCCTGGCAATGGTGATTATCGGGATTATCACATATTTCACATTGCCGGTGTCGTTGCTCCCCGACATTCCGATACCGGATATCACTGTCCAGGTATCCATGCCGAACAGTTCGGCGCGGGAACTGGAAAATACGGTAGTAACGTCACTGCGCAGGCACCTGATGCAGGTGACCAAGCTACGGGACATTAAAAGTGAAACCCGCGACGGTAGTGCGCAGGTAAATTTGCGTTTTGACTATGGCGCCAACATCAACCTTGCATTCATTGAAGTCAATGAAAAGATCGACGCAGCGATGAACTACATGCCGCGTGACCTGGAACGGCCGCGGGTCATCAAAGCAAGCGCAACGGATATTCCGGTATTCTACCTGAACCTGACACTCAAAGACGACAACAAATACGGAGAAACGGATATCGAACGGTTCCTCACAATGAGCGAATTTGCCGAAACGGTGATCAAACGGCGCATCGAACAGTTACCCGAAGTCACCATGGTCGACGCAACCGGCATAGTAGCCCGCCAGGTGCAGATCATGCCCGATATGAACAAACTGGAGATTGCCGGCATCACACTCACCGATATCGAATCGGCCGTCAAAAACAATAATATTGAAGTAGGCAGCATGGTGATACGCGACGGGTATTATGAATATAACGTCAAATTTTCATCTCTCCTGCATACAACCGAAAACATCGAAAACATCTACCTCCGCAAGTCCGACCGCATCTATCAGCTAAAGGATCTTTGCTCGATAAAAATCATACCGGAAGAAGAACGGGGCCTGTCGGTGGTAAACGGGAAACGGGCTGTAACATTGGCCATCATCAAACAGTCCGCCGAAAACATGAACAATCTGAAGGAGGCGTTAAACAACACCATCTCACACTTCCGCACGCTTTATCCCGATATAGAGTTTACCGTCAACCGGAACCAGACGGAACTGTTGGATTATACCATCTCTAACCTGAAAGATAACTTCGTCATGGGTTTTATCCTGATCTGTATCGTAGCATTCCTTTTCCTCGGAGATGCCAAATCGCCTACCGTCATCGGCATCAGCATGATCGTTTCGTTGATCATGTGTTTCCAGTTCTTCTATTTCTTCGGCAAATCTTTGAATATCATATCGTTGTCCGGACTAATCCTTGCATTGGGGATGATGATTGACAACTCCATCATCATAACGGAAAATATCAGCCAGTACCGCGAGCGGGGCCTGTCGCTCGAAGACGCCTGCATCAAAGGGACGACCGAAGTCATCACTCCGATGCTTAGTTCCACATTGACCACTATCGCGGTATTCCTCCCGTTGATCTTCCTGAGCGGGATAGCGGGCGCTATATTCGTCGACGAAGCGTTTGCCGTTTCCGTCGGGCTGCTGATCTCCTATTTTACCGGCATCATGCTGCTACCCGTAATGTACAAGCTTTTGTATATGAAAAAATTCACCCGCCGCAACTGGGGCGAACGGATTCGTTCGTATCAGGAACGCGGGAACAAAATGCTTTTTCGCTGGTACGACCGCCTGATTGATTTTACATTTGCCCATAAAATGCTGAATGTAATCATTGTCATAGCCGTTTTTCCGCTTTGTGTGCTCATGTTCAATATCATCCCCAAAACAAGCATGCCTGCGGTAGACCAGGTAGAGTTGCTGACACATATCGACTGGGGAGAAAATATCCACTTAGACGAAAACCACTCCCGCATGAATCATCTTTGCCGCGAAATCGACGCGCTGACGCTCGAACACTCGGCATACATCGGCCGTCAACAATTCATATTAGATAACGAACGCAAGATGCCGACGTCCGAAAGCGAACTTTACATCAAAGCGGACAATGCCCGGTCGGCCGAAAAAACAAGGGAAGAAATAGACCGCCTGATCAAAAGCCGATACCCGTTGGCCGTCGTTTCGTTCACCCCGCCGGAAACCGTTTTCGAGAAGATATTCGTAACCGGAGAATCCGATCTGGTGGCCGAACTTTATTACGGTAACAAACAAAATACGCCCGAAGCCGGTGATATCCGAAAGATCGAAAAACGATTGGATGAGGTATCCGGCGAACGTTCCGAAGGGGTCACGTTCGAAAAAGAAATGAGTATCCACGTAGACCGGGAAAAACTGTTGTTATACAATGTGTCTTATCCCGGCATCGAACAAATCCTCAAAACAGCGTTTCGTGAAAATCAGGTCACCACACTGCGTTCCTATCAACAATACCTGCCGATCACCATCGCCGGAGAGGAGCAGACCTTAAACGAAATCGTCAACCGGACGCTCGTCCGCACCAATACGGTGGAAGACCAACAGCAGGTACCCCTGAGCCACTTCGTTTCCATTGTTCCGGCAGAAGGGCTTAAAACGATCATAGCCGGCAAAAACGGCGAATATATCCCGGTATCCTACCGGCATGTAAAAGACCCGAAAGGACTGATGTACAAAACCAAAGAAGAAATCGGCCGGATAAAAGCATGGGATGTGCGTTTTTCCGGCAGTTACTTCTCAAACAAAAAGATGTTGAACGAACTGATCATCATCCTGATGATTTCCATCTTACTGATGTACTTCATCCTCGCCGCCCAGTTCGAAAGCTTCCTGCAACCGCTGATCGTCCTGATAGAGATCCCCATCGATGTGATGATAGCGCTCGTTACCTTATGGCTGTTCGGTCACACGCTCAACCTGATGAGTGCGATCGGTATCGTCGTGACATGCGGTATCATCATCAACGACTCGATCCTGAAGATCGATATGATCAACGAATTACGTAAAAAGAACGTGCCCCTGATGGAAGCCATCCATACGGCGGGACACCGCCGCCTGAGGGCGATCATCATGACATCCCTCACAACGGTAGTCGCCATGGTTCCGATGCTGTTTGCCGGCGACCTGGGGTCGGAAATACAGAAACCGCTTGCGATCGCCATGATATCGTCCATGCTCATCGGTACGCTTGTAAGCCTTTATATTATACCGCTTATCTACTGGAGAATCTATAAAAACAAACAAATCACTCATGATAACAACGAGGGAAGATAAACCCGGATATTATGAATAAAGAAACTAAGAAGTTATGAGAAATAAAATTTTGATTGCATTGTTTTTCATATTACGGACGTCGGGAGAACTGCTTCCCATACAGGCGCAGGAAGTGGAAAGAAAAGACGTCCGGGCGGTAAATCATATGGAGTCGCTTTTGCAATCTTCGCCCGTTGTCCTGAGCCTCGAACAGACCATCACGCTGGCGGGAGATAGTTCGCTGGAGGCCTTCCGGTCAAAAAACATTTATATGGCGAGATACTGGGAATACCGCGCCTTTAAAGCCAACCGGCTGCCCAGCCTGACGCTGAACCTGACGCCCGGACAATATAACCGTACGATCGTCAAACGGTACGACTCGGAATCGGATATCGATATCTACCGTCAGCAACAGGCCTTCGAAGCGCGCGGAGGGCTTTCGGTCGTGCAGAACTTCGATCTGCTGGGCGGAACCTTTTTCCTGAATACCAACTTAGACTACCTGCGTAACTTCGGCGACAAAACGTATACGCAATATACATCCATTCCCGTACGCATCGGTTACAATCAGGAACTTGTCGGATACAACACGTTCAAATGGGAAAAGAAGATCGAACCGTTGAAATACGAAAAAGCAAAAAAACAGTTGATTTATGACCTGGAAAATACGGCCGGCCTGGCAGCTACCTATTTCTTTAGCTTAGCTATGGCGCAAGCGGAATATGATCTGGCGGAAGAACACATGTACAATACGGACACGCTTTATTCCATCGGGGAGGAACGTTATAAGATTGCGGCGATCAGCCAAACGGATCTGCTGACGCTGAAATTAGACCGTATCAACGCCGTCAATTCCCTGAAAAATGCCGATATCGTACTGAAACGCGCCATGTTCGCCCTGTCGTCATTCCTGAACATGGATAAAAACACGCCCATCCGTATCCGGTTGCCGAGCTACCCGAAATCAATGGATATATCTGCCGAAAAAGCATTGGATGAAGCACGCACTAATAATCCCGATCTGATCGGTTACAAGCAAAGTATCCTCGAATCGCAGCAGCAGGTGGATAAAACAAAAAAGGAATCCATGTTCAATGCTTCGATCATGGCCAGCGTCGGATACAATCAAGTGTCCGGCAGGTTTGCCGACGTTTACCGCGACCCGTTGCGCCAGGACATCATTTCGCTGAACATATCTATCCCTCTCATAGATTGGGGGGTACGCCGCGGAAGATACAATGTAGCCCGCAACAACTTAAATGTAACGGAGATAACGGCCCGCCAGGGTGAAATCAAAATCGAAGAAGACGTAATTATGACGGTCGGCGATTTCAACGTGCAAAAAGACCAGATAAGTTCTGCCGAGGAGGCTTTAGTGATTGCCGACGATGCATACGACAAGACACGCCGGCGTTTTATGATCGGTAAAGCCGACATCAATACGCTCACCCTCTCACGCCAACGGCAACAGACGGCAAGACGCAATTATATATCGGCTCTCGAAAATTATTGGGTGAATTATTTCAAGATACGGAAACTGACGCTGTACGATTTTGAATACAACATGCCTATATCTTCAACCGTCGAGAATAAATTATACTCTCAACCGTTGAAAAAATAATACCACCCGACCGGACAAATGAAAAATAAATCGCACATATCCTCCTTTACCGTAATAGTCGCATTTGTGGCTGTTTCATTAGTTGGCCTGGCAGTGATACCGTCCCTGACGGTCAAGCTGTCGCCTACACGTGCGTTGCCCAGCCTGACCGTCCGGTTCAACATGAACGGCAGCTCCGCCCGTATCGTCGAGATGGAAGTGACCTCCCGGCTGGAAGCTATGCTGGCGCGTATCAGTGGGGTGAAAAATATTCGATCGACCTCCGCCAACAATTACGGGAGCATCACACTCGAATTAGACAAGCATGCCTCGATGGATATGGCAAGGTTCGAAGCGTCTACCATCGTACGCCAGACATGGCCAAGTCTTCCGGGATCCATTTCCTACCCCGTCATCTACGTCAACCTGCCCGACGACAATTCGGCTCGCCCGTTTATCTCATACAACATCGACGCCATGGTGCCGCCTATCGTTATCCAACGGTACGCGGAAGAACATATCAAACCGGTACTGGCCCAGATCCCGGACTTGTACAAAATAGAGGTGTACGGCGCAACTCCCATGGAATGGTTGCTCGAATATGATATCAACCGGTTAGATGCATTAGGCATCACCGTAGCCGACCTAAGGAACGCCATCGAGTCACACAATCGAAAAGAAGCCTTGGGCATGGCGCTGGTCGAGAATGAGCATATCGGAAAAAGACACATGCGGCTTTCCCTGATCACCGGTAACGGGGCAAAGAGCAAGGGGTTTCAGGCCCGGGATATTTATCTGGAGGACAAAGAGGGGCGTATGATATGCCTCGACCAGCTCATTTCCGTCACCTACCGGGAAGAACCGCCCACCAACTATTACCGTATCAACGGGTTAAACTCTATCTATATCACCCTGACCGCAACGGAAAACGCCAACCAGTTGCGCCTCAGCAAAGCGGTAAAAGATAAAATAGCGGAAATCAAACAGGCGCTGCCGAAAGGTTACGAGATGCATATCAATTATGATGCAACCGAGTACATCAGTAAGGAACTCAATAAAATTTATATCCGTACTTTTTTCACCATACTGATCCTCCTGTTGTTCGTATTCTTCACCATGTTCAACGCCCGCTACCTGTTGCTCATCGTCCTCAGCCTGTATTTCAACATTTCCATCGCTTTTATCCTCTACTATGCGTTAGGACTTGAGATACAGCTCTATTCATTAGCGGGTATCACCATTTCGCTGAGCCTCATCATCGATAATACGATCATCATGGCGGATCATTACCTGCGCAACCGCGACCGGAAAGTGTTCCTTTCTATTCTCGCGGCTACCCTCACAACCGTCGGGGCGCTCGCCATGATCTTCTTCCTGAATGAAAAGATACGGCTGAACTTGCAGGATTTCGCCGCCGTAGTGATGATCAACCTGATGGTTTCACTCTCCGTTTCTTTCTTACTTGTGCCTGCCGTTATCGAAAACATGAAAATAAAACGGAAAAAGATCCGGCTAAAAATAAAAAGGCTGCGCTTTAACCCTAAAAAAGCGGTTCTTTATTTCAATAAGTTTTATTTTTCGATGATCCGCTGCCTGTTGCGGTTGCGTCCCGTAACACTCATTTTGCTGGTTCTGGCTTTCGGGCTCCCGGTGTTCATGATTCCGGAGAAAATAAACGGAGAAAGCGATTTCTCCAAACAATACAATAAAATTACCGGTTCCGCTATTTTTAAGGAAAAGGTGCGTCCTATCCTGGAAAAATCACTGGGAGGCACGTTGCGCCTTTTTGCTCAGAAAGTGTTCGATGGCAGCTATTTTTCCCATAAAGGCGAAACAAGGTTGACCATCACCGCTTCGATGCCGAACGGAACAACGATCGGGCAAATGAACCGGATCATCGGGCAAATGGAAAGTTACCTGAGCCAGTTTAAAGAAATACGCCAGTTTCAAACCAGTATTCAGAATCCGCGGCAGGCAAATATCCAGGTGTTGTTCACAGAAAAAGCGGAGAAAAGCGGCTTCCCGTATCAGTTGAAAAGCAACGTTGTCACGAAAGCCCTGCAGTTAGGCGGAGGCAGCTGGGGCGTTTACGGGTTGCAGGATCAAGGGTTCAGCAACGATGTACGCGAACTTGCGGGAAGCATGCGCATAAAACTATACGGATACAATTATGACGACCTGTATATATATGCCGATACGTTGCGCGAACGCCTGCTGACACGCCCCCGTATCAAAGAGGTTTTTATCAATTCCCTGTTCTCGTGGTACAAAGACGACTATCGGGAATATACGTTCAGCCTCGACCACAAACGTATGGCAAGCGAAGACATACCCCCTTATGAATTATATGCCTCCATAAGCCCTGTGTTCGGACGCGACATCTATTGCGGATATGTAAACGGCGACGAACAGATCGAAAACATAAAGATGTCGTCGCTGCAGGGACGCCTTTACGACCTGTGGAGCCTCGCCAACATGAGCCGCACCCTGAACGGTAAATACTATAAAACCGGAGAGCTTGCCACGATCGAAAAAATGCAGACGCCGCAAAATATTGTCAAGGAAAACCAGCAATATGTGCTCTGCCTGCAATATGAGTATATCGGATCATCTCAGCAAGGGAACAGTATCCTCAAACGCGAACTCGAACGGTTCAATGAGGATCTGCCGATCGGATATTCGGCGGAAAACGAACAGGGCTACTACTGGTGGAGTGAGAAAGATAAAAAGCAATACCTGTTTCTCGGTGTGATTATATTTATCATCTTTATTATGACGTCTATCCTGTTCAATTCGCTCAAACAGCCGCTTGCCATCATCTTTGTCATACCCGTATCCTATATCGGGGTCTTCCTGACCTTCTACCTGTTCAATTTAAACTTTGACCAGGGCGGCTTTGCTTCGTTCGTATTATTATGCGGCATTACCGTAAATGCAAGTATTTATCTCGTCAACGAGTATAACCGCATATTAGCGCGCAAACCCCGCATGAACCGCATGAAAGCCTATATCAAATCCTGGAATATAAAAATCGTTCCGATATTCCTGACGATAATCTCTACCATCCTCGGCTTCATCCCTTTTATGGTAGGATTAGACAAGGAGAGTTTCTGGTTTCCGCTTGCCGCCGGCACGATCGGAGGGCTTATCACCTCCCTGCTCGGCATATTCATCTACCTGCCGCTGTTCCTGATCAAAAGGAAAACCGTACTGAAAAAGCGCGCCCCTAAGTAGATTTTTACTATATTTGCCGGATGATAACACCTTTCTTAAAGCAGGTAGCAAGGCTTTTCTATGATCAATATGGCGCGGATATTCATCATCTGGCCTTCGTGTTTCCAAACCGGCGTTCGGGGATCTTTTTCCGAAAGCACCTGTCGGAAGTTGCAACCAAGCCGGTCTTTTCACCTTCTATCCTGACGATCGACGACCTTTTCCACCGGCTGAATCCGAAACGGCAGGCAGACCGTATAAAAGTGCTGTTCCTGTTATACGATATCTATATCCGCCAAAGCGGATCGGACGAAACGTTTGATGATTTTGTCCATTGGGGCGAGATGCTGCTGAACGATTTTGACGATATTGACAAATACTTGGTTGACGCGAAACAGTTGTTTACGAATGTAAAAGACCTGAATGTGATTGATAAGGAGTTTTCTTTCCTCAAACCGGCCCAGATTCAGGCCATACGCTCTTTCTGGTCGTCATTCCAACCGGAAAGCGACAAAACGGGCAACCGGTTCTTCCTGCACGTATGGGAATTGCTGTACCCCATTTATGCGGAGTTGCGAAATACGCTTGCGGCGGAAGGGCTTGCCTACGACGGATTGATTTACCGGGAGGTCATCGAAAACATATATCACTCAAAGGATGTTCCGGACGGCAGTAGCGAAGCGTTACACAAATTGAACTTTAAAAAAATCATTTTCGTCGGGCTGAATGTGTTGACGAAAGCGGAGAGAGAACTGTTGAAATACCTGAAACAACAGGATATAGCGGATTTTTACTGGGATTACGCCTCCGGCAAACTGAAAGACGAGGATAACCGGGCTTCTTTTTTCATGAAAGAAAACATCCGTATGTTCCCCTCAAAATTTGCTTTGCCGGAAGAAGATCCCGTAGAAACGCATTTCGAAATAATAGGTATACCGTCGCGCATCGGACAGGCAAAACAGTTATACCCGATACTTGAAAAGTTAGCCGGAAACAAGGGCATGAGTGCAGAGGAGGCGTTGCAAACAGCTATTGTCCTGCCCGACGAGCAACTTTTGACGCCGGTATTGAACTCCATACCGGAAAATATACCGCGCATCAACGTAACGCTCGGCTATTCCTTATCCGGCACACCCGTCGCTTCGCTGATGAACGATTTGCAATCCCTGCAGAAAAATGCACAGAAAACAACAGAGGAGATCCGCTTTTACCATCGTGACGTCATGGCCGTCCTGAGGCATAAATACGTATCTTCGGTTTGCCCGGAAGAAGTGGCCGCACTCATAAAAGAGATTACGAAATATAACCGGGTTTATATTTCCACCGCATCCCTCGGTTTGGCTCCCCTGCTGAAATTATTATTCTCGGCTCCCGCTACAACGGCGGATCTATCGGATTACCTGACCGCAATACTGAAAGAAATGAACCGCTACTTATCGCAGGAAGCCGAAAATACAAAAGCGGATCAAAAGGAAATAATCCAGGGGACAGGCCCGGGAGGAGCGGACGAAGAAACCGGGGACGATAATCCTAAGGTCGACCCAACAGCGCTGGAGCGGGAATTTATTTTCCATTATTACACGATGGTAAACCGGATGCAGGAAGTGATGCGTGAAACAAAAACAAAGATGTCGTCCGATACCTATTTCAGGCTCTTAAAGCAAATGACGGATTTCATCAAAATACCGTTTTACGGCGAGCCATTGTCTGGATTGCAGGTGATGGGGGTGCTGGAAACACGTGTGCTTGATTTTGAAAACATCATCCTCCTGTCGATGAACGAAGGTATTTTCCCCGCCAAAAACGCGGCCGGCTCGTTTATCCCGTATCATCTGCGGAAAGGGTTCGGGTTGCCCACACAGGAACATCAGGAAAGTATCTGGGCTTATCATTTTTACCGGATGATACAACGTGCCCGGCGGGTGATCATGCTCTATGATACGCGTACCGACGGGCTTCAGAGCGGAGAGGTCAGCCGTTTTGTTCATCAGCTGACCTACCACTACCAAGTCCCCGTACAACGGAAGCTATCCGTATACAATATATCATCTTCGCATGTAGATCCGTTTCATGTCGAGAAAAATGAAGAAATAATGCACGCATTAGCCGCTTTTGAAACGGAAAAAAACCTTTCGGCAAGCGCCATCAACATCTATTTAGACTGTCCGCTTAAGTTTTACTTATCGGTCGTCAAAGGTATCAATGAAGAAAATACGGTCAGCGAAACGCTCGAAAACGATACGTTCGGTACGATACTGCACCGCGTGATGGAGCTTGTATACAAACCTTTCTGCGGCAAAGTTATAACAGCCGACCTGCTCAAACTGTCGGCGCAGGATAAAAATATGACGGAAAAAATACGGGAAGCGTTCGCCAAAGATTTTTTTCATACGGAAAAAGCGCAACCGCTTGCCGGACAAGCATATCTATATGGTGAGATCATCCGCAAATATGTATGCAAAGTACTCGCATACGACCGCTCGTTGACGCCGTTCACCTATATAAACTCCGAGAAACCGATTCACAGCCTGTTTGAAATTGCGGGAGGACGCAACATCCGCCTGAAAGGATTTATCGACCGGATAGACGAGATAGGCGAAACCCTGCGCATCATTGATTATAAAAGCGGGAAACCGGTCGCCCTTACGTTCGACGGGATGGAAAGCCTGTTTGATAAAACGGCCAGAGAACGCAGAAAAGCCGTTATGCAGGTCTTCCTCTATGCCTGGCTATACTCACCGGAAGCCGGGGGCAAACCCCTACAACCCGCCGTATACTACACACGCGACCTTTTCAAACAGGCAAATTTCGATCCGGCAATACGCCGGGTCGACGGCAGAGATAAAACGCTGATAAACAATTTCGACGACTATCGCCAAGAATTTGAAGACAACCTGCGCACCTGCCTGAATGAGATATTCGACGCAAGAACCCCTTTCACCCAGGCGCAAAACGCCAAAGTTTGCGAATACTGCCCCTTCACCGACATATGCGGCCGTTAACCCTTCACTTGCAATAAAAAAAATGTGTTCCCTTACTTACAACACTTGCTGTATTTCAAAAAAACAAGGCAACAGACGAAAAAAGAACTGTAACCACACCCGCTCTACCACTGAGCCACATCCCCCTTTGCAGAGAAATGGCGGGGCTCGAACCCGCGACCTGCTGCCTAAATGAAGTAGCTTTTTTCTAACGGCACTTGTTTTGTTTGCAAAGATTTTAATACGGTTGCGCAGTGTTTTTGCGTAATCAAAATTATTTTTCGTATTTTTGGAAAAAAAATAGCTTATGCCTGTAAATCGTAATGCCTTAATTCGTTATAAGACGATAGATACCTGCCTGCGCAACAAATACCGCCGGTGGACACTGGAAGACTTAATAGACGCCTGTTCCGACGCCCTTTATGAATTTGAGGGCATATATAAAGGGATCAGCAAACGCACCGTTCAGATGGATATACAGATGATGCGCAGTGAAAAACTGGGCTACAATGCTCCTATCGTCGTTTACGATAATAAATACTATAAATACGAAGATGAAGATTATAGTATAACCAATACCCCTTTATCGGAGCAGGATTTGAAAATCATGTCGGAAGCGGTCGAAGTGCTCCGCCAGTTCAAAGGATTTTCTTACTTCTTGGAAATGAGGGATATCGTCAACCGGCTGGAAGACCATGTCAGTTCGGTCAGGCAAAAGAGCGTTCCGGTGATTGACTTCGAAAAAAACGAGAGCCTGAAAGGACTGTATTATCTCGACATCATCTATCGTGCAATCGTAAACAAACAGGTGCTGAACATACAATACCGCCCGTTTAAAGCCCTTTCGGCAAACACGTTTATCTTCTATCCCTATTTGCTGAAAGAATACCGCAACCGCTGGTTCGTATTCGGACGGCGCAAAAACGCACTCACCAACCT
>JAIRSF010000285.1 GCA_031255595.1 Tannerella sp.
CCGGTATCGGCTATTTACTTTAAGCATATCGGAATGGACGACGGCTTGTCGCAGACCTCCGTCATGTCGATTTATCAGGATGTCTTAGGGCGTATGTGGTTCGGTACGCGCGAAGGGATCAGTTTGTACAACGGCGAACAAATGAGAATTTTCAAGAATTTCGGAAAGGAAAACCGGGACGACGGAATGAACAGTTTGCTGGGGCGCGAAATAACGTTTATTACAGGTAATCATAAGGGGGATGTGTTTTTCAAAGCTTCGGGTTCGATGGTCAGGTATGATATACGTACGGAGCAATTTTATGAAATCAGTTCCAACGTGGCGGCCATTGCTTCCGATAAAGGAAATATATGGGTGGCCTGCAACGATACGATTTATACCTATGATGCGGAAGGCGATAGCTTATGCCTTTTCATGAAAACAAATCTGGCGGATGTTCAATGCCTGTACGTTTCCGGCGAACGAATCCGGCTGGGCGCCCGTAACGGACTATATCTGATCGAAGAACGGAACGAACCGGTCTGCATAGTAGACGGTATTCAGACCTACCGCGTATTCGAAAGCTCCTCTGGGGAAGTATGGATCGGCGCCCATACGGAAGGCCTGTTCCGTATTACCCGCGACGGCGAAATCATACATTACACCGAGAACACGCCGCCGCCTCACCGCCTTTTGAGTAACCGGATACGTGAATTTGCGGAAGATAAGTACGGCCATATCTGGTTCGGCACGTTTCTGGGTTTGCAGATGTATAACCCATACACCGACGTCATCACCTCCTGCGAATATGACTATTTACCGGGAAAGCTGTCGCACTCCTCCGTATTTTCCTTGTATATTGACAGTCAGGAAACGATTTGGGTCGGGACGTATTACGGAGGAGTCAATTACTTCAATCCCGAAAAAGAAATTTTCACACATTATATTGATAATCCTACCCGGAAGGAATGTTTGAGCCATCCTTTTGTCGGCCACATGGCGGAAGATAAAGACGGCAATATCTGGATTTGTACGGAAGGAGGCGGGTTGAACCGGCTGGATCGCCGGACGCGTACATTTACCTATTATACGGCCGGGCCGGGCAATGCGTTGCTGCAAAACAACCTGAAAGCGATCGCCTACGACGAAAAACGACATCGGTTGTATATCGGAAGCCATTACGGCGGACTTGCACGATACGACATCAACACCGGTATTTTTCATAATTACCTGAATTATTACACCGACGAACAATCGATGCCGTTTCAGATCATCAGACAGATTATCATCTATGACGACAAAGTGTATACAAACGCCACGAACGGCATATTTTCGTTAGACCCGGCGACCGACCGGTTCCGGTATCTATGCGAAGCATCCAGAAGCTTTACCATCGACTCGAACGGTAATATATGGATTGCAACCACCGATAAATTAATTCGGATAAATCTGTCCGACATCCGGGAACGAAAGGAGTATTTGTTTTCCGACCATCATATCCTTTTTGAAATAAGCCATATCATCCAAACCAAAAGGGGTGATCTATATTTTGTAACATTAGGCTCCGGCCTGTTCCGCTACGACGACACTACGGACTCCTTTATCCATTATACGGAGGCAAACGGTTTGTTATTAAGCGACTATTGTTATTTTCTGATAGAAACCAATACGGGAGAATTACTGATTACAAGCGATAAGGGTATAACCTTCTTCAATCCTTGTACGGAAGACGTAAACCATTATAAGCTGAAGGCTCACCTCCCGATTTCTTCCATCACATTCGGATGCGGTATTTTAATCTGCCGCAACAACGAACTGTTTATCGGAGGCAGTGACGGCCTCACGTCTTTCCGGCAGGAAGATTTGTATAAGAAAGAAAAAGATTATTCCTTATATTTCTCGGAATTATACATTCATAATACCCGCGCCTGTCCGGGAAGCGAAGATGGCGTCTTGAACAAGATTTTACCTTATACCCGATCCATCACGTTGAAACACAATCAAAATAACCTGATCGTGCACTTTGCCTCCAATAATTATGTCGACATACAGAAGAACATCGAGTATGAATATCAATTAGTGGGATTTGACAGGGAATGGGTGTCGACTTCCCTTACTCATATTTATTATACGAACCTGAATCCGGGCAGATACAAACTGATCGTCAGGGAGAAAGACCATACGATATCGTCGATACAGAAAAAAACGATCACATTGAACATTATAATCAGGAGGCCCTGGTATAATACAATCTGGGCCTGGTTATTCTACCTGCTCGCCACCTTTTCGATCGCCCTTGTGATCTTCCGGACATTATACGCCCGTCGGACATTGACCTTATCGCTGAAACACGAAAGAGCAGAAAAAGAGCGAAATGAAGAATTGAATCAGGCAAAACTTCACTTTTTTACAAGTATCAGCCATGAGTTCCGGACTCCTCTTACGTTGATAATAAGCCAGATTGATTCTATATTTCAAACCGCTACCTTATCACCTACGATCCACAATAAAATCAGTAAAATCAGCAAGAACGCCAATCAGTTGCTGAACATGATTTCCGAACTGCTGGAATTTCGCAAATTGGAGCAACAATATGTTTCCCTGCGTGTATCCGAACAGGATTTGATTCCGTTTTTAAAAGATATTTATCTGTCGTACGGCGAACTTGCCATCAAACGTCATATAACGTTCCGTTTTCATCCTCATATCGAAAGCGTCCGGGTGTGGTTTGATCCGGTTCAATTGCAGAAAGTGTTTAATAATCTTTTATCAAACGCTTTAAAATACACAGAGGCCAATGGACACATTGAAATATTTGTAGACGAAACGGACAGCAAAGTTCTGGTTAAAGTGCTTGATAACGGAATCGGCATATCCGAAGACGACACGCCACGCATATTCGAGCGCTTTTATCAGGCCGCCTCCGGAAAAAAAATGTCGAATGCCTATACGGGAACGGGCATCGGCCTGGCGTTAAGCAAAAGTATTGTCGCCCTTCATCATGGCGACATTTCGGTGCAAAGTAAACCGGGATACGGCTCCATCTTTACCGTTGCATTGGAGAAAGGTAAAAACCATTTCGAACGGGACGGCAAAAGTATCCTCCTCGATAAACCCGAAGAACCGATGATCCAAAAAGATTCGTTCCCGGATATCGTATCCCCGCATGATTCGGATGAATTGGGCAAGATGTTGCCGGATAGGGAAAAAAGAACCCGATATACGGTATTGATTGTGGAAGATAATGAAGAACTGATTCAGATCCTGAGCCGGTTATTTGAGCCGTTCTATCGGGTAATCCAGGCGCGAAACGGCGAAGAAGGTCTTCAGATGGCCCGTACCGGCAAACCCGATCTGATCGTAAGCGATGTGATGATGCCCGTAATGAACGGCATTGAAATGTGTAATGAACTCAAAAATAACATAGAACTTTGCCACATACCGTTGGTCTTGTTGACTGCGCTCGATACGGTAGAGCATAATCTGGAAGGTTTGCAACAGGGCGCCGACGATTATATCGGCAAACCTTTTCACGCCAAAATCCTGCTGATGCGCTGCAATAATTTGATAAAAAACCGTCTGCTGGTAAAAAATCAACTAAGCAAACAAATTGACTTCGGCGTACAGTTGCAGGCGGCCTCCTCCTTAGATCAAAAACTCATGAGCCGTATCACAGAGATCATAGACAAATATATCGATAATGCGGAGTTCGATATAAATACCCTTGCACGCGAGTTGTGTATGGGACGCAGCACTCTTTTTACGAAGTTTAAAAGCCTGACCGGCATGACGCCCAACGAATATATTCGAAACCGCCGCATCAAACACGCCGCCGTCATGCTGAATGACTATCCCGACCTGCAAATCGCAGAAGTATCCGAACGTTTAGGATTCACATCCGCCAGATATTTCAGCCATTGCTTCAAATCACAATTCGGCGTTTCTCCCCAAAAATTCCGCAAACAATAAAACGGGAAAACCGTTGGAGTCGGCAGTTGGCATGTCAACTTTCAACAGTGTCAAGGTTCAGGACATGGGTAATACATGCGGGAAGTTCCCGTTCATAGTGGGTTACCATAATCAGCGTCTTATTCGCGCGCCGGCAGAACGCCTCGATAACCGAACGTACCAATAAACGATTGGCGGTGTCTAAGCCATGCATCGGTTCATCCAGGACAAGCAGCTCCGGATCTTTCACAAACGCACGAGCCAACAAGGTCAAACGTTGCTCTCCGTCGGACATTTGCAGGAATTTGCGATTTCGGAGATGCAGAATACCAAAAATGTTCATCCACCATTCGCAAACCGGAAACTGCCCGGGTTTAGGCCGGACATATAACCCCACACTGTCGTGTAACCCGCTCGCAACAATATCAATAGCCGGTATGTTTTCGCAATAAGCGCGATGCATCTCCGGACTTACATACCCGATACGCTTCTTTATTTCCCAGATGCTTTCACCGGAACCGCGACGACGTCCGAAAAGTGAAATATCACACGCATACGACTGCGGATTATCGGCGCAGACAAGGCTCAATAAGGTTGATTTGCCCGAGCCGTTTTGCCCGAGTAAAGCCCATTTTTCGCCTTTCCGAACCGTCCAGTTCAAAGAGTTCAGGATGGTACGTTTCCCATAACGTATGGAAACGTCTTTCATTGCTATGATTACATCACTAATTCCTTTTTTATCGGATCCGGACACATTTGCAGGGCAGAGAGAGCCGTCCGCGCCGGAACTATTTCCAAAAGGAGCGCCCGCCGCATCAGGCGGACATAAGTTCCCGATAAGCGGCATTTCCGGTATTTTCTCCTGAAAACGATCCCTGTTTATTTTTTCTCCGCAGCACATACCGGACACAGGCACAATATGAGTGATAAACCCGGGAATCTCGTCCGTTTCCGCCGGCAGGAGAATAACCTGTACAACACCCGTACGGGTAAGGTCATTCAACAAATCACTCAACCGGCCACGTGTAGATGCATCGAGGCCGATAAAAGGGTTGTCTATGATCAGGACGCGTGGTTTCGCCAATAAGACTTTCGTTAACTGAAGCTTGCGCATTTCCCCGCTCGACAGCATAACCAATTGTTTATCCGGCATTTCATCCATGCCGAACAACGCAAACAACCGCTCATGCAGTCCTATATCATCCACAGGCCCCAAAACGTCGCGTACGAAAGGCGATTCGTCCCTGTCCTGCGAATTCCACCGTTGCTGAAGATAATACGACGAATCGGCCGGCCCGTAGCTGTCTTTAAATGCGATAAACCGGATATTTTCGTAAACAGGCGAAGGCGAAAAATCATAAGTGATCTTCCCCTCTTTCAAAGGATAAAAACCTGTTATCATCTGTGCCAGTACACTCTTTCCGCTTCCGTTAGGGCCGACAACGGCGATATGTTCGCCCGTTTCTATTGTCAATGAAACGGGTTCCCCGAAACGAAGAACCGGATTTCTCAAAACCGCATTTTGTATGGATATCATCGTATTTTTTCCGTATTATAAACCTTCTTCCGCACTTCTCACCGCAAAAATAAACAACTTTACGGATAAATTGAATTTAACGGCAAAAATAACCAAAGATTTTCCGTAAATCGTGACACGTTATTACAAAATAGTGTTACCTTTGCGATTTGGTATAGAGAATTTTCATTATTTAAAATCAGAAACAACATGGAACAATTACCGTTTATTATCTTGCTTTTATACGCCCTGTATGAGGGGCTGCTTCATGCTTTTGAGGCTGACCATATTCTTGCTGTGACCAGTATAGTGTCGCAGCGCAACCGTATTTTCCCGGCTCTTAAAGACGGCATTTTTTGGGGATTGGGACACACTTCTACCATTTTTTTGATTGGAGCGGCGATGATTCTTTTCAGGGTAAATATTCCGGAAAATTCATTTTCTTATTTTGAAGCTGCGGTTGGATTGATGCTGATAATTGTTTCATTATGGCGTATTTATGTTTTTTTTAAAAAAGAACAAAGCATACCCGTTCATACGCACGAACACGAGCATGCAGGCGAGAATCAAACACCTCATCTTCACGTACATCTGAAAAGCGGCAACCTCCACAAAGCCTCTTACGGCATAGGCCTGGTACATGGACTGGCCGGTAGCGGCGCTTTGGTTGTATTAGTCATGACTCAGATTAAAACAGTAGTTAACAGCATGTTGTACTTGCTGATATTTGGCACAGGCTCAATTATCGGAATGATGATTGTGGCAGGAGTATTCAGTGTGCCGTTCTCACGCAAACTAATAAACTCCAAATGGTTACGTACAACGCTTGTTCTCCTTTCTTCTATATTATGCTTTGTTTATGGATGTTACGTAATTTATAATAATTTGCTTAATGGATAAATTGAACCTGCTTAAAGAAAAAATCGCTTCTTACGGAAAACTTTGCATCGCTTATTCGGGCGGCGTAGATTCGTCATTTCTCGTACATATAGCGTACAACGTATTAGGCGACAATGCCTTGGCTGTGCTGATAGATTCGCCCGTATTAGCGAGGCGGGATAAGGCTGACGCTATTGAAATACTTGAACGTTTGGGTATTAGATACGAAGTAATTAAAGAAAACCCTTTTGTATCGGAAGATTTTTCGCAAAACAGCCGTATGCGCTGCTATTTTTGTAAGAAAAACAATTACACCCTTATATTTGAGTCGGCTCATAAGCAATGCATTAAATATGTCGCTGATGGGCAGAACGCCGATGATGCACTATCGGAACATCGTCCGGGAATGAAGGCGGGACACGAAATGGGAATAGTCAGCCCGCTGATTGAATGTGGTTTAACAAAAGAAGACATACGCAGATACAGCAAGATTTTGGGTATTCCCACATGGAATAAACCGGCTAACGCCTGTTTGTCGTCGCGGATACCTTACGGCGTATCCATCACTTCCGAAAGACTTGCATCGGTCGAGGCTGCCGAAGACACGCTCCGCAGTCGCGGAATGGAAGGTTGCCGCGTGAGGTGGCATGGCGAAATAGCCCGCATAGAAGCCCCTCACGAATATTTTGACCGGATTTTGAATGATAAAAATATAATCATAGAAATCAAAGCGCTTGGATTCAAATATATAACACTCGATATGGAAGGCTTCCGAAGCGGAAGTATGAATTGAAAGTTGAGAATATGGACATAACAAAACTTTTGGAAGACGTAAAAAGTGGTGCAATATCGATTGATGAAGCCACAAAAAGGCTGAAAACAGCACCGTTCGACGACTTGGGATATGCACTCATAGATCATCACAGGCAACTGAGAACCGGATGCCCCGAAGTAATTTATTGCGCCGGAAAATCAGTCGAACAGGTCAAAGGAATTGTCCGGAACCTGCTTGAAAAGGGTGATTCAAACGTTCTCGGCACTCGTGCAACAGAAGATATGGTGAACGAAATCATTAAAATATACCCTGAAACCGAGTGGAACGCCTCAGCCCGGACGTTCGTAATCCGTCGACAGCCGGTGGTCAAATCGGGCAAAGGTAAAATACTGATAATTACGGCAGGCACTTCTGATATACCCATTGCCGACGAAGCCGCTGTAACCGCAGAGTTTCTCGGAAATGATGTCGAGAGGCTGTGCGACGCCGGTGTTGCGGGTCTGCACAGGCTTCTGGCTAAATTAAACGTGTTAGCGTCAGCGCGTGTAATCATTGTGATTGCAGGCATGGAAGGCGCTCTGGCAAGCGTCGTCGGCGGACTAACGGACAAACCCGTCATAGCCGTACCGACGAGCGTAGGTTACGGCGCAAGCTTCGGAGGCATGTCGGCGCTTCTCGCCATGCTTAACTCGTGCGCCAACGGAGTGTCGGTAACGAATATCGACAACGGCTTTGGAGCAGCATATATTGCAAGCAGTATCAACAAGTTATGAATTATAAATCAGAATCCACCCCGAAAAGCGCTTTTCTCAAAATGGCGTGTGAATGAGGTCGAAGTGAGGCTAAACGTTGTTTTCGGAGCGGACTTAAATTATGAATTTTTTATGAAGATTTTATATTTTGATTGTTTTGCAGGCATCAGTGGAGATATGACACTTTCGGCACTGATGGATTTAGGGATTGACAAAGAACAGCTTACAACCGAACTAAGCAAACTCGGACTTAAAGGCTGGACGCTCGAAACATCCGAAACATCCAAAAACGGCATTGGCGCCAAACAGACCCATGTGATTGTTTCGGGCGAAGAACAGACTCATCATGCGCATAAGTGGCATAATCCGTTTCATCATCACACGCATAGTCACCCGCACCGCACAATGGCTGATATAGCGCAAATTATTGATGATAGCGGCATCAATCCAAATGCGAAGGATTTGGCCAAACGTATTTTTATGCGCCTTGCGGCAGCAGAGGCAAAAGTGCATGGATCTACGCCGGAAGAAGTTCATTTTCATGAAGTGGGAGCAGTGGATTCTATTATAGATATTGTAGGCACTGCAATTTGCATTGATATCTTGCAACCCGACAAAATATTCGCTTCAATATTGCACGACGGACATGGTTTTGTGAATTGTCAGCATGGAAAAATCCCTGTTCCCGTACCTGCAGTAATCGAAGTGCTGACCGAAAGACACGTAACAATCAAGCAGTTAGACATAGATGGCGAGATGACTACGCCTACCGGAGCCGCCATCGTTGCCGAACTTGCCGAAAGTTTCGGCGAAATGCCCGAAATGAAAATACTTAAGACAGGTTATGGAGCAGGAAAGAAAAATTTTATCGTCCCGAACTTGCTGCGCGTGTTTTGGGGTGAGGCCACAGAGATTCCACCATCTACAAATAATACCCATACACATTCCGTAACGGTAATAGAAACAAATATTGACGACACCACGCCCGAAGTTCTCGGTTATGTGATGGAACGCCTTTTCGAGGCAGGCGCACGCGACGTATTTTTCACTCCTATATACATGAAAAAATGCCGTCCTGCAACCCGCATCAACATCCTTTGCGACGACGCCGACGCCATAGCGATGGAAGAAATCCTCTTTACGGAAACTTCCACTATCGGCGTACGCCGTTTCAAAGCCGAACGGACTTGTCTTCCCCGCAAAGCGGTTACCATTGCAACCCCTTACGGCGAAGTACTCGCCAAAGAAAGCATTTACAACAACACCCATCGCATCTCCATCGAATATGAAGACGCCCACCGTCTTGCTCGTGAAAAAGGCGTTCCATTACGGGAAATACTGCAGTTAGGTTACTCCTTCGTATACCAGTGATACATTCTTTCGATGCCTTCGCCGATCTCCGTCTGATGATGCCAGCCGAGGGAATGAAGCCTGGTAACATCCGTTAATTTGCGCATCGTTCCGTCCGGTTTGACCGCATCGAACGACAAATCGCCTTTATAACCCACCGTCTTCATGATCAACCGCGCCAGAGCGGCGATCGAAAGATCCCTCCCCGTACCGATATTGATATGGCAGTTGCGGGGTTCGCCGGATGTTCCTTTTAAGTCGCTGAAATTTACGTTTTCCATAATATAAACGCATGCGTCCGCCATATCTTCGCTCCACAGGAACTCCCGCAGCGGACGGCCCGTACCCCAGAGTTTCACGCCGGACACAGTGATACCGTATTTCTCCAGCAAGGAAAGGATCGCATCGTTTTCCGCGTCGCCGTTGATACCTTCTACGGGCCGCTTGTGCAGGTCTTTGCGGATAGCGGCGTAATCATTCTCCCACAGGCATTTTGCCAGGTGAATCTTACGTATCATAGCCGGCAGGACATGGCTCTTTTCGAGATCGAAGTTATCATTCGGCCCGTAAAGATTGGTCGGCATCACTGCAATAAAATTTGTCCCGTACTGCAGATTAAAACTCTCACACAGTTTCAACCCGGCGATCTTGGCGATCGCATAAGGTTCGTTCGTATATTCGAGCGAACCGGTCAATAATGCGTTCTCCCCGATCGGCTGTTCCGCATCGCGCGGATAGATACAGGTACTGCCCAAAAAGAGCAGTTTCTTCACGCCGTAAAGAAAACTTTTACCGATCACGTGATTTTGTATATTCAGATTGCGGAAAATAAAATCGGCGCGATATGTATTATTTGCCATAATACCCCCGACATACGCCGCGGCAAGAAACACATAATCGGGTGTATACTCTTCGAAAAAACGGTTCACCGCAGGTTCATCCGATAAGTCTAATTCTTTATGGCTCTTTCCGATCAGGTTCGTATACCCTTTCCGTTTCAGGTTGTCCCAGATAGCGGAACCCACCAGCCCCCGATGACCGGCAATGTATATTCTGGCATCTTTTTCCATACGCATACAATATCAGGCTTCTTTCGAACGAAGATACAGTTTACGGGCAAAACGCATATCATGTTCTACCATTATCTTTACAAGCTGTTCGAAAGACGTTTTATTTGGATTCCAACCCAAAAGCGTCTTTGCTTTCGTTGGGTCGCCAAGCAACTGTTCGACTTCCGCAGGACGGAAATACTTCGGGTCGACTTCAATAATCACCCGTCCCGTCTTCACGTCAACACCTCTTTCATGAATCCCCTCGCCTTCCCATCTCAACGCTATCCCCGCTTCACGAAAAGCAAGCGTACAAAATTCGCGAACGGTATGCATCTCCCCGGTTGCAATCACAAAATCTTCAGGCGTATCATGTTGAAGCATCAACCACATACATTCGATATAATCTTTCGCATACCCCCAGTCACGCCGCGCATCCAGGTTTCCCATATACAACTTATCCTGAAAACCCTGTACGATACGCGCCGCGGCCAATGTAATCTTACGGGTAACGAACGTTTCCCCTCTCCTTTCGCTCTCATGATTAAACAGGATCCCGTTCACAGCAAACATCCCATAGCTTTCGCGATAATTTTTAGTAATCCAAAACCCGTACTGCTTAGCCACCCCATAAGGTGAACGGGGATAAAAAGGCGTCGTTTCCCTCTGCGGCACTTCCTGTACCAGCCCGAACAACTCCGACGTAGACGCCTGGTATATGCGCGTTTTCTTTTCCAGGCTGAGAATACGTACCGCTTCAAGCAAGCGCAGCGTACCCACCGCATCCGCCTCCGCCGTATATTCCGGCACATCAAAACTTACTTTCACATGACTCTGAGCGGCCAGGTTATAAATCTCGTCCGGACGGATCAACTGAACAATACGGATCAGCGAACTGCTATCGGTCATATCGCCGTAATGCAGGTTAATAGTACGCCGGTTCTTCATGTCGCGCACCCATTCATCAAAATAAAGATGATCAATCCGTCCGGTATTAAACGAAGACGAACGGCGTAAAATGCCATGCACTTCATACCCTTTCTCAATTAAAAATTCGGCCAGAAAAGATCCGTCCTGCCCGGTAATCCCTGTTATCAAAGCAACTTTTTTCATACTTAAAACTTTTTAAAAAGATGACAAAGGTAACAATTTTTCATAAAACAGCATAATCGAATCCCTCCCGGAAAGCGCTTTTCCCGGAATAAACCGGGGAAACAGACGCCGGCAGATGAACAGTCCGGCGTGGCGGTTATGTGCCGATAAATGAAAAAATTTGCGGTTTTTCGTTTTGGAACGATACGTTTTTCTTATCTTTGCCTCCTCATGAATAAAAACAGTACGATAAATAAATCATTATGCGATTTGACAGAAGAAATTTCATTAAAGCGGGAGGGCTTATGTTAGGGTCATTTGCAGCGCCATCTATTTTCGGTGAGCGTAAGAACGGGATAAGTACGGACGCATCCGTCACGAACTTTGCCATGGAACATTTCGGAGTGACCGACAGTGACCTGAAAAAGGTGTTATCTGCCGCGTTGGAAAAGGGAGGGCATTATGCCGACCTGTTTTTTGAACACACGTTTTCAAACAGTATCAGTCTTCAGGACGGAGCTGTTAACCGCGCCTATTCAAACATCGATTTCGGAATGGGCGTCAGGGTCGTTGCCGGCGATCAGACCGGATATGCCTATGTGGAAAATATCACGCCGGAAGACATGCTGAAAGCAGCGCGTACAGCCGCGCGTATAGCAACCGGAACCGGCAAGCCGGCACCGGTCGGCCTGACGGAGATCAAAACCAAAAATCAGTTATATAAGATTAAAACCGCATGGGATGATGTTTCCGTCAAAAACAAAATGCCGTATCTGCAGAGGATTAACGACCGGATGTTCGAAGCGGACAAACGTGTGGCAAAAGTTTCCGCATGGCTGAACGACAACACATCCCACATCCTGTTTTGCAACTCCGAAGGGCAATATTACTATGACTACCGCCCGATGGTCATGATCGGCGCACAATGTATCATGGCCGAGGGTGACCGCATGGAAAGCAACAACGCTTCGCGAGCGTTGCGCATGGGGGCGGAGTTTCTTTCGGACGAACTGATTGACGCCATCGTTGATGAGGCGGTCAAAAACACATCCATACTCTTTAGCTCCATAAAACCGAAAGGAGGGGAAATGCCGGTTGTCATGGGTGCGGGAGGTTCGGGCATACTGCTCCATGAAGCGATAGGACATGCGTTCGAAGCCGATTTCAACCGGAAAAATACATCCATATTCTCGGACAAACTGAATAAAAAGGTATGCGACTCCCATATTAACATTGTGGACGACGGCACCATACCCTTTAACCGGGGCGCCGTAAATATAGACGACGAAGGGATAGAAGGACAAAAAACGTATATCGTGCGCGAAGGTATGTTGACCAGTTACCTGCATGACCGGATAAGCGCCAAGTTCTACGGTGTGAATCCGACCGGCAACGGACGCCGGGAATCATTCCGCGCGATACCGATCCCCAGGATGAGAGCCACTTATATGGAAGCCGGCAATTACAGTGAAGAAGAAATTATTGCATCCGTAAAGAAAGGCGTATACGTGTCCAAATTCACAAACGGACAGGTACAGATCGGCGCCGGGGACTTCACGTTCTTCGTGAAAAACGGATATCTGATCGAAGACGGAAAACTGGCACAACCCATAAAAGATATTAATATTATAGGGAACGGCCCCAAAGCGCTGGCCGATATAACCATGATCGGATCTAATTTTGAAATGGATGAAGGTACCTGGACATGCGGTAAGGACGGGCAGTCGTGCCCCGTTACCTTAGGGATGCCATCCGCATTAGTAAGTAAACTGACGGTAGGAGGAGAAAGTTAATTATGATAACAGATAAACAGAAAAAATTCGCACAATGGGCCATGGATTATGCCCTGAAGAATGGGTGCCAAGCCGCTCGCCTGAGTTTGTATAACAACTCGAACACATCATTCGAAATCCGCGACATGAAAATGGATAAGTTGCAACAGGCTTCCGAAAACGGGCTTTCCATACAAATGTTTGTAGACGGGCGCTTCGGCTCCATATCAACGAACCGCCTCGAAAAAGAAGAACTGGAAAAATTCATAAAAAACGGCATCGAATCAACCCGCTACCTTGCCGAAGACAAAGCGCGTACGCTTCCCGACGAATCCATCTATTACAAAGGCGGAAAACCGGATCTGCAGCTATACGACCAAAAATTTCCGGGCATACAGCCGGACGACAAAGTAGCGCTTGCCATGCGCGTATGCGATGAGATCATGGGAAAGGATCCGCATGTTATCTCCTCAAGCTCATCCTATTCCGACGGCGACAGCTTTAGCTACCGGATTGCAAGCAACGGGTTTGAAGGCGAAACTTCCGGTTCGTACTTTTCATTGTTCGGGGAAGCAAGCATCAAAGGAGAAGGCGACGCCCGCCCCGGAGCCTACTGGTATGAATCATCGCTGTATTTCGACACACTGAAAAAAGACGGTATCGGCAAAAAAGCACTGGAACGCGCCCTGCAAAAACTGGGACAACAAAAGACCGCCTCCGCAAAGATGCCGATGGTCGTAGACTTTGTAAACGCAGGCCGCCTGTTGTCGCCTGTCATCAGCGCCATATACGGTTCCTCCATCCAGCAAAAGGATTCATTCCTGCTGAACAAAAAAGGAGAAAAGGTGTTCAGCGATAAAATGACGCTTATCGACGAACCGCACTTAGTGAAGTCTTCGGGAGCGCGATATTTTGATAACGAAGGAGTCGCTACGAAAAAGATCCGCGTATTCGATGCCGGAACGCTGGAAACCTATTATATCGACACCTATAATGCAAATAAGCTGAATATGCCGCAAACCATCAGTTCGCCGTCCATATTAACAATACCTCCCGGCACAAAAGACCTGAACGGGCTGCTGCAATCCGCCGGCAAAGGGATCTTAGTAACCGGATTCAATGGGGGCAACTGCAACAGCACAACCGGTGATTTTTCATACGGGATAGAAGGATTCCTGATTGAAAACGGCAAAACAACACAGCCGGTTAACGAAATGAATATTACGGGAAATATGATCGAACTGTGGAACAACCTGATGGAATCAGGCAACGATGCCCGCCTTTCATCAAGCTGGCGTATCCCGTCCCTGTTATTCGATAACGTTGACTTCAGCGGAATGTAAAAAATACAGATTTTATACTTATTCACAAAAGGTGCATCAAACCCTATTTTGATGCACCTTTTTTATATATGTTTGTATCTATTTTGCATAACGGCAGGCAACAATGCATCGCTTATATCGTTATTTCTGTAATATCTTTTACCGGATAAGAAATGTATAACTAAAATAAAACGAAATAGCTATGATATTAGATTCTTTAGAAAACTCACAGCAATATGAGTCATTACACCCTTTGTTCAAAAAAGCGTTTGACTTCATCAAATACACAGATTTTTCGCAATTGGAAGAAGGAATCATTGAAACATGCGATCCGCGCTTGTATTTCTCCATCTCGCGTACGAGAGGAAAAGACCCGCAGGACGCTGTGCTCGAATCACACAAAAAGTTCATTGATATACAGGCGCCGATTGTAGGAGTAGAAACGATCGGCTGGAAAGCCGGCGACGAGCTGATGATTATTTCGGAACCCTATGACGACAAGAAAGATGTGATGTTTTATCACGACTTCCCGACAACCTATACCAAACTCTATCCCGGACAATTTGCCGTATACTATCCGGAAGACGGGCATGCGCCGGGTATCGGACTGGGAGATATACGAAAGATCGTTGCCAAGATAGCGGTCGAAGAATAACAAACCACACATCGCATATTCAAATACCACTCGCTGAAAAGCGGGTGGGTTGATTTTTATAAAAACAACCCAATGCCCCGCCCGGGGAACGGAAACAAAAATCATAATACCGTCCCGGTATTTTATTCATTCAACTGTTTCCAAAACAGTATAAATATGAAAAATATGAAAACAGGTTCATTTTGTTGAATAGTTCCTTTTATTTTAAAATAATATTTGCTATATTGCATCAATTATAAATATGTGATAATATCAAATATAGTATGAAGATGAAAAATGACTATTATAAAATGTATGCACAGCGAGTTGAAAAAGCCGGTTCTATTATCGGTAGCCCGTTGACTTTGACCGAGAAAATACTGTTTGCACACCGTTATAACGAACAGGAAATAAAGGCGTATACCAGGGGGGAAGACTATGCCGCTTTCAGTCCCGACCGTATTGCGATGCAGGATGCTACCGCACAAATGGCAATCTTGCAATTGATGATTTCCGGGAAAAAAGAATCGGTGGTTCCGGCTTCCGTACATTGCGACCACCTGATTCGCGCCTATCAGGGAGCAAACAAAGACTTGGAAACTGCGGCCGTCACCAACCGGGAAGTCTATGATTTCCTGAGAAGCGCCTGCGATAAATACGGCTTGGTCTTCTGGAAGCCGGGAGCCGGAATTATCCATCAGGCCGTACTGGAAAATTATGCTTTCCCGGGCGGAATGATGATTGGAACGGATTCGCATACCCCCAACGCAGGAGGCTTGGGGATGTTGGCGGTTGGGGTCGGGGGAGCCGATGCGGTGGATGTGATGACCGGCATGGAATGGGAACTGAAAATGCCGCGGATTATAGGCGTTAAGCTAACGGGAAAATTATCCGGCTGGGCCTCCCCGAAAGATGTTATTCTGAAACTCGCCGGGATCCTGACCGTAAAAGGAGGGACAAACGCCGTCATTGAATATTTCGGTGAAGGAACGCAAAGCATCTCCGCAACGGGGAAAGCCACCATCTGCAATATGGGAGCCGAAGTAGGCGCAACATCCTCCGTTTTCCCCTACGACGACGAAATGAAGCTCTACCTGCAGGCAACCGGAAGGCGCCGGGTGGCGGAACAGGCCGATACGGTAAAAGGCTTCCTGAAAGCGGATGATAAAGTGGTCGCCGATCCCGAAGCGTATTACGACCGCGTCATAGAGATCGACCTGTCGGCTTTGGAGCCTTACGTGAACGGCCCGTTTACGCCCGACGCGGCAACGCCCCTGTCCGCACTGTCTGAAAAAGTGAAAAAGATGGGGTACCCGGATACGGTGGAAGCCGGGCTGATCGGCTCCTGTACCAACTCCTCCTACCAAGATCTGGACAGGGTCGCTTCGCTGGCAAACCAGGTAAACGAAAAAGAACTGGACATCCGGGCGCAGTTGATTGTAAATCCCGGCTCCCGTATGATCGAACATACGGAAACGGTAAAAATACTTGAAAAGAACGGCGCCACAGTGATGGCAAACGCCTGCGGCCCTTGTATAGGGCAATGGAAACGCATCACAGACGATAACATGCGCCCCAACACCATTGTCAATTCATTCAACCGTAACTTCGCTAAACGTGCCGACGGCAATCCCAACACGCACTCGTTCGTTGCATCCCCGGAAATAACGATGGCGTTATCGATTGCCGGTTCGCTGTCCTTCAATCCGCTAAAAGACAAATTAAAAAACAGGAAGGGAGAATGGGTTTCACTCGATCCCCCGTCGGGGAATAAATTTCCTCCCGGAGGGTTTCCGGATGTGGAAAAAGGGTTTGTGTTGCCGACGGGAAAAAGCGGACAGGTGATGATTGCTCCCGGCTCACAAAGGCTGCAACTGCTTCAGCCGTTTCCCGCCCGGAATGAGAATGATTTTACGGAGATGACGCTTCTGGTCAAAACAAAAGGAAAATGCACGACCGACCATATATCCATGGCAGGCTCGTGGCTACGGTTCCGCGGGCATTTGGAAAATATTTCCGATAACCTGCTTATGGGCGCCATCAATGCGTTCAACGGCAAGGCAAACCTGGTTCTGAACCGGGAAAAGCATACGTACGATACCGTATCGGCTGTTGCAAAAGACTACAAGTCGAAAGGTATTTCGTCCGTCGTCGTTGCGGAAGATAATTACGGGGAAGGTTCTTCACGCGAACACGCCGCTATGGAGCCGAGATTCCTGAACGTGAAAGCAGTCCTGGCAAAATCGTTTGCCAGAATCCACGAAACAAACCTGAAAAAACAGGGCATGTTGGCCGTCACGTTCGCGAATCCCGGCGATTATGATAAAATTCGTGAAGATGATAAAATCAGTATCATCGGATTGAACCACTTTGCGCCTTCAAAAAGCCTGTCGGCAACGTTAACACATTCGGACGGAACGACGGACTCTTTCAAGGTGAATCATACTTACAACAAAATGCAGATCGAATGGTTTAACGCCGGATCTGCACTGAACTACAATGCAAAAAATAACGGATAACATTATGGACTATCATAAATTAAAAATTGAAGGCGGGCACTTGATCGTTCCCGACCATATCACAATTCCCTATATAACCGGGGACGGTATAGGAGGTGAAATAATGCCTGTATGCCTGCAAACAGTAAATGCGGCTATCTTGAAGGCATACGGGAACAACCGCTCGATTAGCTGGAAAGAAATGCCGGCGGGAGAAAAATCATTCCATAAAAACGGGGAATGGTTGCCGGAAACGACCCTGGAAACGTTCAAAGAACACCTCATCGGTATCAAGGGGCCCCTGACCACCCCGGTAGGCGGAGGCATCCGGTCTATCAATGTGGCTTTGCGGCAAAAGCTGGACTTGTATGTATGCCTGCGTCCTGTCCGCTGGTTTAAGGGGGTTTACTCCCCGCTCAAAGACCCCCGGAAAGTGAACATGGTGGTGTTCCGCGAAAACACCGAAGATATTTATACCGGGATCGAATGGGATAAAGATACGCCCGAAGCCGGGAAATTCCTGAATTTCCTGCGCGATGAAATGGGCGTCACCCAAATACGTTTTCCCGAAAGTTCGGCATTCGGGGTCAAACCCGTATCCGAAGAGGGCAGCAAACGCCTTGTCCGCGCGGCCATTCGGTACGCATTAGACAAGCAGTTGCCCAGTGTCACATTAGTGCACAAAGGAAACATCATGAAGTATACCGAAGGAGGGTTCAAACGCTGGGGGTACGAAACGGCGGATGACGAGTTCGGTGACCGGGTTTTCACCATGTCCGAATATGAAAAAATCGGAAGCATATATGGTAAAGAAATCGCCGAACAACTGCTGCAGGAAGCAAAAGAGGAGAAAAAAGTAATTGTCAAGGACGTGATAACCGACGCATTCTTGCAAAATACGCTTCTGAGGCCGGAAGATTACTCGGTCATAGCCACATTGAACCTGAACGGCGACTATGTGTCCGACCAGTTGGCTGCCATGGTAGGGGGAATCGGCATTTCCCCCGGGGCAAACATCAACTACCTGACGGGGCATGCCGTTTTTGAAGCGACACATGGAACAGCGCCCGATATAGCCGGGGAAAATCGTGCGAACCCCTCCTCCCTGCTGCTTTCCGCAGCTATGATGCTTGAGTACATCCGCTGGAATGAAGCGGCCGAACTGATTATCCGGGCAATGGAACGCTGTTTTACGGAGGGCAATGCAACTTCCGACCTGTCGGCCTTTATGCCGAACGGAAAGAACCTGGCAACATCCGCATTTCAACTGTCCCTGGCTGAAAACATAAACAGTGAATAATGATTCGCCCATGTGAGTAATAAATGAATTATTAAAAATTAAACGATTATGAAAAAGGAATATTTAATGTACAAACTGGCCGAAACGATCAAGAATACTTCTAAAATAGATAATGATTTATTCAAAAAACTCGGCGTGAAGCGCGGATTACGTAACGAAGACGGATCGGGCGTATTGGTAGGGCTAACGAACATCGGAAATGTAGTGGGATATGAACGCACAGAAAGCGGGCAACTGAAACCCATCCCCGGAAAATTGTATTACAGGGGGTACGATGTAGAAGACATCGTTCATGGCGTCATGCAGCAAAAACGGTTCGGTTTTGAAGAAGTCGCTTTCCTGCTTCTTTCCGGCGGCCTGCCCGACAGGGAAGAACTGCAGCAGTTCAGGGAACTGGTCTATGAGAACATGCCGCTAACGCACGAAACGACGATGAGTATCCTCCAGTTGCGGGGCGAAAATGTGATGAACACGCTGTCGAGATGCGTTCTTCAAATGTATAACTTCGACACAAACCCGGACGACCTGTCCCCGGAAAACCAGATGCGCCAGTCGGTCGAACTGATCGCCCGCTTCCCCACCATCATCGCATATGCATACAATGTACTGCGGCACCACAACAAGGAACGCTCCCTGCACATCCGCCACCCGCACGACAAACTGTCGCTGGCGGAAAACTTCCTTCACATGTTGAAACGCTATTATACGGAACTCGACGCCCGCATGCTCGACCTTCTCCTGATACTGCAAGCCGAACATGGCGGAGGTAACAACTCGACATTCACCGTACGTGTAACCTCTTCAACCATGACCGATATCTATTCGTCCATCGCAGCCGGCATCGGTTCCCTGAAAGGCGCGTTGCATGGAGGAGCGAATCTTCAGGTGGCGGATATGCTCGGTCACCTGAAAGAAAACATAAAAAACTGGAAAGACGTAGGCGAAATAGACCGCTACCTGACCCGCATCCTGAAAAAGGAAGCCTACAATAAAACCGGGCTTATCTATGGCATCGGACATGCCGTATATACCATATCCGACCCGCGTGCGCTGCTGCTTCGCGAACTTGCCGGCGAACTGGCAAAAGAAAAAGGGCGCTACGAGGAATTTGAATTTCTGGAACTGCTGGAAAAACGCGCCGTCGAAGTCTTCGCCAAAGTGAAGAATAACGGAAAACAAGTTTCCAGCAATGTCGACTTTTACACCGGGTTTGTCTACGACATGATCGGGCTGCCGAAAGAGATCTATACGCCATTGTTCGCGATGGCGCGTATTGTCGGCTGGACGGCACACCGTAACGAAGAACTCAATTTCGCCGGCAAACGCATCATTCGTCCGGCATACAAAAATACAATTGACGAAAAGCTCCCGTACACCCCGATCGAAAACAGGTAGCCTGTTTCCCGGCTACCCGGTAAAAAGCTCGCCGCCTACAACGCACAAGCGCTACGCCACCCAGCGGCGTAACGCTTGTACGGATGCCGCACGAACATTCACAAAAGCGGCAAGTCCACCATCCACCGCCTACGCCCCCACGACAGTAACGGTTTTACCGTCCACCGTTTCTTTGCGCATATAGAGTTTGTCTTCCCACTTGACGGTCGGACGGCGGTCGAAGACAACGATCCAGCCCTCGTTGCAGCAGTGGAGATCCATGTAACGGAACGTCTGGTCGAGGCCGTCCTCAATATATTTTTCTCCGTAACGGATCTTCAGTTCAATCGGATATTTTCGGTCGTTATACCTCATCAGAAGGTCGAGACGTCCGTTGCCTGTTGCCATGTCGCGGATGATGTCGCCTCCGCCATTGATGACACGTTGCAGGAATGCCATCAATACGAGTAGCGGTCCCGCTTCGGGATAATCGTATTT
>JAIRSF010000190.1 GCA_031255595.1 Tannerella sp.
GACTGTCCGATGAGCCGTACCGTTCCGGTTGCGGCAGAGGCCATGCTGTAATTTTTCTTGTCGACGGATCCCATAATGGCATTGGTGTTCGGAGAGGAGAACGCGGCAAAACCCGCCCCCAACAGACCCAGCATGACCATTAACATGATCAGCGAACTTTCGGGGGTGATCCGCCATGCGATGATCAGTAATACGACGGTGATCAGCGCCATGCCGGCGGAGGCAATGTAGCGGGCCTGTATCCTGTCGGATAATTTTCCGGCAAAGGGGGAAAGGGCGGATTGGACGACGGGTTGGACGATCAGTATCAATCCGGCGCTCTGGGCGTCTAATGCTTTTACTTCCTGCAGGTAGAGGCTGATCAGAAAGCCGATCGGAAAAGTCGCCGCATAATTGATGAGGGCGGCGGCGGACGACATCCGGAATATTTTGTTGTGAAAGAAAAGCCGGACATTGAATACGGGATATTTTTCTTTGTATTCGTGTTTTACGAAAAGGAAAAGTAACGATACGGCGATCGCGATCAGCGCCAGCCCGGTCAGGTGGGGAAGGAGGGTGAGGCCGTAGATGAGCGCCAGAATAGCCGGGCCATAAATGAGGGCGCCTTTCAGGTCAAAGGGTTCGCCTTTGGCTTCAGCCCATTGTTCTTTCATCACGACCAACGCACATATCAATGCGACGGTCGAAAGGACGGCTGTAATGAAAAAGACATATTCCCATCCCAAGTTCTGGGTTATCACTCCGCCTAAGGATGGCCCCGCCGCGATGGATACGTAGACCGTTGCCGCGTTGATGCCCATGGCCATACCCCGTTCTTTGGGAGGGAATACCGACGAGATGATCGCAATATTCGTGCTGAATACCATGGCGCTCCCGATGCCTTGCAGGGTTCTCAGGAGGATCAGGGCGGCGCCGTTGCCTGCAAAGCCGCAGCCGAAAGTGGTAATGGCAAACAGGCATAAGCCGGTTACAAAGATATTACGCTTGCCCCACAGATCGGCCAGTCGACCGAAAGGAACCTGAAGGATGGCAGTCGACAACAGGTAGGAGGTGAGTATCCAGCTTTGCGCAATGCCGTTCAGGTCAAACTCGCGTGCGATCTGCGGCAAAGCCAGATTGATCGACGACCCCATGAACGGAACTAATGAGGAGGAGAGGCAGGCAATAAACAGGATTTTGTTCCTGTATGATTGGGATGAACTTGTTGCGGGCATCATTGCGATTCGTTTAAGGTCTTGTGTCGATGTTTGTAATTTCTCGTTGCATACTTGCGGATCTTTACCGGGCAAATTTTAAAAGCGAACTGATTTCGATGTCTTCCGGCAGTTCGCTCCTTCCGTTTAGTTCCTCAAGTTCGATGATATAGTTCATGTAGATTTTTTTCACACCCGTTTGGCGGATCAAGTGGCAGGCCGCCCCGCCGGTTCCTCCGGTTGCCAGCAAATCGTCGTGAATCAAAACGACATCGTCCTCCTGCAAGGCGTCTTTATGGATTTGTATGCGATCAAATCCATATTCTTTCCGGTAGGTTGCCTCCAACGTTTCGGCCGGCAGTTTGCCCGGTTTTCGGATGGGCACGAATCCGGCATGGAGCTTGTAAGCCAGAATACTGCCCAACATAAAACCTCTGGATTCTATGCCGACCACTTTTGTGATACCATGATTTTTGTAGGTTTCGACAAGTATTTCGGACAGTTCATGCAGGGCGAACGGATCTTTCAGTAAAGTCGTTATGTCTTTAAACTGAATCCCTTTAACCGGAAAATCAGGCACGTTCCGGATGTATTTCCCGAGATCATTCAAATCATTCATTGTCAATTCGTTTTATTGGGTATTTAGTCGCTGCCATTCCGTCAAACGGAACAGCGAGGCAAAATTAACCAAAAAAAAGAGAATACGAAGACATTTCGTTGGTGAAAAGGATATCCACGCAGGCTTCTTATCGTTTTTTAAAACAGGCGGAGGCGGAGGCCGATGTAAAATTTACGTCCCATCAGAGGGCCCCAGATCAGGGAGGAGTCAAACTCTTCACCGAAAGGGTTTGTATATGATATGATTGGGTTCTTTTGTCTGTAATCCAGAAGGTTTTCTACGCCGAGATAGACATCCCACCATTTGGTATTTTTTGTTATCTGCCCGAAAAAAACGGGGAACACATCGGAATACCTTTTCTGTGAGTTATACCCGTTCATGCCGGGTATGCGCGAAGGGCCGTTTATCTGTCCCGTCACATCGAAAACCCACTTTCTGAATTTTGTAGCGTACGACAGGTTCACGAGTCCGCGGTAGCGTGACACCAAGGGTTTTTCCATTTCGTATGTATGACCATTGTCTTTGTATGTAATCATTGATTTGTTATATCTGAAAGCGGTAAAAACATCAAAGCCTCTGAAAGGCGTAACCGACAAATCTACCTGCCATGCATCGGCATAGGAACCGTCGTTATCATAATAGTAAACACAATGGCGGTCGCGCTCAACATCCACGACAGATAAATTGCGAAAATTTGTACGGAAATAATCCATGCTGAGCGTTGCTTTTTCATCATTCCATATCGGGATATTCACAGCCAGGTTAAGCCCGTAGTTTATCGCGTCTTCTATGCCTAAGCCGTCAATCGTACTGACGTCTATCATACGAGATGAGCCAAGAAAACCTATATTTTCGGATATTATATTCGGTGAGCGGAAACCGCGACCGGCAGAGCCTCTCAGCACGATATCGTCACTGAAATTATATTTCAGGTTAGCACGTGGGGTTACCAGCCATCCGTATTTACTGTTGTAATCACCCCTCAGGCCTAATATAAAAATCAGCTTTTCGTTATATGAATATGTGTACTCTAAGAATGCTCCGGGAACAGCTTCGCTTTTACTGAATTTTGTTAGCGGAGTCTTGTTATACATAAGGCTATCGAGGAAATCCGTTTCATAATGATCATACATAAAACTAACACCTGTGGCATATTTATGAGAAGGCGAAAAGCTTGAATTAAAGAGTATATTCGCATAAAAAGAATGCTGTACTCCGCTAAAACTTTTTAGTCCGAAAACCGACTCCTGATCATGTAATGTATAATTGGTTATGATACCGAGGCTTTGTCCATCCTTGTCACCAACAGCTATTCCCGTCTTATTATAAACCGTAATATTCCGGTTCATGATCTTTGTTTCATATAACTTGGCGCCTTCAGCGTCATGGCAGGCGGAATCCTGCCCTCCACGACGTTCTTCAACGAGAAATTTCACTCCAAAACGGGATTGTATTCCTTTCTCGGCATCAAGGTAAAACCAACGGTTATAAACATTAACCAGCTTTGTTTTAGGCATATCGAGAAATGTATCTCCATTATCATCATGCACCTCCTGCTCCATAGAACCGTGAGCCAAAATCCCCATCCACAATTTTTCAGCTACCTGAACGCCCGATGTCACATTCGCCTCAACACGCTTGGCATCGTCAACGTAGATATTTACAAACAACGGCTCAGTGTTGTTCGGTTTTTTATGCTCAAGATTTATCTGTCCGGTGATAGATTCGTAACCGTTAACCACAGAAGAAGCGCCCTTTGATATCTGAATGGACTCGAGCCATGAGCCCGGTGTATAACTCCAACCGTAAGTAGATGCAAGGCCACGCATAGTAGGTACATTTTCGTCCATCATCTGACTGTATATACCCGAAAGGCCTAATAACTGCACTTGTTTTGCTCCCGATACGGCATCGGTAAAGCCTACGGTGATCGTTGCGCTGTTTTCAAAACTTTCCGAGAGATTGCAACAAGCCATTTTCATTAATCCTGTTTCTGATATAAGTTCCGTTTTCTGAGCAGTCAAAAGCGACATAGATGTGCCTCTACGGCGTCCGGTCACTACAGTTTCCGCTAACCTTATGCCTTCTGTCAAAACAAATTCTATTGACGAATCCGGATCCGTTATCAGTATACTGTCGGAGGCATACCCTGTATATGAGGCTTTTAGATATACATTCTTTTGCTTCACATCGTTTATTTCAAAATAACCATCCTCGTTTGTCATCACTCCTATCGTTGTTCCTTCGATATAAACATTTGCGTAAGGCATAGGCGCTTTTACATCTTTCCCTTCGATAGAATAAACATAACCTTTCAGGTTCTGAGCCATAATCGGGATAACGCCAACGGTTAATGCCAAAAACATACAAACTTTAATAATTACTTGTTGTAACACTTCTTTCCTCTTAAAATTAATTTAATAACAATAATTTAACATCTTCGTATTAAAACGCTTTAATGCTGATCACACTCAACCTGTAGTGATAACCCTACCGTCTTTGCCGGATTATATTCATTATTTCCGGGCTGACTCGCGTAAATCATAATACTTTGCCGGTCAACGCCGTAAACGACTTTCAGTTCCCCATTCTCAACATACGCCACATCCGGGCGACTTGTTGAGAATGTTATCGGCAAGCCGGAGGTTGAACGGGCATAAGTTGTCAGGTTCAGCCCTCCATCACTGATTGTCCACAATGTCAAGCCTTCAAGGCTGAATGTGATTGTCTGGTCTTTTTTATTCGGATCATTTGCGTAGATCAGTAACATACGAGTAATCTGAGGAGCCTCATAATATGCATCATTTCCTTCCTGACGCGCTGTAATCAAAGAATTTCCGCCTTTATGTAAAGTTACTACATTACCCGATATAGATGCTATTTCAGGGTATTGACTGGTAAATGTTATCGGAAGTCCGGAAGATGCCGTTGCATATAGTTCTATTTGTTCGACATTAAGTCCGCATGGCGGAAGGGCCTCAAAAATAATTGTTTGCTCCAGTTTTTTTGTGTCGTCACCGTCGCCGCACGAGGACAAAATAAAGAAGGACAAAATAATCCGGTAAAAAAGCTTTAGTTTCATAATTAAGAGATATAAATTAGTTTATATTACCATATCCGGGATTAGGTGTTAAGCGATAGTTTCGCGTAATCTCTTTTTCGGGAATAGGAAATAAAGCTTTGTGCGGACTCCATTTCTTTTCCGGTATCATGTTCATAAAAAAGTCGATTCTGTCAGTTCTTTTCAAATCGAACCAACGATGAGCTTCCTCCATAAACAATTCAATCCTCCGTTCCTGTTCAACGGCCAAAAGAACCTGCTCTTTCGTCAAATTATCGGGCAATGCGTCTAATCCGGCTCTTTTACGAATGACATTAAGATCTTCGATCGCCCCTGTAAGAAGTCCCTGTTGAGCGCGTGCTTCCGCACGTATCAGGTATTGCTCGCCTAAACGCAGCAAAACATAGTCTTCTGCCCAAGTTCCGTCTGTAGGACTTGTTGCTTGTTTATATTTATAATTTCTTATCGGCATTGTTCCGTCAGGAAGTTTGTCGGCTGCGGCAGTTCTTTCCAATGTCCATTCCGTTTTACGATTATCGTCCTGTTCAAACGCGTCAAGCAACTGAGGCCTTAGATATCCATAATTCCTGATGGAACAAAAATAGCCCCAATAAGTACACCCCATATAGGACGAAAAATCCCTTACTCCCTTGAAAATAGTTTCTTTACTTGAACGCAGGAACACTCCTGAAAGAGGCTCAAGTTTAAAACCATACTTTGTTATCACATCATTTGCTTTTGCCTCCGCGTCCGACCATCTGCCCATATACAGATAAGTTCTCGCCAATAGTGCCTTTGCCGCCGCTTCCGTAACTTTTGTGTTATCATTACTGCTACGTCCCATCACAGACTCCGCGTAAATCAAATCCTCAACAATCTGTTGATAAACGGCATCCGTACTTTCGCGAGGCTGAATGGCTGTTTCTTTATAATCGGTCGACAAGACCAACGGGACGTCACCGAAGCAATTTACAAGGAACCAATAGCAATATGCACGAAAATATTTCGCTTGCGCAATTCCTAATTGTGCTTCCTGCTCACTTATTACAGTCGTTTCACCAAGACGGGTAATCAAAGAGTTTGTCGAATAAATCGACTTATAAGCATATTCCCAGAAAACTCCTATGACTGACGACGCCGGGCCATAAGAATTTTCATTATACTCCGCGTTTGAAATAATATTATGGAAAGCATCGTCGGATACAACCGTTATATATCTTGGTATAAGATATCCGAATCCCGATAGCTGCACATTATAGGAATATAGTCCGTTGATAGCGGAGCGGATCGTTAATGAATCGGCAAATACTGCGTCGGTTGTCAACTCATCGATCGGCATATTTATATTTGTCAGTTCTTCGCATGATGATAAGAACAACAAATGCGCGCCTATCATCATGCCGGATATAAATTTACTTATTTTTTTTATCATTTTTTCTTGTTTTAGTTACATAAATATTTTAAAATGAAACTTTAACGCCAAACATATAGGTCTGTGGAGGAGGCGTTTGCGCTCCTGTTTCGGGATCCCAGTTCGTAAAGCTTGTTATTGTAAACAAGTCTTGCGCCCGCACATAAACCTGCAGACCTTTCGCTCCTGTTTTTGAGGTTATTTTTCGTGGCAGATTATATGATAACGACAGATTTTTCAGACGTATATAAGAAGCATCCTCATAACATGCGTCAGACTCAGTATAATAATTCCAATACGCGTAACCTATATCAGAAGATGTTGTTGTAGTCATGCCCGGATATTTAGCGTCGGGAGTTTCGGGAGTCCATACATTTTCATAAATTTCCCTGGGAACGTTTCTGCCGAGATGTCCCACCGGATAATAATAATTAGCTAACCATCCCGCTTTGAACGGACGCTTTACAAACTGGAAAAACAAGTCCAGTTTAATACCCTTATAAGAAAACGAATTCTGCAAACCTCCGTAAAAATCAGGGTCGAGATCGCCTAAGAATTGCGCGTCGGCCAGGTTTGATATCGAACCGTCGCCATTAACGTCTTCAACTAACGGTACGCCGGTCTCTCGGTTTATTCCGGTGTATTTGTACATTCTTGCAACGCTGAGCGATTTCCCTATCTCGTAAGATGTAGCGTAAGTAGATATATCCAAATCGTCGTATTTCAAAAGTTTATTTTCCGGTATTGAAATATTGAACATCGTGTACCAGGTAAAATCCTTTGTGGATATATTTGTGGAGCTGATTTCTATTTCAACACCCTGATTCTGTACTAATGAATTCTCCAGGTTTGTACGAAGTGCTGTAAACCCTGTTTGCGATGGCAGGTCGTACGCCGCTATCAAATTTGTAGACCTGTTTCTGTAGACTGCTGTCGTAATCGACACTTTATTATTAAACAGTCCCAGGTCTAATGCGATTTCGCCCTTTTTGGTAATTTCCCACGAAAAATTCTCGTTACCGATCTGAACAGGCGATAATCCCATTGAGCCTCCATACGGATAGGATGTTGAAGCATAAGTTTCAAGATACATATAATTACCCACATTATCATTACCGGTAGAGCCATAACTACCTCTTAACTTGGCATAACTGACAAACGGAATTTTAAAAAATTCTTCTCTGTGGAATATCCATCCTGCGCCAATTGACCAGAAGTTTCCGAAACGATTATCTTTATAGAAACGCGATGATCCGTCACGACGAACTACTCCGTTAACGACATATTTATTCCGCAAATCGTAGGTCAGACGTGTAAATAGTGATGCGTACTTCGATTCGTCGGCGCCGTTTGAGGCCAATTGCTTGATAGCCGCTGCCGACGGATCTTTAAATAAAGAAGCCGACGGAAAATTCCGATATTGATTATATGTTTTATTAGCGACCTGCGATTGCCATGTACCACCCAGCAACGCGGTAAAATTACCTTCCCATATCTTATCCGAATAGGTCATCTGCGGCTCTATCGAAATGATCTCCGAAGAAGAATTTCCAAAGTACACCACATTATCATAACTATTATCCGCGTACGGATTCAGATATCCGTTGGCATAACTTTGAAATTCGTTACTGTAAGTTTTTGTATAACCAAAATCAACTTTAACGCTCAACGGGTTTATTATCTTATATCCTAATGATGACGAGGCTATAAAGCTATTAATCTTATGTTCGGCATCAATAAATTCATATCTCAGAGGAGTGGTAAAAGTTGTAATTCCCGGCTCCCAATATACATTATGATCATCGGTGTATAAAGGTTGGTTGGGGGGAGTAGTAAGAAATGAAGACGGACTGAACCCCTTACTGTTATTTTTTACGGAAGAATACAAAACCGACGCGTCAATATTGAAACGACCATTCGGAGAAACATGGTTTATTGCCATACGCCCATTGATGCGTTCGAAAACATCATCTTCATCAAACAACTCGAAAAGGACGGTTCCTGTTCTGTAGTAGCCTCCTCCGACAGAGAATTTTGTATTTTCGGAACCACCGCCAACGCTCAGTTGTCCGTTATATACCTTTGCTGTATTGCCTAACAACAAATCCTGCCAATTATGATTATATTTGCTACCCCACGACAGAACATCATATGCGTTAGTCATATCGGGAGTCAGGCCATCGGCTGCCAACGCCTTTTGACGCATCACTAAATAATCCTCACTGTCAAGCAGATCCATACGCTTATTGACTTGCGAAAACCCCATACCGGCATCGACAGAAACCTGAAGTTTTTCATCATTCGATTTTTTAGTTTTAATAATAACAGCTCCATTCGCCGCTTTCGCTCCATAAAGCGCCATCGCGTCAGCGCCTTTAAGAACCTCTATGCTTTCAACATCCGACGGGCGGATGCCTGTTAATGGCGTCGATACCGACGCTGAACTTATTATTTTTGCAGGGAAAGGAACTCCGTTTACAATAAACAAAGGTGTATTATCGCCTGTAATAGAGTTTGCACCCCTCACTGTTATTTCCAAACTACCGGCATCCGTTTCCGAAATATCAAGTCCGGCGATACGCCCCTTAAGGCTCTCGATAATACTGACGCCTAAACCCTGATCAATTTCCGATGAAGTGATAGCGCCTGTTTTCTTGTCTGAAGTGTCATCTTTTGATTTGTTTTGTTCGTTATCCGGTCGATTATTTTGCACCGGAACAATAGACGTAGCATTGTTAATAAATAAGAATAACCCGAATAATACTACAATTTTCTTTTTTATGTTAATTCTAATACCTATTTTTGTCATAGTTCTTTTGTAAGGACAATAAGAAAAGCACATCTACACCAATTTGCTGTCGGGATAAGATGTGCTTTTCATTTGTATTTATTCAACAATAGTAATCATACTCCCTTTTTTGATGTGATAAGGATAACACCATTCGATCCTCTCGAACCATATATAGCAGTAGCATCCGCATCTTTCAATATCTCAATACGCTCAACATCTGCAGGAGTCAAAAGACTGAAAGAGCTGATATCGCCAACAGAACCAACACCGATAGCCGAAACACTCTTTGAATTCAGAGGAACACCATCCAAAAGGATCAACGGATCTGCATTTGTATATGATTTTCCTGCGCAACATGCACAACCTGTGGACTTTGTGAATGTATTCAACCCCCTTATCTCAATGCTTGTTTCAGAACCGGGAAGGCCGTTCGACTGTACAATATTAACACCTGACATACGTCCCTGCAGAGATTGAAGCACGTTTTCAATAGCGCTGCCTTCAATAATTTCCGCCTGTATAGTCGCTACAGATCCGGTTTTCTTATCTTTTGTTGTCGTGCCGTAACCGATAACTACTACTTCATCCATATCATTAATACTCTCGCTCATCTTCAGAAAAACAGATTTTGAAAAATCTTTTACTCCTAACTTTACGGTATTGTATCCAATCATAGAAACTTTAAGAGTTACAGGATCAGAGTTTTTCAACTGTATTTCAAAGTTTCCGAAAGCATCTGCTGCTGTTCCCTGATTTGTTGATTCAACAATAACGGTCGCTCCTGTCATCGGCTCGTCGGTTTTACCGTCAAGAATAGTACCCCGAATAACGTTCTGGGCTGTCATCACACCTCCAAATAACAGTAAGAGGCTTAAAGTGAAATATATACGTTTCATAATTATAATGTTTAAATGGTTGAAAAAATATCAATTAGCGGCAAGGGTCAATGAAAAAGGTTTAAAGTTTTCCGACAAGGCTTCAGCTGTCACTTTTCCGGAATGGTAAGCGATCTCTACCACCTTAGCTTCCGCGTTTACATTAACATCCAGTATGCCATCCTGTTTTTCCAGATTAGCAGTCAGCTCGTCTACATTAGCGATATTTTTTGTTTTAAATGTAGCATACTTCACTATTTCATTCGCCCAATAGTTTGATACGGTATAACCGAATTTTTTAAAATCGGCTTTCAGTTCGTCAGAGGTAACTTTGTTAGCATCATATTTGATCAACACACGTTTCGTCGTTGGATCAGCATCTACCGATATAACGCCTGCTTCCTCGCCAATGTTTTTATTAACTTTTCCGGCGCAACCGCCGCAATGCATCTGTCCTGCGCGGAAAGCAACCGTTCTCTCAAGCACCTGGTTTGGGTCGTAATCAGCCGGTTTGAATTTCTCTGCGATATTACCGATCGCTGTTTTAATATCATTCTCTGAAACTTTTGATGAATTGTAGCTAATGGAAACAACCTTCTTTTCAAGATCTACAGAAACATCCGAAACCCCGTCAACCGCTGTCACAGCGGTCTTCACTCTTCCGGCGCAACCGCCGCAGTGCATACCTTCTACTAATACCTGCAGGTTATTCTGCGCACTCACAATGCCGATAAACATGGCAAATAATAATGTTACAAACAATTTTGCTTTCATAAATTTTTAATATTATTAGTTAAACATACAACAATAACTATGTAGTCATAAAATAAGAGCGGTATTGCTCATTTTTCAGAACTCATACATATTATCTAAATTTCATGCTGCAAAGTTACTTCCGGAAAATACTTCGTGAAATACCGTATAATAACTATTTTTTACGACCTTATACCAACTTTAAGCGGTTTTTTCATAAAAAACACAAATTAAATCATGTTTCCTAAATCCCCATTAATAGCTAACGCCACCATTAAAACACCAATATGTTGCGATTGTGGCGAATGGGCCTGATGTGTCACTTATGAACCTTCCAAATCCGGAATGACTGTTTTGCAACGATGGGATGGATAGAAAATAACAATAGGCGCTTTGAAAAAATCAATGACATATTTTAAGAACCACTGTTATTTTTTTGTTAATTTTGCGCCGAAAAATTTAAGAAGTTTATCTGATAAACTGCTTTGGCAGTGAGAGAACGTTGATTTTGGTTGGGATGAAAAAATCGGATAATATTCATGTATTAATAAAAAAATAAAGATTATGAAAAGAAAAATTGGTTTATGGACGGTTTTGTGTTTGTTATTTGTAAGTGCAAACGTTTTTAGTCAGGAAAGAAAACACACCCTTGAGGTCGGTATGGGTTTATGGAATACGAATGAGATCATTAATACCTTTTCCGATATGATTGTTTCATCTCTACCGGATAACATAAAAATGGAAGACGGTAATTCGTACGGTTCGATCCATCTCGGATATAAGTACAATCTTACCGACCGGTTTGCGTTGGGAGGACTTGCGGCATTCGATTATGCAAAGTCAAAAGGTCTTTTTGCAGGAAATGAAGTGGGTATATTTCATAAAAAGCATTATACATTGGCTCTCGAGGCGGAGTATGATTATATCCGTTCCGGAAAATTCACGATGTATGGGCTGGCCGGCATAGGCGGTACGTTGTATACGCTTGGTTATAAGGATTATGATAATGTCATAAATGATTCGAACAGCAATCCTTACGTAACATTTCAGGTGACCCCTATCGGTCTGAGATTCGGTAAAAATATCGGCGGTTTTCTGGAATTCGGATTTGGTTACAGAGGGCTTGTCAATGCGGGTATGTTTGTAAAATTTTAGTCGATATGATGATTCGGAAAGAGTTTCGGATGTCCGGGCGCAGACGCGGATTTCATCTTGTCGTGGAGGAGGTGATCCGGCATTTGTGTTTATGCGAATTTATGAGTTTTTCGTGATCTCGCCTGCAATATTGGAATTCATGCGTTTTCGTATTTCGTCGACCGGCAGGTCGTGCGCCAGCAGAAACATCAGTTTGGTGATGGCCGATTCGGGTGTACTGTCATAACCGCCTATTACCCCGGCCGACAGTAACTGTTGTCCGGTTTTATACCGCTCCATTTCGACGGCTCCTGCGAGGCATTGTGTGATGTTTACTACGATGATACCTTTTCGGGTCGCTTCCGTTATCAGGCGAATCAGCCACTCTTTTTGCGGTGCATTGCCTGAGCCGAATGTTTTCATTACAACCGCACGCAGGCCGGGTGCATTGAATATCGCCGATACGGTTTCCGGGCGTATTCCCGGGAAAAGTGTGAATATCAAAACATTCGCGTCGAGGAGGTAATGCGGTATCATCGGGCGTGCCGTATCCGGTTTTCGTAGCAGGTGTGTTTCATATTTTATGTGTATACCTGCATGAGCCAACAGGGGGAAGTTATATGAACGAAACGCATTGAAGTTTTCCGCATTGATTTTGGTGGTACGGTTTCCTCTCATCAGTTCGTTTTCAAAGAGTATACATACTTCGGAAACGATGGGTGTGCCGTCCGGGTTGGCTGCGGCCGCTATTTCGATGGCCGTTATGAGATTCTCCTTTCCGTCTGTGCGTAACATGCCGATCGGTAGCTGTGATCCCGTCAATATAACGGGTTTGCTTAGGTTTTCCAGCATGAAACTCAACGCGGAAGCCGTATACGACATGGTATCTGTGCCATGAAGGATGACGAATCCTTCAAAATGCTCATAATTGTCGCTGATTATCTTGACCAGCTTCGCCCAATCCGAAGGCCCCATGTCCGAAGAGTCTATGGGGGGCGTGAACTGGTAGGCGGCAATATTATAGTTAAAGCGTTTAAGTTCGGGTACATGTTTGAGGAGATGGTCAAACTTAAAACTTTCCAAAGCTCCTGTTTCCGGGTTCTCTATCATACCGATCGTTCCGCCTGTGTAGATTAGCAGTACCGAACGTTGTGCGCTGTCTTTTTTTTCCTGCATGCGTCGCGTTTCTTTGAATAATAGTGCAAATATGCATCATTTACTTTGAATAACCTGCATCCGGACGTAAAAATCCGGTTATATGTTTGAGAGAAGATATGAATGTGATGCCTCTTTGTGCCATTTTGGCATTTGATCTGACGCTTTTATGCCCGTTTTGTTTAAGTTTGATGACAAAATGTCTTTTGTGCGCGTTGGCATGGAGTTTGAAATAGATAGGGTGCAAGGGCTTTTAAAAAAGGCCGGACAAACAGAATTTATAAACTTAATAAATAGGAGGATTTAATCATGACGGCATTAGTAAGAAGAAATCAGAATCAAGGATGGTTACCGTTGTTTTTTAACGACTTTTTCAAAGACGAATGGAGAGTGGGAGTAAACGCTAACAATACAACAGCGCCTGCTATCAATGTGAAAGAAACGGATAAAGCGTTTTGTGTGGAAATAGCTGCTGCAGGAATGACGAAGGATGATTTCAATCTAAGTATTGATGAAGACAATGATTTGGTAGTTACGGTTGAAAAGAAAAATGAGGTCAAAGAAGAAGATCGGGAAATGCGTTATCTGCGTCGCGAATTTTCTTATTCAAAATTCAGGCAAACCATGCTTCTGCCGGAAAATGTAAACAAAGACAAGATTGAAGCAAAAGTTGAACATGGTGTGTTGCATATCAATCTGCCGAAGCTTACCGAAAATGAAATTCAGAAAAAGCAACGGTCGATAGAAATCAGTTAAAATTTTTTTTCAGGTCATAATAGGTGTTAGTTAGTAATTAAGTAGTTAAGTTGGAAGAAGCTATCTCAAATTCGGAGGTAGCTTTTTCTTTTTGGAGTAAGTCCGCAAGTATATGTGACTCATCACAGGCGGCCTGTTTTTTCCGGTACTGTTATTTATTTGTTGTTTTTGTTATCATATGTCGGGTAATTGACTAATTTTGTAACGATAAATTTAATATAAATGATAGTATGAAAAAAATTACGGTTATTTTAATGATTATGGCAATGACATCTTGTAGTGAAAATTCAAAGAAAAGCGAATCTGCTGTGGCGGAAAAAGCCAATGTTCAGGAAGTCGCATCCGAAAAACGGAAAACAGTGGTGGTCGCCCAGGCCTTCGTAAAGGAAGGGCAGGAAGCTGTTTTTATTGATGCGGCAAAAGCGGTTGTGGAAGCGACGCGCCGGGAGCCGGGGTGCCTCTTTTATTCTTTTTATCAATCTCCGCTGGATCCCGGATCTTTCATTTTTTATGAAGAGTATAAGGATGAAGCGGCGTTAAACGCTCATGCAAGCTCGGATCATTTTAAGGTTTTTGCCGGAGCGATCTCAGATATACTGGCAGAAGAACTTAAAATAGAAACTTTCTGATTTAGTTGCCCGGGAAAAGATGTGATTTTGCGCAAATGGAAATGAATCTGTTAAGATTCTACCGTTTGCGCAAAATTTTTTTGCCTGTTTTTGTCCGGTGGTTTCCCTTTTTCCAAAGGATTGTGTTAAAAATAATCGGTTGGCCTATGCAAATCAATAAGCGCCGGATGATCTTCGTAAGATGCGGAATATTACGAAGATATTTATCTTTTATTTTATCGCCTGAATTCGATTTAAGTTAAATATTACTATTTTTTTCGATGCATGTGATATTTTTGATAAAAAGTGTCAGTATATTTGCCCCGATTTTAAAACTAAATCTGCCGATAAAAACATCCGGTTGCTTGTTAAGCGCTTTTATACGGTTTATTTTTGGGTTATATATTGAGTACATTTCGCTTGTGAAGGAGTTTTATACAGGTGGGTTTTTATTACGAGTGAGGTTTTGTTCAGGTTGGTTTTTTATGAAGGGTGAAGTTTAATTATAAATGAGGTTTTGTTATAGATTAGTTTTATTACGAGTGAATTTTTATTACAGGTAAGGTTTTATTACGGGTGTTAAGTTTTGTGTATATGATGTTTGGGTTTGGTTATTTTTTAATTACAGCATGTTATGATACGAGCGTTTAGGGTATTCTGGTTATTGGGTGTGTTATTGGTTTTTTTCTTATTATGGAGTGTCGGCACGTTTGCCCGGAAAGGCCTGCCGAAAAGTCCGGTTGGCAATTTGGAGGGGAGATGGGTTTTTGAGAGAGTGGAATATATAGAACGAGTTCATCCGGATCAGGACTATCAGGTGAAATATACGATAGAGGAGGAGCAGAACCTTGAACTTCTGATTCCCTGCTATCCGCAGATTATAAAGAAGATCATGTTTTATGATGAAAATTTTGTCGCGTTATCCTGTCTGGTCGAAACGTATTTTGGCAGTTATCACGTACCTTTCGCACGACCTTCTTCATTTGGCGAGCCGGTTTTGATCGTCTTTGGAGATAGTGATAGGATCGGAGAAAAAATGCCGGCGGAAGGCATGATATATAACGCTCCTACGATGAATTATCTGATTGAGTTCATCGACAGCAACACCATCGGTATCACGATTAAAGGAATCTGTTTCGATCATTCTGCTCCCACCGAAGGCGTTGTGAGGAGTATATTGAAACGCGAATAACCGCCGGATGAGTCGCCTGCCGGGTTAACTTGTATAAAGAAAGGATGTGCCGAAAGTGACCGGCACATCCTCTTTATTAAACCGTCAGGTACTTGACCGTATGTTGCGTTGCATGAACGTTGTTAGTTGTTCGTTATTGAATTTTCGTTGGTTATCGGTTGGGTGTCGTAGGGAGCGAGTTCGCCGCTATGTACCCGGTAAAGGCGTTTGTGGGTGATTTTCATTGCATTGACCATGCCGGTGTAAGGACGGTCTGTAATGTCCAATATTCCGATATTATAGTTTTCTCCGTCCATGCGGCCTGTATTCGCCTGGTCGATCCATTGGAACCAATGTGCGCCGATGACCGAGGGATGGCTGTAACCCTGTTCGTTATAAAAACGGTAGGCGTTGCCGCGTTCGTTGTAATCTTTCACTTGTACAAGTCCGGCCGACATGCCGCGATCGGGCACACCGAAATGGTATTCCCCGATGATAATCGGCAATCCCGTCATTTCGGCGATCTGCTCTATATGGCGAACGGAAGGCTGCATCTCGTAGCAGTTGAAACTGAACACATCAAAATGTTTGGCCGTAATCGCCAGTATTTCTTTAGATGTATGCCCTCCGAAGCGCATGCCTAAATTCAAATGGTTCGGATCGTGTTTTTTCAGGGTAGCATTTACCAGTCCGAGGAATTTTTTGAATGTATCGTGTATGAAATCACGTTTTGCTTCGGGGGTATCGCCGTTTTTCTTAAGCCATGCCGATAATTCCTTTTTCATAGGCGTGTCACTGCCGCTTAAAATACGGTCGCAAAGGAGCGTTTCCTGTCCGGGCCATGGTTGTTCGTTGCCGACGAAATAGCCGAGCAGCCAAGGGTTATCTTTGTAGCTTTGCGCCATTTTGCCGATGGCCGTATCGATATCGGAGGCATATTGCGGATTGTAGATATCCGGCAATCCCATGACGCCTCTGTTAAGCTGCAGGCCGGGTAATGTAAGGACGAACGGGATTTTGTTTGAGTTGTACATTTCGGGCGACGACCAGTTGGCGATCGTATTCAATCCCCAGGCTTTCATTCGTTTTACGTTAGTCCCGACCCATTCCGGTACATTCGCTTCGCTGCCGTAGCGTTTGATCAGGTTCCAACGGTAAAAATCGGCAAAATCGTCCGATCCTTCCAGATGCTCGAAGACAAACTCCCGCTCTTTGGTCGTTGTCCGGACGGACGAATTGATGCAATCCGAGCCGGCGGATAAGAATAAATAACCGTCCGGATCAACAAACCACCATTTCCCGTCAATTTTCTCGGCGCGGAAAAAGCCGGTAGCCTTTACCCGTTTCACCTTATATCCTCCGTATTCGGACACTTCCGCGTCGGAGAACAGGGGCGTTTGTATCAGCCTGTTTTCTTCCTCCCAGGCGCTTTTTAGCTCCTCGATATTTTTTATTTTATCCTCCCAGTCTTTGGTCGCCCATTGGCCGAAACGGTCAACGAGGAAGGCGTTTCCCAAAAGAGCCTCTCCCGGATCGTCGACAGACAAGGTGATCGAACGCACTTCGAGGGTCGGGTTATTCATCGGGGTACGCATCAGGAAACGTATGCTGTCAATACCGGTCAACGCTCCGACACGACCTCCGATATTCACCATACCCAGCTTACGCGCTTTGTTGTAGGTGGCCGCCATATCAACAGCCGATTTAGGCGGTTCGCTGAAATACTCCAACGGAATCGTGAACCGGAGCCAGGCGCCCATAAACGGCTGGATATTTTTAGAATAAAAACCTCCTTCGGCAACAGGCCCTATGGAAAACCGCTGAGGCGACGATGCCTTCATTTCTAAGACGAGATAGTTGAAAGCCGACCAGTCGGACGGCAGATCCGGGGCTACATCTTTCAACGCCCATGTGAAGACGGACGTCTGTTTTGATGAATCAAACTGCATAGCAATCGTTTCGGGCGCTTTTTCGCAGGCAAGAAGCAAAAATACCGCTCCGATAATGGTAAATAATGACGTTCTCATGTTTTTGGCAATGTTTTCGTGAATATTAAATGAATGATAGGGTTTTATTTAAAAATCGTTTTGTTTATTATTCAGGAATTGCTTCGGCCATATCAGGTTTTGATTCATCCGGATCGCCTGTTGAAATTCTTCTTTAGCCTTACTGAAATTCTTTTCGTACCGGCAGACAAGCCCGTTGAGGTAATGGAGATTGGCAAGCCGTTCGGCGCGTGAGCCGTCTTCTCCGAATTTGGAATATTCGTCGACTACGGCAGGGCTGTTCAGTAGCTTTTCCACCTCATCTTTCATGGTCTTCATCAGTGCATCGGCTTCGTTGCCCCGGTTCAGTTCGCGCATCGCCAGTGCGCGGAAGAAGATATTCTCGGAAACGTCGGCTCTCCGGCGTCCGGCCGGCGCTTTGGCCCCTGTCTCGAAACATTCGTTTGCCTTGGCGATGTCGCCTGTTTTTCGATAAGCTTCTCCCATATAATAGAACCCTTTAGGACTGTGCCCACCGTCTACCGGACGGCCTACTTCGAGATTTTCGGGATAAAGATCCGCCTGTTCGAACTCTTTGATTGCGGCTGCATACTTTTTGCCGTTTAGCAACTTCATCCCCTTCAACAGATGGGCGTCTACATAAACTCCATGCACCTGTCCGCCTCCTTCCCATACATGGAAATGACGCTCGTCAAGAATCCGGATCGCTTTGTCGTAGGCTCCGGTTTCGTTGTATAAAGTCAGCAAACGGATTACGGCATCGTCATGTTTCAGGATCGTCTTCTTATTTTTTTCCATAAGTGCAAGCCGTTCGTTGACGGCTTTTCCGGTCTGTTCGTAAAGTTGGTCAAGTTCGAGAAAATAGCGGGGATCGGTTTTGTCGGCTGCGATCGCATTCTCATAAGCTGTTATCGCCTGACGCTGTTCTCCCGCCCGGTTATACCCGAATCCCAGATTTCGCCATGCCTGTGCAAACTCCTGTGTATGCTTCACAGCCGTTTCCCACGAAGCGACGCCTTTTTCCTTTTGTCCGAGATAATACAACAGGTTACCGAGGTAATAAGCTCCATAGCTATCCGCCGGATTATTGTCGAGCGCCGTTTGGAGAATACCTATTTCCTCCGGGCGGAACGGAAAGCAGTATGCCGCAGGCTGTTCTGCCGCCCGGCCGAATAATTCGGCAGCCCGCTCTTTATTACCCGACTTCAGATTGTAATATCCGTTGTAATAATAAATTAGCGGAGATGTTACGTAAGGATCGCCCAAACCGGTCGCTTCGTCCAATAAACCGGTCGCCTCCTCATAAGCGCCGATATGACCGTAGTCCGTCACCATTTCAAGCAGTTCCTGCAGGCGTACAAGACCGTTGCCGCGCGAATCGTCGGCATCTTTCAGAAAACGGGCGCCCGTACCTTTCAATATGCTTTGTTCGGAGAGCGACCAGAAATCCAACGGGTCAATAACCTGCGCTTTTTGTAAAAGTTCGTCCGCCTCCTGTGCCTTACCTGTTTTCCGGAGCAAATACCCCTTTAAAATCAGCGCTTTCGTGTCGTTCCCTCCCACGTTAAGTGATCGGTTTACATAGTCGAGCGCCTTTCCGTATTCTCCTGCTACCGCGGCCATCTGCGCCAGGGCGAAGAAAGAGGCGTGTTGGAACGTCGGGTACCAGGTGGCTTTCCAGAAATGATCTGCCGCTTCTTTGTGGCGGCCCTGTGATTGGTAAATGACGCCGAGATAATAATGAGGTTCCGGGTCTTTCACGATGGTATAATCCTTTGACAAGCGTTCGAGCGCCGTTTTCAGGTGTTTTTCCGCCTTCTCCCATTCGCCGCCGCGGGCATACCGGATACCTGCAACCGTATTTACGCGGGCATCCATCGGATCGCGGCGCAACGCTTCGTTGTAAAAAACCATCGGGTCGAGGCGGGCGTTATGAAACTGTTCGATCCGTAATCCCGCCAGATACAATTCTTCGACCGTTTCGTATTCATCGACCGGCTTTGTTCCTTCCACCACATCGGGAAGCGGTTTTTCTTCCAGTACAACCGGCTGATAAGAAACGAGTTCTTTCCCCGAAGCATCCGTTAATACCGCCCGGATATCCGAATCTTTTATGTCGGGGCGAATCGTGATTTCCTTTACAAAAGGAGCGCCCGGATCGATTTGAACGGTTTGTTCAAAAAGAACCTCGTTAGCGTGTTGGAGCAACACATGGGCGTCCGGGAACTTCGCCGTAACATTAAAACCGAGAAACACTTTGTCGGGAGCCAGGCGTTCGAGATTTACCGCGCCGTCTTCGGTTGCATTTTTCACCGAACGAATATCGCGTAAACCATACCATTTCTGCGAAAATTCGCGCGTTTCGCCCGGCCCGATCCAACTATAATCCGGCTGGTTATCGGAGTAAGCCCCTACCATCAGTTCAAGATAAGGCCCATCGTCGTCCGACAGCATTTTATCCCACATATATGCGCCGGGATTATTCCCCCAAAGGAAAAACTTCTTCCCGTTAACGATGTGATGATTGGCGACATGCACCGTTCCCGCCTGTTTCCTGTGGTCGTATCCCGCCAGAAAATCATCTTCAAAATTCCATGCAAAGATAGAGCGGGAGCTTCCGGTATAATTTTTCCAGCGCGACAGGTCTACCTCCTCCCCGCTGCGGAGAGCGGCTTCTCCATAAGGCCAGCGCGTGAAATAAACTTTGGAATGGTCTGTTCCGAACTGTGTCGACGGCGGAAAAATCACCTCATAATCTTCGTGGCAATGCACCGATACATTCGCCCAATATAACATGGATTGGATGAACGGCGTCCGGTTCATGATCCGCACTTTCGCCTCTATCCACGAGCGTCCCGGATAAACCGTTATGCCGATCGACCATTTGAAGCGATGCCGCAATTCGGTTTCGCCCACCCAGACGGTTTTACTGCCGTCGGGATTCTCTTCCGTCGTCCAGTCGATACTCATATAGCTGGACGGCCGGTGGTGATGCGGAAAATTCCACTCCACACCGCCCGACAACCACGCCCCCAGCATTCCGATCAGCGCCGGTTTTATCCCCGTCTGCCTGTAAAAAATCTCATAATCGTTCGTTTTGTCGGTAGCCGACAAGATACGTCCGCCCATCTCGGGCAGAATACATACATTCACATATTCGTTATCGAGATACAAAGCCTTATAATCCTTGGGTATTTTTTCATCCGTAAGAATATCGTACAAAGGGTAAGGATAAATATGTCCCTGCGCCCCCTGATAAACGCGTCCGGTAAAAAAGATCGCATTGGCGTCGGGCTTCCCGATCTCATACGTAGGGAGCGTCAACGTCTTTTGTTCCACCGTCACCTGCTGGGCTGCCGTCCATTGTCCCGGCAGCAACATCAATAAAAAAGGCAGTAATTTGATTTTTTTCATGGCAATTATGTATAATATTTTAAATAGAATCCCCTGACGGACAAAATTAGAGGAAAAACCTCTGTTTTCCAAGCGCGTGC
>JAIRSF010000198.1 GCA_031255595.1 Tannerella sp.
TTTCGCAAAGATATAAAATATTTCGTCAAAACCAAAATAAATCCATAAAACATTACAAAATAATGTTTCTGGATGATATGTTGCCCGATAAAAATAATTTAGACAAAGTGAAAAATAACCGAAATTCACATATAAAACCCTAATTAATGGGAGTTAGATTTGCGAAAATTGATTTATTTAGCTGAATATCATCAAATTAAGAATATAATGAGGTTCCCCGATTTAGGGTGTTTAATTTACATGAAAATCTGTGATAATAGAAACTTTTAAGGCGCCTTCCGATTGAATTTCAGGCCAATCGCAGGGAAAGTAAACATGGAATAGAAGACGGCAAATAATTGTTAATTCATGTTAATACGCTATTTTTTATGTGATTTTTTGTATCTTTGTCGTTAATTATAAAAGTGTATTAATGGAAATGAAGCCATATATATTGGTTCTCTTTTTTTTTATGGCAACCTTTGTCTTTGTGAATCAATCACATTCGGTCGCATCTTATAATGATTCAAAAATAGATTCGTTATATAATATAGTATGTGATTCGGATGTTGAGTTTTCACATAAGTTGAAGATGATAGATGACCTTGGTTGTTTATCGTTGTATTCCAATCATTTTCATGAATTATTTACGCTATTCAATAATCTTTTGATACAGGGAAAGGAATTGGATCGTAATCATTCTAAATCAATTACCCTTTTGGGGCAGAAAAGAAAAGAAAACTATAAAAATGCAATGCTATTTTGTTATAGTTCGATTGCCGATTTGTATTATGGCTCGTGGGACAAAGAGCATGCTGAAATTTATCTGGATTCGGCGGCTATGTGTATAGATAAGTCGAGTAGTATACGATATCTGGCTCCGTATTACAGGATAAAAGCTCAATATATGCAGCGGTATTTTCCGGATCGTATCCCTGAGGCTGTAAGTTATTATCAGAAGTCGTTATCTTACTATGAAAAGTCGGGTATGAGAAAGAAAGAAACGGATATGGTTATTATTTTGTATAATCTGACGATTGACGCTTTTCAGAGAGATGATTCCGCATACGTAGACAAAAACATTTTTCGGATGAAGGAGTTGAAAAAGCAATATGATTCTCCTGTGCTTGATTTTGCATTGAACGACATACAGGTGAACCGGTATTCGTCTTATTATCATAATTTTTCTAAGAAGGAATATTTGGATAGCGCCATTTATTATGCAAAAGAATGTCTGGAACTTTATGAAAAAGGATTGTTGCCGGGTTATTATAATTATATCGCCGTCGACTTGTATGTTACCATTGCAGAGCTGATGAATAAGAAAGCGGATTCGGATGTAGAGAGGATAGACAGTCTTTTATCTATTGCGATGATGGAATATAATGCATTGGATTCCATTGGTCTGGCTCGTATCTATCACATGAAAGCCCGGATGTTTTTTGACGCGAACAGGATTGATTCTGCAGAAGTGTTTGCATTAAAAGCACAACAATACCTGAATAACGGTTATAAAAGTAATTATTATTTGCGGCTGAAAAATAATATAGAGCTTCTCCGCGATCTGTATGAAGATAAGGGTAATTATCAAAAAGTGATTGAATACAATGATTTGTGGATGAAGAAAGACAATGAGATCCGGGCAAATGAAGTGAAAGAGTTGGAGTTGCAATATGAGTTCGAATCAAAAGAATCGGAAGTAGAGCGGCTTAAATCGAACCGTTCTTATCAGGAAAATCTTTACCGGATGTTTGCCTTGTTTTGTTTTCTTCTGGCTATGACTATTTTATTCATACTGCTTCTTATACGATTGAAAAAACGTGATCTTAATAATCAGATCGCCCTTATTGATGCGGAAAGGGAGGAGGCCAAGCTGAAATTGAAATTGACGGAAGAGCAAACGGTGAAAATGGAGCTGGAAAGGTATGATGTGCTGTCTGATTTTCATTTGAAAGAAATGGAACTTATGGGGATGTCGAAAGATCTCGATCAACTGCGTCGGGACAAAGAGGCATTAGACCGGCAGGTGGAGTTATACCGCCAGAAAGTGAAAGCTTATGAGGTTGTAGCGGATAAGGATAAAGAATCGGATTATGATACGCAAAATGTAGTTGCGGAAGATTTAAAGCGCCTTATAAATAAACACCCGGAGCTACCGGACAGAGAGATGTGTTTTCATAATCTTGAGCGCCTGAACAAGTCGTATATTGAGATTCTTCGTAAAAAAAGTGAAGAGAATCTTTCGACGTCATATCTGAAGTATTGTATCTGTTTCGCTATCGGAATGGGAATAAGTGATGTAGCGGAATGTTTTTCCATCGAGCAATCTTCCGTACATATGATTCGTTACCGGCTAAAGAAAAAGTTCGGTTTGGGTAATGATGATGATTTAGGCATGTTTCTTCAAAAATATGCGTCTTTATAATGATACGGGAATGTTTGCCGTTAAGGCTTTCCACAGATTATCGTCCGGAGTTTGCGCTGTGATCTCGATCATCTCTTTTGAAACCGGGTGAATAAATGTTGCGCTGTAGGCGTGGAGGCTGATGCCGCCGTCCGGGTTGGAGCGTTCGGCGCCGTATTTCAGATCGCCTTTTATCGGACAACCTATTTGGGCGAGTTGACTGCGGATCTGGTGATGGCGTCCGGTTTCAAGCCCTATTTCCAGCAGGTTATAATTTTCGGAATGTGCGATGAGGCGATAATGCAATATCGCTTTTTTCGAATTTGTTTTTTCCCGGTCGTATGCATAACTTTTATTCTGTTTCTCGTTGCGAACCAGCCAGTGGATGAGTTCGCCCTCCTCTTTTGCCGGACGGTTTTTTACAATCGCCCAATAAGTTTTTTTTACTTCCCCGTTGCGAAACATTTCATTCATTCGCCTTAATGCTTTGCTTGTTTTTGCAAAGATGACGACGCCTGTGACAGGCCTGTCGAGGCGGTGAATCACCCCGGTAAAGACGTTCCCCGGCTTTGCATATTTTTCTTTGAGGTATAACCGGAGCAGTTCCGATAGCGGGGTATCTCCCGTTTTATCTCCCTGTACGATTTCGCGGCAGTTTTTATTGACTGCAATCAGATGATTATCTTCGTAGATGATTTCCATTTTATATGCCGGATAAATAGTGTGTCGATTTCATAAGGGCAAAAAGCCTTACATGGTTGTGAGTATGAAATAAAGAAGTCCGGGCGCATGAGTTGTTGGCCGGACTTCCGTTTTTTGTTAAGCGCTCCTTTCTTTTTACATGTTCATTCCGCCACATACGGGAACGACCTGGCCGGATACGTATGAGGAGAGGTCTGATGCAAGGAACAGGGCTACGTTTGCTACATCTTCGGGTGTACCTCCCCGGCGTAGCGGGATTTGCTTTTCCCATTCTTCGCGTACTTTGTCGGAAAGCGCGTCCGTCATATCTGTGATGATAAATCCCGGAGCGATCGCATTGGCGCGTATTCCGCGTGAACCTAATTCTTTGGCGACGGATTTGGCTAAGCCGATCATTCCGGCTTTCGAGGCGGAGTAGTTGGCCTGGCATGCGTTGCCCGATATCCCTACGACAGACGACATATTGATGATACTGCCCTGTTTTTGTTTCGCCATAACCGGCGTAACGGCATGTATGAAATTGAACGCGGATTTCAGGTTTACGTTTATCACTAAGTCCCATTGCTGTTCGCTCATTCTTAACATAAATCCGTCGCGTGTGATACCGGCGTTATTTACTAAGATATCGATCCTGCCGAAATCGTTCAGGATTTCTTTCACCGTCTGATGCGCTTCTTCAAAATCCGCTGCGTTGGAGGCATAACCTTTTACCTTTACGCCGAATGTTTCAATTTCTTTTTCGGTAGCTTTCCCCTTTTCGTCGATGGCTAAATCCGTAAATGCAATATTTGCACCTTCGGAAGCAAATTTCAGGGCGATGGCTTTTCCTATACCCCGCGCTGCGCCTGTGATGAGAGCTGTCTTTCCTTCTAATAGTTTCATATGATAATTATTTAGTTAAATACAAATGTCTTTGTGTGTGTAATACCCGGCAGGAGTGCCAACCTGCGTCAAATACGGATCAAGCATGCGCCGGCGGAGTACCCGCCCCCAAATACGCTGATGCAAACCAGGTCGCCCTTTTTGAACTTATCCTCGTTTTGTGCAAATACCAGTGCGCAACTCGCCGATCCGGTGTTACCTAATTCTTCTATGTTGCTTAATACGTTTTCTTCGGGGAAGTTTATGTTATTTGCAATGTTTTTGAGTATGCGCATGTTCGCCTGATGTCCGATGAAATAAGACAGATCGTTGAACGTGTATCCGTTTTTTTCTAAAAGATAGAGCGCATTTTTAGGCATATACGTACAAGCCTGTACGAAGACGTCTTTTCCCTCCGGCATCCGTATGCCGCCGTTGCGGGGACGCAGTTGTATGCCTTCCGGCCCTTTTCCGAGGCATCCCAATGCTCTCGTATATATGTCAAACACTTCATAGTCGTTGTCCGTCACACGTTCTTTGGAAATGAAAAATGCAACAGCGGCATCACCCCAGAGGTGTCCGGATTTGGGATCGTCCTCATTACTGTAGGCTGAGTTTTTATCTCCTCCGATTATTAACGCCTTGCCTGATTTTCCGGTGGCAAAATATCCTTCAACGATTTCCATCGCATTAATAAAAGAGGAGCATGCGGATGACATGGTAAAGGCTTTGGCGTCTTCAATACCGAACTCGTATTGAACGACATGAGCCGCTGTCCCTACCGTATCAAACGGCGAGTAGGTCGATGAGATGATCAAATCAACCTCTTTGATATCATACGGAAGCGAAGGGAGCGCGTTTTTGACGGCCTCTACACTCATCGTATTCATATTTTCGTCTTCCCTTGCGCGGGAACGTGTTTTTATCCCTGTACGTTGAAAAATCCATTCATCCGTCATTCCCGTTATTTTGGTGAAATATTCATTCGGGACTCTTTCTTCCGGGATGTAAAATCCTGTTGCATTGATATACATTATTTTCTTGTTTTTATTCCGTTGAAAATTAAATTCATAACACTGTCTTTTTGCTGTATGATCCTGTCGGTAGAGTCCCCTAATAATCCACGTATGTAGGGCACCTCTATTCCTTTTAATGAATAATGGAGGATGAGCGCTGTCGTATCGACGTCAGGTATATTGAAAATACCTTCTTTTATCCCATTGTTCAAAATTTTTTTTATTAAAGCGATTTCCTGCAAGTTGTAATTTTTACGCACTTTAGCCACATTCCAACTGTCGTGAAAAAAGTTTGCCCGCAGTGAACCGTTTCGGGTTACAGTTGCTTTGAACGCGTCTAACCGCATATAAATAAACGTTATAAGTTTCTCGTCGGCCGGAAGGTTCTTACTGTCCACCTCTTCAAGCATTTCATACAAGCGTTCCATTTCGTTTTTTATAACGATGGAAAATATGTCTTCCTTATTTTTGAAGTACATATATAAAGTACGCCTGCCTTTGCGCGAAGCTATTGCAATATCGTTCATTGTTGTGCGTTCAATACCCTTGCGTGCAAAAACCCGCCTTGCCGCATCAATCAGTAACTCGCGCGTTTTAGATGTTGTTTCCGACATAAACAATGCACATTTACTTGAAATTTGTGCGCAAAAGTACTTAAAAAAACACTATGCTACAACTATAATGAAAAAAGTTTTGGAAAATTTTGTTTTTCCGAAAAAAGTGCTTATCTTTGCAGCCCAATACGAAAATAGATCGCGGAGTGGAGCAGTGGTAGCTCGTTGGGCTCATAACCCAAAGGTCGTAAGTTCGAGTCTTGCCTCCGCAACAAGAAGAAAGGTTGTCCGAAGAAATTTCGAACAACCTTTTGTGTTTTATGGTATCCGGTTTCAGGTTTCGGCTTTTATGATCCTTTGTCTATTATACGTTCGATGGCTTGTTGCATGCCGTCTATTTCGGCCAGGCCTTTTAGCCGTCCGTACAGAGGGTAGCCCGGATTTGCCGTACGGTTGTAATCGTCCAGGATGCGTAGGCCATGATCGGGACGGAACGGCATACGGATGTCTTTTCGTCCTTTTTTGATCCGGCAGGCTTGTTCTTCCAGTAAAATCTTTATGACGGAATACATGTCTACACTTCCATGGAGGTGATCGGATTCGTAAAAGCTGCGGTTCGGCAGGGATGTGGTGTTTCTTAAATGTACAAAATGAATTCGGGATGCAAATGTTTCCGCCATTTTTACAAGATCGTTGTCGTCGCGGCAGGAAAGAGAACCGGTACAAAATGTCAGGCCGTTCGAGATGGAATCGTGCCGGTTGATGATCCACCGGAAATCATCCAAGGTACAGGCAATGCGGGGTAGCCCCAATAGTGGAAAAGGAGGATCGTCGGCATGGATACACAGGTTTATACCCGCTTCTTCGGCTACGGGAACGACATCCTGTAGAAAAGCCGATAAATTTTTCCGTAGTTCGTCTTTACCGACGTCTTTGTATGTTTCCAGATAGCTGAGGAATTGTTGCTTGTAGTCCGTAGCGTTTTGATCGACGGCGCCGTTGATGAATGCCTGGGTGACGATGATGATATTGTGCGCCAATTCTTCTTTTTGTCCGTCCGTCATGACGGCAATAATCTCTTCGGCTTTTCGCAGCGTAGGATCGTCGTAGTCATTGGATGCATCTTTTCGCTTCAGGATATGTATATCAAATGCGGCAAATGTCGGATAGTCAAAAAGCATGGATTCACCGCCGTTCCGATTCATGAAATGGAGATCCGTACGCGCCCAGTCCAACACCGGCATAAAGTTATAACAAACCGTATCAATGCCGCATTTGCCCAGGTTTTTGAGCGACTGCCTGTAGTTCTCTATCAGCCGGTCATAATCGGCGGAATGGATTTTAATCCCTTCGGAAACGGGCAAACTTTCTACTACACTCCATCTCATTCCGTTTTTTTCGATTTTGGTTTTGGCGGCCATAATTTCTTCCACAGGCCATATTTCGCCGGGATTGATATGATGCAGGGCCGTAACAATACCCTCGACTCCCATTTGCCGGATGTATATTAACGGTACGGAGTCCTGTTCTCCGAACCATCGCCATGTTTTTTCCAGTGCCATAATAAAACGATTAATAATTGATACCGGGACTTTATACTCCGCTGAACGAACTGAAGCCTCCGTCTACCGGGATTATTGTTCCGGTAATGAAACTTGCATGTTCCGAACAAAGGAAATGAATGATTCCGTTCAGTTCGGTGATATCGCCAAAACGTTTCATAGGAGTACGGGCTAATACTTTTTTACTTCTTTCCGTATAAGTTCCGTCGGGGTTGATCAGAACCGCACGATTCTGGTTTCCGATAAAGAAACCGGGGGCTAAAGCATTTACCCGGATTTTCTCGCTGAACTTCAGCGACATTTCCATAGCGAGCCATTTGGTAAAAATACCGACTCCGCTTTTTGCAACCGAATAGCCGGGTACTCTGGTAATAGCCGAATAGATAGCCATAGAGGCAATGTTGATGATGCTGCCTTCTCCTTTTTCGGCCATAGCCTTCCCGAAAATGAGGCAGGGGTAGACCGTACCGTTCAGATTCAGGTCTGTTACGCGTCCGAAGTCTTCTATCTTCATATCGAAGACCGTCTGGTCTTCCGCCAGGGTAGCGCCCGGAAGGTTTCCGCCGGCCACATTGATCAGGATATCAATACTTCCCCACCGGGCGAGGATCTGTTCTTTTGCATTTTCCAAGCTGTCCTTATCCAATACATTGCAGTTTAATCCCATCACATCACCAAGCTCTCCCAGTTCCTTCACTTTCTTCCCGATAGCTTCGTCCGCAATATCGAGTAGGACAACTTTTACTCCGTTTTCTACTAAACTTTTGGAGATGCTACCTCCAAGAACTCCTGTTCCGCCGGTCACAACAGCAACTTTACCTTTTAAATCCAGATTCATAATCGTTATTTGTTTTTTTATTAGGGAGATTCTCCCTGTTTGTTTGTGTTTATAAATTTCAAATTCTGCCGCAATACCGGCCTGTTTCGTATCGCCGTACCCGAATACCGATGCGGTGAAAATCTTGCAACGGCAAAGATAAAACAAAGAGAATCGTTTGCGGTAATACGATCCTTGCACATAATAAGGCAAACTTTGCGATCGATCAACAATGTAATTAGTGAATAGTTAATAGTGAATAGTGAATAATCCGGTACGCGGTTTTTAGTAGAAGTTAGAAATTAGAAGTTAGAAGTCAGAAATTCGTCATTTTTAACTTTCAATCTTCAATAAAGCAAAAAAGCTCCGCCGATTTAGGAATGGCCTCGTGCGGTGACTCGTGGCAGCCGGTTCAGGTTTTCAATTAATTGGGGGAGATATGTTTCTTTTATTTGCCAGACAATTGAATAATCAATACCAAAATAATCATGTACGATTCTGTTTCTGAATCCCCGTATTCTGAGCCAGTCGATTTCAGGATAGGCAGCCTTATATTCGTCGGGTAAGCGATTGGCGGCTTCGCCTATGATTTCGAAGTTTCGAATTACCGCATCAACGGTTTTCGAATCCGATACAAAAGTGTCGTAATCTATCTTTCCGATGTAATCTATGATTTTATTACAACTATCGAGTAAATCATCTAAGAGTAATTCGGGTGTTCGCTTAGACATAAACAATATCTTTTTCTATTTCTCTAAAATATTTTTCCCGTACCCCTTTGCGCGATACGACATCTACTTTTCTTTTCAATGCCTGTTCCAGCATCTCCGACAAATCTATAAATTCGATCCCGACCGGTCGAGTGAAGCTGACAATAATATCCACATCACTCGACTCAGGCGAAAAGTCGTCCCGCACGATAGAGCCGAACAGCCCGATCGTATCTACATGATAACGCTCTGCCAAAGTCGGTTTCAACCTTTGTAATACTTGCCGGATATGTTTCAAATAGCTTGTCACTGTCAATTTATTTTCGACGTTTCATAATTAATATTGATGAAACAAAGGTCGTAAATGGATTTGAAATATACAAATTTTCTAATAACTCTTTTCTGCTCCGGATATGGACGGTTCGTTGTCCAACAGTACGATATCCGGCGATCCGGCAGGTAATTTCCATTGTTGCTATTTCAATCAAATTTCCATTTCCATTTTCATTTAACGTCTTACGCCGAAAAGCGCCAAGTGGGCTTATGACCGAAACCGTTGTCGCGGTAGGCGGATATTCTCTTGCCAACAAAAGAAGTTGCGATGCAGTGGATTCAATAAAAAGCAAGGTTAAGGAGCAATTTTAGTGAATAGTTAATAGTGAATAGTGAATAATCCGGTACGCGATTTTTAGTAAAGAGTTCTTCTAACTTCAATAAAGCAAAAAAAGTTAAGGAGTTTAGGATCGGCCTCGTGCGGTGAGCCGTTAAGTAGTGAAGGGAGGCGTCAAGAAATCTGTGCTGTTTGAGCGAAGCGAGTTACACAGATTTCAGCCGACCGGAGCGTTA
>JAIRSF010000001.1 GCA_031255595.1 Tannerella sp.
GATACTGTTTTTGATGACTATTTTAATGTCTTGTGTACATAGGGGCGTATGGTTACAGGGCCTGTTAATCCCGAAGGTTGTAAGGGCGAATCTTTGTCCCAATATTTCCAGGTCGTGAAAGTGATGCGTTCCGAAGGACGTTCGGTATGGTTTATAAGCCATTCCGGCCATTTTTTTATACGCCGGCCGTCCGATTCATAGTCTTCCGGTAAATGTTCGTCGCCTATTAAGCGGTTAGGCCACAGATTCGTGATTTTTATTTCAAGGTCGTTGACGCCTGCATGGACAATATTGGTCAAATCTATCCTGAATGGCGACCTCCATAATATGCCGAGATGTTTTCCGTTGACAAATATTTCCGCTATCACTTGTACGCTACCCAGGTCTAATTCCAGCGAATATTCGTTTTTGATTAAGTTTTTCGGGAGGGTAAACTGTTTTTTATAGGTTGCCGTTCCGGAGAAATAGCGAATGTCGTCGTCCGCTGATGCCGACCAGGATATTAAGGAGTCGAATGTTGTTTTTTTAGCTGTTCCGCGGTAGTCGGAAAAAATTACATCCCATGGCCCGGTCAGTTCGATCGGTTCGGGTACCGATTTTACCTGCATCGTTTTTGTCTTTCCCGAAGAGGTTATACAGGTTATTTTACCCGGATAGGGAGTGACCCATTTTATATTACCGTTTTCCGATCTGATTTCGGGGTCGGGCGTGTCTATGGATAAATCAAGATAATGGCCTTCCGGTACGGTCTTTTTGCAGGTTTCGCCTCCGGTTATATATGTGATTCGTAATTCTTTATTTGGCGCCTGTCCGGTTATGCCGGGAAGTAATCCGTCGTTTACGGGAATGTTTAAAACACCCGATAAGACTGCGGATGTGATGTTTTCGGTAATGTCGTATACGGGATAAAGAGAGGGAATATCAGGCGTCCTCGTGTCAAATTTGCCGTAGACGGCTTTTCGTATCTTAAAATCGCCGGCGCCTGTTCCTATATTTACCGGTTCTCCTTCGAAAGCCCGCACTTGCCGGCGTTGTCCGCCTTCTTCGTATTCGATACGAAGTTCCTTGATATATCCTTCGGCCGGGTCTGTGCGGGTTATGTGAGTTCCCACGTGTATGTTCAGTTTGCCGTTGCGAACATTTTCGGCCACTGCTTTTGTGGCGTCAGCCAGTCCTTCCGGAAGAAAAGCGCCGTATTCGGCTTTTATGATTTTCAGATCTGCGGGTTTTTTTACGGGTTTCTTTAACTCCGAGATCGTTTTGACTATGTGTCCGGATGTGGTGACCGGTTTTTTGAATACGACAAAAACGGAACCTTCGGCGCCGAAGCGAATAGGGATACTTGTCGTTCCATCCTTGTTTTCCTGCCATACAACGGCATCTTTGATTTCGCCCGTTTCGGAATCCCAAAATTCAGGCTGTTTACCGGTAACACGAAAATGACACGTTTTCTCGCTACTTTCCTTCCGGGAGTTTGCGACGAAATAAATGTCCGTATCATCCGTCCTTCGATGTATGTAATGCAGTTCTTCGGCAATCTTCGTTTCGTATGAGAAATCGGGGGTGAAGTGATTGCTTTTGAGGACGTCCGTAACGGAGCGGTCTTTTACCAGGCCTGCATCCCATAGTGTTTCTGCCGATTGAGCGACTTGATGATCGCATTGGGGATAGTGCCGCAGGCTGGGGGATTTGAGTGGCTTGGGGCCAATGATGAGAGCTCCGTTTTGGGCCAATTCCTTGATTTTGGCGAGTAGTTGGGGCGTCATCCAGGTTGTTTCGGGGAGCGCCAATATCCGGTATTTTCCGCCGGCAGGCGTATGGATTATCCCGTTTTTTACGGTTAGAGAGGCTATTTTGTTCGGGCCGATCAAATCGTAGTCATAACCCAGTGTCCTGATTTCGGGAATGAGGAATGCGTCATTGGGCGATGATTCGCCGGTGAAAACCAATACATCCGCCATATTCCGGCCCTGTTGAAGCAGAAACTGGGATCGGGCTATGTAATCCATGTAAGTCACACTTTGTTCCCACCAGGTATTCATGCGGTTCAGTTCAAATCCGTAATTGCCGAATGTGAAGCCGGGCGCTACATTCCACGGTTGATGAGCATATGTGTGGTAAATGAAACGGTTTACTCCTTCCGTCCACATCCTGTCGCCTCTTTCTTTGATGGAAGCGGGGTGTTTCAACCAGTTTCCGAATCCGGTGAAAGCTTCTGCTCCTACGATCGGGTTGCCATTCAGGTGGGCGATGGAGGCCGCAATTCTGGGAGATGAAAAGAAGGTGAGGTCTCCGGTCCAAAATTCACACATGACGAGGTCGCCCGTTTCGCCGGCCTGCATACTGTTGTAAGGGCCCCAATAAGGTTCTACGGAAAAGTTCATGCCGTATTGATGGCAAAGTTCGCTGAAACGGGCATAATAATTTTCGGCGATCAGGTTGCCGACCGTCCACCTGAAATCCCATAGAAAGCGTTCGGTTATTTCACCGCTTTCTATGTAGTATCCGGCCAGTGTGGGCAAAAATGTGATGCAGTCATAGCCTTGGAGTCGGTTAAATTCTTTTTCAAAGCCGGTCGTCCAGTTTGTGCCTCCCACTTCGTAGCTGTCGATCAGGCAATTTGTCAGAACGGGGCCGACAAGTTCGCCCAGTTTTTCAATGATCGGAATGATTCCTTTCGCCCAATAGGCATCGAC
>JAIRSF010000090.1 GCA_031255595.1 Tannerella sp.
AAGCTTAACGCTCCGGTCGGCTGAAATCTGTGTAACTCGCTTCGCTCAAACAGCACAGATTTCTTGACGCCTCCCTTCGCTACTTAACGGCTCACCGCACGAGGCCGATCCTAAATCGGCGGAGCTTTTTTGCTTTATTGAAGATTGAATGTTGAAAATTGAAAAATTTTATAAGCTTATGTTGCCGAAATTTTTCGTGCCAATTTATAGAAAAGGGAAGGTATGAATTTTTTTATGTAGACCATGAGTAGTTCTTTTCCACCGATCAGTTTGCGGTGTTTTTCTTTTGAAATGGCGCGTAATGCGATACGGGCGCATTTGTTTACGTCCATCCCGGCGGCCTGCCCGCTATCCATCTTCGAGTAGGGCGAACCGTCGCCCAGAAGGGCGCTTTTGCTGATCGGAGTGTTTATGCGTCCCGGTATGAGGAATGTTACTTTTATATGGTCATTCTCCAGTTCAAGCGATTCGAAAAAACCGAATAATGCGTGTTTGGAGGCGCAATAAGCGGATCGTAACGGGAATCCGAATAAGCCCGAAATGGAAGATGTTACGACGATATGAATCGGTTTTCCGGGTTGATGCCGATTCCGGCAGTCGCCACCCGGCAGAGAGGTGCTGTGCGATGTATGGGTGCTGTGCGATATGTGGGTGCTGTGCGATATGTGGGTGCTGTCCGGCAGAGGGGGTGGGGTTAGTCCGAGCAGGCTTTTTGTTAGGTATATGGGACCGAAATAGTTGGTTTCCATGACTTGGCGGTCTACGACGAAAGCGGTTGCAAGCGCTGGGGCGCGTTGTGATATGCCTGCGTTTAGGAGGATGTAATCGAATGTCAGGTTTTGCTTTGCCAGGTCTGATATGAAACGGTCAATGGAGGCGGTGTCCGAGAAATCTACGTTGAATATGTGTGCGGAGCAGCGGTTGGACGAGGCGTTGCATTTGTCGCGCACAGCCGTTAAACGCTCCATGTTCCGGCCTGTGAGAAACAGGTTTGTGGCGGTTTCGGACAGTTGGCAGGCAATGGCTTCGCCGATGCCCGAACCGGCACCGGTTATCAGTATGTTTTTATTTTTGAACTTTTCCAGATTCATGTGATTGTATTTTCGGCAACTACTTCGGCGACGAAATCCGAATAGCGCTTTCCGCTTTCCCCGATATTGATGACGACCATTTCTCCGTCTTTTATCCTGTTTTCTTTCAATGCCTGATAGAATCCGGCAAAACAGACGGTGGCCGCAGGGCCTATATGTATATTTTTTTCCTTATATACGACCCTCGCAAAATCCGCCAGCTCGGACTCTTTTACCCTCAGAAAACCGCCTTCGCTCTTCTTCACGATCCGCGCTACGATTGGATACATGCCCGGATTACCGGCTGAGAGGATAAATACGGAGGTCGGCGGGTCGGGTATGACCGGAAAATCGTGTTCAAAGTTTTCGGGAAAACCCTCACGCCCGGCTTTTTCCCAGGCTTGAACCATCGGGTCGCACAAATCCTGCTGTGCAAGGATCAGGCGCGGCAGTTTGATTTGGGTGGCCGACAATCCTGCTTCCTGCATGTGTTCCTGCACCTCGCGAAAACCTTTGTCCAACGCAATAGGGCCTGTACCACCTCCTACGGCTTGCATGTAGACATCCGGCATTCGCCCCAACTGGCGTATAAATTCAAAGACCATCGTACGTTTCGACTCTACACGCAACGGGTCTATATTTCCAATCGAGATCGGAATGTTATATTTGTCCGAAAACTCGACCGCTTCTTTTTTTGCCTGCGTATAATCTCCTTCGGAGATGACTACCTCCCGGCCGTAGGAACGGATCTCGTCGACCGTATCGCGGTTGATCGTACTTGGGGCGAAATTGGTGAACCGGATACCCGCTTTGGCCAGGTATTTGGCATTAGCGGTAGCCGTATTACCCGTTGATGCTACACAGTAGCGGTCGATGCCACATTCTTTGAGGACGGAGGCGGTCATAGAGGCGGCTACGTCTTTCAACGTGTTTGTCCCTCCGTTCTGGTCATTGCGGTATGCGTAGACCGTACAGCGGATGCCGTACCGTTCCAATGCGTAGCGGTTGAGAAAGCCCCATTCTTCCAACGTGATAGCGCCTTCATCGAAAGAAACGATGTTTTCGTTCCGTTCCAAAGGAAGAAAATCAAAATAATGCCAGAAGCTGGCGGGCTCGCTTCCGAGTAACTCTTTCAGGCGGGAATAATCCGTTGTATAGACAGCTTCCACATGCCTCCCTCCGCAGACCGGACAATATTGTTTTTGTTCGAACCATAAAGCGGTGTTTTGCGTCCTGTGGCCGCATTTACAACATTTTAGTTGATATTTCATATTGCTATTTGTTTAGCACCAGGGAGGAGGGGGCATGTACTCCCCCTTCCCGCCCGGATGTTTATAATTCACGTCAAATGTAGATTCTTATTCGACACCGGAGGCGGCAACCTTCGCTGCGTTCAGTTTTGCCGGAGGTTCATGTTCGGCATTTCTTCCCGGTATCCGCCGGCTTCCAATTTTTTCTTCACCTCGCTGAATACGCTGACCGTACGTTCTACATCTTCCTGGGAATGGGCGGCCGTAGGTATGATACGAAGCATCAGTACACCTTTCGGAACGACCGGATATACGACGACGGAGCAAAAGATGCCGTAATTTTCACGCAGGTCGACGACGATATTTGTACCCATATTGGCTTCGCCGGGAAAATAAACCGGCGTGACGGGCGATTCCGTATTTCCGAGGTCAAGTCCGTTTTCACGCAGCCCTTTTTGCATCGTACGGACAATCTCCCACAGTTTCCGGCGGCACTCCCCTTTCCGGAGAAGCTCCAGGCGCTTCATCGCCCCGATGACGATCGGCATCGGAAGGGATTTAGCAAATATCTGGGAACGCATGTTGAAACGTAGATGATCGACCACTTCACGCGACGAGGCTACAAAGGCGCCGATAGAGGCCATGCTTTTTGCGAAAGTGGCAAAGTATATATCCACTTCGTTACGGCAATCGAAATGTTCGCTCGTTCCTGCGCCCGTCGCACCCATTGTGCCGAAGCCATGGGCGTCGTCAATCATCAGGCGGAACTTATGTTCTTTTTTGAGCGCGACAATCTTATCCAGCGCTCCCAGGTCGCCTGCCATACCGAACACACCTTCGGTAATGACCAGGATACCTCCTTTGCCGCCTTCTTTTTCGATATAGTTTTCCGCCATTCGAAGCATCTTCGAGCAACGTTCGATGTCGTTGTGCGGGAAAACAAAACTTTTGCCGCCTTTGGCTTTGTGCAGAAAGATACCATCCATGATGCACGCATGCGATTCCGAATCGTAAACAATCACATCAAAACGTGTACATAACACGTCGATGATGGAAACCATTCCCTGGTAGCCGTAGTTCAACAAATAAGCCGCCGGTTTCTGTTCGAAGGCGGCAAGCCGTTTTTCAAGTTCGATATGGTGAACGCTGTCGCCCGACATCATACGCGCACCCATCGGACAGGCCATTCCCCATTCCTTGGCCGCCTGTGCATCTGCTTCGCGAACTTCCGGGTCGTTCGCCAGCCCGAGATAATTGTTCAAACTCCAAACCAATACATCTTTGCCGTTGAAACGCATGATGGGTTTGATTTCGCCCTCCAACTTCGGAAACATAAAATAACCGTCCGCATTTTTCCTGTACTGACCGAGAGGCCCGGGGATATCATATATCCTGTCAAAAATATCTTTCATCTTTTTAAGTTATAAAATATAAATGGTCCATAAATTTCATTTCCTATTATTTTCCCGAATTAGCTGTCCGGGAACTACAAAAACCACATTTTTGCCGCTATCCCAATAATTAAGTGACGCAAATCTACATATTATTTGCCGAAATAAAAAAACATGCCCGTCATTACTGCCTAAAAGAACATTTTTTCTTCGATATTACACAAAAATGGGGGCGTACTTTTTTCTTGATAAAAGGGAGGGGGGGGCGTACTTTTTTCTTGATAAAAGGGTGGGGTTCGTACTTTTTTCTTGATAAAAAAGTACCAAAAAATAACTGCGTTGAAGCACCTACGCTCGGCAACATTCAAGCAAGCGTGACTGTTGCGCTCACTTAAACGGCGCTTTCAAGGCTTCGTCCGCTTCGCCCCGTTAAGCTTAACGCCGAAACATTCTGCAACAAATTTTCCGCAAATCAGTTTCGATTGTTCCTGTAAGCTGCCGCCTACGTACTTTTACATGGAATAAAACAAGAAAATTTTAAAGGAACATTTCTTTATAATGTAAGCATTCCGACATTCAGGCAAAAAATATTATTGAGTGCGGTACATATAAAAACGATGAAGACCAAGATAATCATTGAATTTCATAACAACCACCCTTTTCGTAACGAGTTAAGCCTCGCCTTTCAACGATATGCTCTTTGGAGGGGAGCGGCTTAAATCGCCAAGATTGCAAAAAAAACAGCACCTGCACCCCCTACGAGCACACAGATTTAACGCCTCACACGAAGTTCCGATTCAATCACAGAATCGGCTGAAACTTTTATGATTTCAACTCTTATACAGCCGTTATGGTATAACTATTATGGCTCGTATTACGTAAAAAAAATGAAAATTGGAGACATTTATGTTATAGTAGTCAGATAATTTTCACAAAAAAAATTGTGCGCACATTGAGGAAGTTGCAATATTTGCCCGAAACTATTGTTTTATGGGGGAGTATGAATAATTCAGGCTAAAGAATGAAACATTGAAAATACAAATGTAAAAAAAATATTTCAATTTCATATCGATTAATTATTTTATCTTTGCACTACTTAAGTGTAGGATAAAAATAGTCCTATTCAAGCGGTTGGCAGTCGATTTTTAGGCAGTTGGCCATATGTGGCTTCGGTTTGAAAGCGTGTGGCGTTAGTAGGTTGCGAGAGTCTGTCAATTTTTCGGTTGTAGCCGGTGTGGATAGAGTATTACCTTTGCAGAGGATGATTTATTGTTGAAT
>JAIRSF010000100.1 GCA_031255595.1 Tannerella sp.
TAGGTACGTTCGGGCGTATCTTCTTTGTATACAAAATAATGCGCTTTCCCTTTGGCGGCGATCTGCGGCAGGTGTGTGATGGTGATAACCTGCATCTTTTGACCCAAATCCTGCATGATCCCCGCCATTTTATCGGCAACTTCCCCGGATATTCCGGTATCTATCTCGTCAAAAATGATCGAAGGCAGGGCGGCATAACCGGCAATCATCGCTTTAACGCACAGCATCAGACGGGATATTTCGCCGCCGGAAGCCGTTTGTGCGACCGGTTTCAACGGTTCGTTTTTATTCGCAGAAAAAAGAAACGCAACTTCATCTATTCCGTCGGGAGAAAGTTTGGCTTTGGGCGTGAACAAGAGTTGAAAACGCGCATTGGGCATGCCCAGCAAAACCATGTGTTTTATAATCTGGCTCTCAATCTTTTCGGAAGCGCCTTTCCGCAAGCCGGTTATCCCGGCCGCCCGTTCCGTCAACCGTTCGTATAAATCCTGCCGGCGCTTGTCCAATACGTCCAACTCTTCGTCAAACGAATCAATCGCGCCCAACTGTGCACTAAAATCATCCCGCTTTGCGATCAGGTCTGCAACGGACGACAGTTTATGTTTCTGCTGCAATGAGTAAATCGTGTTCAAACGGTCATGTATCCATGCCAAACGTTCCGGGTTAAATTCGATATCGTCTTTCAACACATCCGTTTCCGACGCCAGATCATTGATATCAAAATAGGCGCTCCGAAGCCTTTCGGCATACTCATCCGCTTTGGGGAAACAGGGCGACAGTTGTTCCATAACGGTCAACGCATCCTTCAGGGAAGAAACAACCGAAGCGTTTTCGCCATTCAGCAACCCTGTTACTTTATACAGGGCTGTTTTTATATCTTCGGCATGCGACAAGATCTCCCGTTCCTGTTCCAGTTCTTCCTGCTCGCCGGCCTTCAACTTCGCATCGCTGAGTTCTCCATGCTGAAAACGGATATAATCTTCTTCATTCCTTGCCTTTAATGCCTGTTCTTTTAAGCCGGCCAATGCGTCGCACACACTGAGGTATTCCTGATATTCGTTGCGGTATTCACTGAGTTGTTTTCGGGTTTGCGCCATCAAATCCACCACATTCAGTTGAAAATGCGTATCGGCAAGCAACAGGTTCCGGTGTTGCGAATGTACATCGATCAGGCGATCGCCTAACTCTTTCACAACGGAAAGCGAAACGGGCGAATCGTTGATAAAAGCGCGCGATTTTCCGGAACGGTGCAACTCCCGCCGAAACAGACATTCCGTTGCATCATATTCCAGATCATTTTCTTCAAAAAAACGCTCCAGATGATAGGTTGACAGGTCAAAAACAGCTTCTATGGCACATTTATCTTTTCCGGTCTGGATACTCTTTGTATCCGCGCGTTCGCCCAGAACGAGAGAGAGCGCACCGAGAATAATGGATTTTCCGGCGCCTGTTTCACCCGTTATAACGGAAAAACCATCCTCAAAACGAATATCTAATGCGTCGATCAGCGCATAATTTTGTATAATCAAAGATTTCAGCATACATTAATTCTTTAATGACTCATAGCGTGAGGTGGCGGCGGGAAACAGCTCGGAAAATAACTTGTGGCCTTCCTGTTTTTCCTGCATCGTGGCCTTCGAATAGACGGCAACCGCTTCATCTAATTTACTGTCGCTGAACAGTTGTAACAGTACGGATGCGGGACGGGCGTTTTTCAGTTCTTTTAAGGCGGATAACGATGATATCAGATTGGCGCGCCCGCGATCCGCATTGGCCGCCATCTCATCCAATCCTTTCCGGTGATAATTATACCACATCGTATGAAAACTCTCCCCCTGATTTTCCGTCAGGGCGGTCGCTAAAGCGTGACGGTTTCTCCGGTTTGCAAACGCCGTCCAACCGTTCCATGACGGTTCGGACTGGGCTAATGTGACAATTTGTTGCGCCTGCTGAAAAAAAGACTGCCCGCCGTTCGGTGAAAAGCTGTCGAAGTCGAATCCCAGAATCACATAAATGTAATAAATGATCACCGCCGTCAGATTGCTGTTTAACGTATTCTCATTATATTCCAGGGGTTCAAATTCCGTATATTCGAAATTAAATTCCGTATCGCGGAAATTAAAAACAGTCGTCGTATAGGTTGAATTAAAAACGGGTCGGCGTGCCTGAATCTGTATTTCACTACTGAACAGGTTATTTTCCAAAGAATTAACAATAATCGTGAAATTACAGTCGATCCGTTCGTTGGGTGAAAATGTGGCCGTACTCCATTTTTTGGTATTGATAAACTCCGACAATGCGTTTTGCAAAGTATTAAAAATCTGCTTATTTGTACCTTGTACTTTATCGCTGTTGATCGTAAGTACCGCATTCAATTCCTGTGACCGGACAATCCCGGTCGTGCAAACAAAAAGTATCGGCAAAAATAGTAAACGTTTCATCCGACCCGAAATTTAATAGGTTATTATTCACCTGTGTATTCCACAGATTTTACCAAATAATTTATCACTTCTTCCGCAATTTCGGTTTTTGACTTCAACGGAATATGGGTTTCCGATCCATATTTATCAATCAACGTCACCTGATTCGTATCATAACCGAAACCTGCTCCCTGATCATTTAAAGAATTAAGGACGATAACATCCAGATTCTTACGTTGCAATTTATCTTTTGCCTGCGTGATCTCATCCTTCGTTTCCAGAGCAAAACCGACGAGCAACTGATGACCTTTTTTTTCACGCCCCAAAGC
>JAIRSF010000116.1 GCA_031255595.1 Tannerella sp.
ATGGGTACAAATAGCCGACGGCACGATGGAAATCGTGGAGTTATTACCGGATTTATCCGCCCCGGCAGGCAGGTCGACGACCCTTTTCTGCGCTTCCGCAGCCGAATGGTCTACCGGCAACGTGCGTCCCGAACCCTTGCCGGTGTCGTACGTGACGGACGGTTGCTTCCTTTACAGGACAAAAACCGGCAAACTGCTGATGATCTGGTCAAGTTTCATGCACAATGAATATGCCGTCGGAATAGCCGAATCCGTAACGGGAAAAGTTTACGGGCCATGGAAACAACAACCCCAGCCGCTTTTTACGAAAAACGGAGGGCATGGCATGATCTTTCAAACCTTCGACGGCAAATTATGCATCACCTTTCATCAGCCGAACGCTCCGGGAGGTTCCGAAAGAGCCCGTATCTTTGAACTCGAAGATGCAGGCCATACGTTAAAAATCAAACATGAATCATTTTAGAAACACATTACCGGCTTTCCATCATATACGGCGAAAGTCAAAAAAAATACGACAGAAAAATGTATACACTTTGCAAAAAACAAATCCATCTCGCGACACTCATTCTCACCATCCTGTTTAATGCGGTAAACGGCAACGCACAAAACGCTTCATCTTATCAGGTGACAGGCCGGACGATCGACAAGGCACATACGCCCGTAGAATTTGCCAACCTCGTCCTGTATAACGCAAACGACAGCACCCCTGCCGGTTATACGGCAACCGACGCTTCCGGGAAATTTAACTTTACCCCCAAGCATGAAGGCGCTTATTTTATGGCCGTCAGTTTTATCGGATACAAATCTGTAAAAACAAATACATTCAGCCTTTCCGCCGAAAAGAATAAAATCACACTGCCGGATATCCTGTTAGAAGAAAACGAGCAGGTATTATCCGAAGTGGTCGTAACGGGGCGTAAGCGGCAGGTTGTATACAAATTGGACAAACAAGTTATCGAAGCGGCCGAATTTCTTTCTGCGGCAGGAGGAACGGCAGTGGATATCCTGATGCAAACGCCGTCTATACGTGTAGACGCGGAAGGCGAAATCACCTTCCGGGGCGGCTCCGGGTTTAAGGTGTACGTCGACGGCAAACCCGGCTCGCTGAGCGGCGCCGCCGCTCTGGAACAAATCTCTGCGGGACAAATTGATAACATTGAAGTGCTGACAACCCCATCGGCCAGAAATGATGCGGACGGTGCGGTCGGAATCATCAACATCAACACGAAGAAAAGTAATATAGAGGGCTGGAGCGGAATGGTCAACCTGATGGGCAGTTCCGTATGGTCGCGGAACATAGATTTCCTGCTCGCCCTCCGAAAAAAAGATTTCCGGTGGCAGTTATCGGGCGAGGCATCGCGCCGCTTCGTGTTAAGCGATTACGATCAACTGAAAACCATTGTCACCCCGGAATTACTGACAACAGACCATTCTACCGGCGACCGGAAAAGACATACGGCCTGGTACTACCTCCGTTCATCGTTCGACTGGTTCAAAGATCAAACCGTCTGGTCGGCTTCCGTCATGGCCGGCTACCGGGATCGGTGGAGAGGAGGCGAACTTCATTATGAAGATACCTACGAATCCGTCGCTACGGGAGAAAAAACGTACGGATCCTTCAACGGCAAAGATTATGTCAATTTATACGAATATCATCTCCGGGGCGACCTCGGCGTCGAACATAATTTTCCCGGAAGAAAAGGACATAAACTGACGGCTTCTCTATACGGATTGTATGGAGGCGATGCGATGGAATATTTTCATACCGACCTGTGGGATATGCAAGGCAAACAGGCACAGGGTCACCGCGCATGGGAAGACGAATACCGCTTTACCGGACAGATAAATGCGGATTACATCTATCCTTTTGATAATGAAACCGGCAAATTCGAATCGGGCTACCAACTGTTTTCTTATACCGAAGACGGCGACTATACCATCGACATGTTTGATCCGGCAAAGGATGTGTTTGTCCGCCGCGACGAGTTGTACAACAGGTTCCTCTTCCGCAGAGATATACATGCGTTGTATGCATTGATTTCCGATACATACAAACGCTTCGGATACCAGTTCGGACTGAGGGGAGAATATACATACCGCAAACTCGGCAACAACTTTGAATGGGCGCAAAACACCCGCCACCGCTTCGATCTTTTCCCCTCGGTGCATGCGTCCTATGCTTTGAATGACCATTCACAGATCCGGGCGGCCTATACACGCAGAATCACCCAGCCGGATCTGTTTTATATGGAACCGTATGTGGTCTATGTGGACTATAACACAGCGCAGATGGGAAATCCGTTTATCAAACCGGAATATACAAATTCCGTAGAACTGGGGTACAACCTTAGTTTTAAAAACAATAATACGATATCTACCGCACTTTTTCACCGCGCACGCAAAGACAAGATCGAACGCCTCCGCGTTCCTTACCATTCGAGTGTCACGCTCGATTCCATGGCAAACGTCGGCAACGACTATTCTACGGGTATCGACGTGGCCGCGACTTTACAATTGTGTAAATACTGGAACCTCGACGCAAACACAAGCTACTATTTTTATAAGATAAAGAACCGGTTCAAAGTGGACGACGACGAAGAAAGCTGGAACTGGCAGTTGGCGGTAAACAATAATCTTGATGTAGCGAAAAACACACGCGTGCGGCTGGAAGCCTATTATGTAGGCCCGATGGTCAGCACACAAGGACGCGTAGACGGATTTTTCTACCTGAACCTCGCCGCCCGCCAGCAACTGCTCAACCGCAAACTGACGGCAAGCTTAGTAGTAAGAGATATTCTCTCAACCGCAGAATATATCAACAAACGCTCCGGCGTCGGAATGGAAACGCTCAGTAAAATTTACCCGCGCTCTCCCCTATTTACATTCACACTAACTTATACATTCAACAATTTCAGGCCACAACGAAAAGCGGAAGACGCCAATCATGACCTGTTTGAAGGAACCAACCGGTAATGGCAGAGGCCGTTACCCCTTATCTATTAATGAATAGGATAACGGTATCGTTCGTCCGGATCGGTATAAGTTCCCAATCATTGTAAAAGAAGGCATCAATGATAAAGGCCGGCATATCCGCTACATATTTAATTATTCCGGAAAAGAACAGAGCGTAAAGTATAATTATGCAAAAAACGGTATAAATATACTCTCCGATAAGCAGGTTAAGAGTGATGAGGTTGTGACCCTTCCGCCATGGGATTTGATAATTGTTGAAGAAAAATGATAGAGAGCTCTCCGGTTTAAACTTTTAATTCATTCCGGCTGATGCCGTACTTTTCCGCACAATGGCTGCTGCCTTTCGGCTCTACGTGCACAACAATGTCGTATGTGTTCTCTATACTGTTTTTTATGCTGTTCTCCACATCCTGGGCAATCTGATGCGCCTCCGTCAATGAGAGCCGTCCGTCGGCCTCAATATCAAGAACGATATGATATTGATTCCCGATCTGCCGCGAACGAATACGATGGGGATGATAAGCTCCCGGTACCCTTTCCACAGCTTCAATAATCCGGTTATATATGGAAGTATCATCCACACCATCCATCAAAGCGACGTTCGCCGACCGGAATATCCCAACGGCCGACCAGACAATATATAAACCGATAAGTCCCGCAATAACAGGATCCAGTACAGGGAGATCCAACAGAAAAGTACACGCCAGTCCGACCAGCACCCCGCCGGAAATGATTACATCATTGCGCATATTGATGGCATTCGCTTTCAACATGGACGAATCCACCCTCTTGCCCTGCCTGAACTGGTACCACGACAGCAAAAGCTTACCGGCAATAGAGGCGACAGTTACCCAAATAGCCGGCATAGAGGGCAATTCTCCGGTTTTTTGATAAATAACATGTTCCGCAGACGTGACAACAATCTGGCAACCCATAAAAAAGATAACGAAAGATAAAACCGTCGAAGCCACATTCTCGGCCTTCTCCCGGCCATACACGTATTTTGAATTGGGAGGGCGACTGACAATAGATGATATCAACAATATAATAAGAGAGGTGACCACATCCGAAGCCGAATCCACCCCATCACTCACCACCGCCATACTCCCGGCCACAATACCGACAATGACCTTCAACAAAGAAAGCAGCGCATTACCGATTACACTAATCCACGACGTGCGCAGCATTATTTTTTTCCTGTCAACCATACAATGAAACCCGTTATTACAAGCGGCAAATATAGTGATTTTTATGCTATTCATTTATATTTTGAGCTCCAATTACCCACCCCGCATTTTCCGGACTGCCGGATATTGAGGTGTAACCGATGCTAAGCTCCCGCTTACGTTCTAAACGCCGGACTCATTCTATCCTGTTCATCTCGTGAAAGTTTATACTTCACAGCAAGTTGTTTCCATTTTGATACGACACGAACCGTATTTTGAATAATTGCGGTAGCCCGGTCATTCGCCAAACGGAAAAAGGGTGCGACTTCGGTTGCCAGATTTAAGTCCGGCGAATTGTCGTGCGCCGAGATATTCAGTTTCAATCCGGCGCCTTTCGGATTGGGATTGATGTCATAAGCGGGCGAAAGCCTCCAACCGCTTTGTGTCAATAAAAAACCATGATTCCGCAAATGGTCGTCGGTATTGCTCACGCAAATAGAAAATACAATACGCCGGAACAATTCTTCCAGATCCTGATTAACGCCTACGCTTTTCCGGATAATAAATTCAGCCAATTCTAAATAACTTGCTCCATCCTGAAAACTAATGCCGTCGGTATATCCCAAAAGTGTCATGGCGGAAGCAAAATGTAAACGTTTGCCGGTATCCGTACGGTCAAAACGTTTGGTAAGGAAGGTATGATGCCTGCCAAAAAACGGTTTTGCCATTGCCCGGGCTACGTTCAGTCCTGCCATCTGCGCCAGTTCGTTAGTAATCATTTCCCATGCACCGACGTCGTAGCGGTCTTCCTTACTCGGAAACTTGGCAATCCACAACGAACCGTCGATATTTCTGACGCTCGCTTTCGGTCGCGCCCCGCCCAGCGACGAACCGGGTGCAAGCAACATGTACAGCCATTTCAGGAGTTCGGAATCATCCGTTATTAATTCGTTTTCCAATTGATAACTTGCCTGTTCGAGTTCGCGAATGGAAGTCCAGGGCGGCGTGGCAAAATTCCGGTTATCGTTCAAAAAAGCGCCGGATGCGGTTTCTTTGAAACGCAATGCACCCATCCGTTGTTCGTCGAAAACACCCAGCAAGTAATCCGATTCATTCAGGTTCCGGCGCGGACGGTTTTCCAGGCGGGCAAGGATGGATTCGCGTCTGTCCATCAATACACGTCCCCATCTATCGGGTGAGGAATCTAAAAATACACCGAAATTACTTTTTTCATCACGCAAATACTGCACGCCTGGGTAAAGCCCTAAATCCGGGTCGATTTCCTGCATAAAAGAAGATTGCAGCCAAGCCTTGTCATATTCGAAAGAAAAGATTTCTTTTCCTCGCGAATGTGAAGAAAACAGCGTGCCAATGAATTGAGGCGTTACCAACCCATCCCAATCGGCATAAACCAATATATCCTTGTTACTGTTCATCTTTTGAGGTTTTTCTTTTCGGGGCACGTTTCTTTACCAATATTTCAGCGTCCTGCAATTTGCGCCCAAGCACATCGTCGGCTGCCATTGTGGAAAGATTTTTTTCCAGGCCCAATATAAACAGTACTTGTGCGTAATAGCCCATCGACACATTCGGCATGCCTTTTTCAATTTGCCACAGCGTGGAACGGGAAATGCCGGCCCGCTGGGCAACTTGCTCTGCACTGAACTTCCGACGGAGCCGCGCCAGTTTGATGTCTTCGCCCAATTCTTCCAGAATTTTGGTAAGACGGGGGAGTAATGCATATTTCTCTCGTTTCATAATGTTTGATATTGCGCACAAAGATAAGGGTATTGTTTGGAATATCAAACATTATTTTTCAAATATCTTCGCTGCAGTTGTTTCTATGGATCACCCGTAAAATCGTGTGTCATCTTGTTTCAGTTTTCAACATTCAATATTCAATTAGGCATAGTTAAGGAGCAATTTTAGTGAATAGTGAATGTCTTGTGTCCGGTACGCGGTTTTTAGTAGAAGTTTTCTTCTAATTTCTAACTTCAATAAAGCAAAAAAATTAAGGAGTTTAGGGTCGGCCTCGTGCGGTGAGCCGTTAAGTAGTGAAGGGAGGCGTCAAGAAATCTGTGCTGTTTGAGCGAAGCGAGTTACACAGATTTCAGCCGACCGAAGCGTTAAGCTTAACGGGGCGAAGCGGACGAAGCCTTGATTTTTTGGTACTTTTTTATCAAGAAAAAAGTACGAACCCCCTCATCCGGTTATGGAGGTGCGGGCTAAAAAAAACAGCGTCCTACGCAAAGTGCGCAGGACGCTATTTTCTTTTAGCTTTAGGGGGCTTCCTCAACCGAAGTTTCTCGCAACGGCGGGAAAAAGTCTTGCATCTCAGCCTTATGAAGCAGATTCTGCGGGAGTAGCTTCTGTAGGAGCAGGCTCCTGCGAAGGTGCTACCGGAGCAGCGGCGGCTTCTTTTGCAGCCGCTTCGGCGGCAGCAGCGTCAGCCGCTTCTTTTGCTTTTGCAGCAATCTCGGCTGCCAGATCGGCCTTTTTCTTAGCCAAGGCTTCGGACTTTGCTTTATTTACTTCTTTTTCCGCATCCAGAAGAGCTTTTTTGGTCGCTTTGTTTTTTTCTCTTTCATCATCTTTTACCTTCTGTAAAGAGATTTTCTTTTCCTGCAGCCATGCGTCAAACCGCGCATTTGCCGTAGCTTCATCAAAAGCACCTTTTTTCACGCCTTCCAGTAAATGTTTTTTCATACATACCCCTTCGCGCGATAAAATCGTACGCGTCGTGTCGGTAGGTTGTGCACCTGTCTGTAACCAATACAAAGCTCTATCGAATTTCAAATCTATTGTAGCAGGATTAGTGTTCGGATTGTATGAACCTATCCTTTCAATAAACTTTCCATCCCGTGGAGCCCTGCTGTCTGC
>JAIRSF010000159.1 GCA_031255595.1 Tannerella sp.
CTTAATCCGTTTTTATGCCCAGCGACTCTTTGATCTTTTCTATTTTTTCCGAAGCGGCTTGTTCGGCCTCGGCGATCTTTTCGACGGATTTTACGGGTTCATGCACCTCGATATAAAATTTGATCTTCGGCTCCGTTCCCGAAGGGCGGATAGATATTTTCGTGTCGTCGTCCGTATAATATTGGAGTACGTTCGATGTGGTGGGCATGTTTAATGAAAATTCTTCGCGGTCTGCAAAACTGTAGCCTTTCAGGGAAGCGTAATCATATGTCATGGTCACTTTCGAACCGGCAATCTCCGTCAATGGGTGTTCGCGGAAATTCTTCATCATCGTTTCAATTTCTTCCGCTCCGCTTTTGCCCGTTTTGACGACCGAGATACCTGTTTCTTTTGAATATCCGTATTCTGCGTAAATGTGGTGCAGCAGGCGGAAAAGGGACAACCCCTGATCTTTTGCCCACGCGGTCATCTCGGCCAGGATACAACACGCGGAAACCGCATCTTTGTCACGTACGAAATCTTCGCACAGGAATCCGTAACTTTCTTCGCCTCCGCCGATGAAGGTTTTCTTTCCCTCGTTTTTGCGCATGATGTCGGCGATCCACTTAAATCCGGTATATACGTCGTAGAAATCCACTTCATTTCTTTCTGCGATAGCACGTATCGTTTCGGTTGTGACAATGGTTTTGACGATGTATTCCTGTCCGTTGAGCTTTCCCAGTTCTTTCCAGCGTGCGATCAGGTAGTAGACGAACAGCAAAGCCGTCTGGTTTCCGTTCAGGAGCATCCATTCACCCTGGTCATTTTTTACGGCTGCCCCAACGCGGTCTGCGTCCGGGTCGGAGGCAAGCACCAGTTCCGCATCCGTCGCTTTTGCTTTCGCTACAGCCATAGCCAGGGCGGCCGGTTCTTCCGGGTTGGGAGATACAACCGTAGGAAAATCTCCGCTGACAACGTCCTGTTCGGGCACGTTGATGATGCCGGTAAAACCAAAGCGTTTCAGGGCGGCAGGGATCAGCCGGACGCCCGTACCATGGATAGGTGTGTAGACGATTTTCAGATCGTGGTGGCGGGCGATAGCCTCCGGCGAAAGCGAGATCGTTTTCAGGTCATGGAGGTAGGCCTCGTCCATCTCTTTTCCGATTATTTCAATCAGGTTTTTATCTCCGTTGAATTGAATGTCGGCAGCCGTACGGATCTTATTCACTTCGGCGATCGTATTTTTATCGTGCGGGGCAATCATCTGCGCTCCGTCATCCCAGTAGGCTTTGTAGCCGTTGTATTCCTTCGGATTGTGGGAGGCTGTCAGGATGATACCGCTCTGGCAGCCTAATTTGCGGATGGCATACGATATTTCCGGCGTCGGACGCAGGTCGTCGAACAGGTAGACTTTGATCCCGTTTGCCGAAAATATATCGGCGGAAATTTCTGCGTACCGCCGACTGTTATTACGGCAATCATGTCCGATCACCACTTTGATCTCGGATAAACAGGCAAATTCCTTTTTCAGGTAATTCGACAATCCCTGTGTCGCCGCGCCGACAGTATATTGATTGATCCGGTTGGCGCCCGCGCCCATAATACCGCGCAGTCCGCCCGTTCCAAATTCCAGTTCTTTATAGAAGGATTCAATCAGATCCGTCGGATCCGGGTCGTCTAGCATGGCCTGTACCTGCCGGCGTGTCATCTCGTCGTAATCACTGCCTAACCAGACCTGCGCTTTTTTTCTCACTTCTTTCACTAATTCTTTATATTCCATATTCAAGTTATTATTACAACAGTCAAAAAAACGCTCCAAAGGTAAAGAAAAAATGCTTATCCTGTACACCGGAACCGGTTAAAATTACCAGTTGAAAGCATGTTCATAAACGGATTTGTTTCCGCATCCATCTGTCAGATAGAGTTTTAGATGATGACGGCCGGAGTGTAGCCTTTCGGGGTCAAAGCCGTAGGTCAACAATGCCTTTTTGCCGTCCAATTCAAACAGGGCATATTGGCCGTCTATTTCTCCCCGGTATGTAGAAATGCCGCTCAGATCGTCGGTGACACGTATTTTAATTTGTTTTCTTTCCCGCCATTTGTCCGGGTCGATGGGCGTTATTTGGGGCGGATTCAGGTCGTATGCAACCGCATAATCGCCTAATTCGCTTATTTCCGCGTCCATCCATCCATCCCGGAAAGTCCCGCCGATCCACGAACGTTGTCCGTTGCGACCGATTTTCACAATCCCCAATTGTCCGTCCCGGACAGACTTGCAGGCGCTGTCGATGTGAATAGAAAGCTGTGCCGGGCGGTGGAGCGGAACCGGCGTCGGATGCAGGGCATGAACAACCGACCGGCAACCGGTTAAGGGATATGCCCGATAGCGCATACGGATATTGTCGTACAAACTGTTCCGCGGAATATGCAGGCGGATACCTTTCGAAGTGAACGTATTATAATCGTACCATCTCATGCGGTGCGTCCCGGCCGTATCGGCAGGCGGAATATCCTGTTTTTTCCCTTTTATCCGAAAAGTCGCCTTGCATGTGTTACCGAATAAATCCGAAAGCGTAATCACCACCTGGTAGATCCGTTCTTCGTCTATCCGGATTATACCCGAATGGCGGCTGGCGACCATACGCAGGTTACAACCCGGTTCGACAAATGTTTTGATGTAAAATACGCGGTTGTGCGACCATTCGGCATAGTCGATATAGCTGTTGATACCCCTCGACTCGTCGAACGAGAAACGGTCGGCGCAACTGCGGAACGTTTCCCGGCCGTCGACCGTCTGTAAAATATCTTTCAGGCCGTATGAAAAGCCGGTGCCGTCCATCCGATCCACCGCCCTGATTCCCAGCCCTATTTCACCCCAGGCTTCGATCAGTGTGTCGGCCAATGAATTTCCATGCAGGTCGTTTTCAAAAGCTATTTTCTGCTTGCGGCAACTGCCGTTTACGATTCCTTTTCCCTCTACGGGATAGATCATAAGCCCCTTTACCTGCGGTTTCTTTGTATCCGGCACCCTCGTTTTGAAGTATACGAGCGGATCCAACAGGTCGTTATTTTGCAGGTCGCGCACCTCAAAGTGCAGGTGAGGGCCTCCGGAACTTCCGGTGTTGCCGGTATATCCGATGATATCTCCCCGTTTGACCGGCAGGACGCCGGGTTTTAGATTGAAATCGACCGCAAAACTTTCTTTCCGGTATTGTTTATCCTTCACGATCCCGGCGATCGGGACGGCAAACCGTTGCAGGTGTCCGTAAACGGTCATGATACCGTCTTCGGGATGAGCGATATAGATCGCGTGGCCATATCCCCACGGACTGACCGAAATACGCGCTACGTATCCGTTGCTTACCGCATGAAGCGCGTGTCCTTCGGAGCCTCGGGTGCGGAAATCTATTCCGGCATGGAAATGGTTGGCACGCAAGTCGCAGAATCCTCCCGACAGTTGAATCGGAAAGTCGAGCGGGTTAGACAATTGTTGCGCCGCTGTGCGAAAGACAATTCCGAATAGTATGATAAAGAAAGAGATCCGTATTTTGTTCATTTTTATATGCTGATCATTCGACGGCAAAGGTAACGCACGCCGGAAGGAAAACAAAACGGGTTTGATTTTTTTAAGCAGTTCCTACGGCGCAACCGGCTTTTCCGTACCGGTAAACGGCAGTGAAAAATCCGCTACGATCGGCAGGTGGTCGCTGTGACCTCCTTTGTATATTTTCCCGGTGTATTTACGCAGCGGGCTTTGTTCGCCGCGATTGTTTTTCTTTGTAAGCAGAAAATCCGGCGCAAAAATTCTGGGGCTGTCCTTTTCGAGGTACCGGCTCCAGTTTTTGCTGATGATCATCTGGTCAAGTTGCGACCATTCGCCCTGAAATTTGTGCGTGCCCTGGAAATTCAGCTTTTTCGGGTCGCCGAACAAGTTGACCAGGTTATCTTTTGCCTTGGAGCCTTTCAGCATGGTTTGTACGCTTTTATCGTATGGGTTATCATTAAAATCCCCCATCACAATGATGTTGGCGTCGGGACGGATCTTATAGAGGGAGTCGCACAGCTTGCGGAGGAATTTCGCCGCATCCAGACGATCCGGTTCCGTTTCTTTTTCACCGCCTGAACGGGACGGAAAATGACAGACAAAGAGGTCGAGCCTTTCGCCGTTAATCAGTTCACCCCATACATGCAGGATGTCGCGCGACCGTTTTCTTTTATTCGTAAAGGGGATGCGTTCGGATGAATGGCCGAGGTATTTAAACTTATCGCGCTGGTAAATCAGCGCATTATTGATTCCGCGGGCGTCGTTTCCCGTTGTAATACAATAGTCGTAATGCTGTTCTTTCAATGAAGTCCGGTTCAGCAAGTGTACTAAAACCGTATCGTTTTCCACTTCGCACAGGCCGCATACGGCAGGTGTATCCCACTCGCCGATCGCACTGATCACCTGCGCCGTCTTGCGCAAATGCCGGTAATAGCGGGCGGGCGTCCAGCGCATGGCGCCATCGGGGAGAAACTCATTGTCGTTTTTACGCGGATCATCATAGGTGTCAAATAGATTTTCCACATTATAGAACATGACGCGGAAGTCCTGACGTTTTTGAACGGGTCGGCGACCGGTCTTTTCCGAATGATCCGTATCCTCCCGGAAGTTGTGCCCTGCGATTTGGGCCGATGGGCTGTCGCTTTCGTTTTGTTGCGACCGGACGGCATTGGAGCATCCCCACCACAGCAGGGCATAACAGACCAGGCAGATCGTTTTTTTGAGCGGTTGCTTATTTTTCATCTTCCTTTTTTTCTTCCTGCGGTACATATTCGTAAGCGCCGATCGACGGCCCGGTTTCACTTGCCAGACGGTTCACGCCATAACGGTCGACAGGGTATTTTTCCGATACGGCGCGATCGGCTTTTCCGATACCGACCGATTGGTTCGCCAAGCGGAAATCATAGACATAATCTAAGAAAACGTCATCGTATTTGCCGTCGCTTTTTATATATCTCATCCGTTCGGCATCCGGATCGTTGTATCTGGGCGTTTTCAGGAATAAAACTTCGTGAAAACGGGGGTTTTCAACTTTTTTTGTTTTGATGACGCAATGATTAAAACGATAGTTGAAACGCAGGTCATCTCCATTCTGATAGATCGAATCGGTTAAAAACTTGATTTCCCAATCGTAATTGTGGATAGTATCTGCCGGCAGGTCGCCGTCGATGATACAATTGTCGAAAAAGGCCTCTTGCAGGGGATATTCGTTTTTATCCCGGCCGGAAGTGATGTGATCCGACAGCGTCAGACACTCGGTGAACCTCGTCGAGCTGTTACTGATGAGATTACCATGCATATAATTTGCCATCGTACAATGGATGAACCGGTATTTGCCGCCGGCGAGCAAGACCAGGCATCCACCTGTATTGCTAAACTCCGCATTGAGTGCCTCCACGTCGCAGTTAACGGCCTCCAGTACATTGCTGTCCATGTTTTTTATCTGCGAGTTACGGATCGTTATTTTCCTCTTGTCCGGCGTCGATTCCCTGAACATCAGGCCGGATACGCCATTCCGGATCAGGGTGTAGTTCAGTTCGTTATCAAAGCTGGACACCCCGAAAAACAAGCCGTCCCATTGCGCGGGAATATTATCATACGATATAGGGGGGTAAGTAGAAAAACGATTGAGCCTGTCGCCCCGGAAAACAACCGGTTCCTCCTGCGTACCGTTCGTGACAAGCGTCCCGTCGATCCGCCATTTGGCCTTGTGGTGCATATAAAAAGAAACCCCTTTGTCGACATTTACGACAACGCCTTCGGGAATCATCACACTGTCGTAGACTAAGTAAGGCCTTTCGGCCGTAAGCGTCCGATCCGTTTCAAATGTAGTTCCTCCCCTCAGGATGTAAGCATTTTGCCCGTAGGCTTCGAGTAAAATGGATTGCGTCGCTCCGTTGGTTATGAAGATCACCGAGTCGTAGATGACGAACGGCGTGTTTTCATCGTTCGGATCGACGGTTACTTCGACCGCCACGTAAAGGCTGTCTTTCTTCCAGATCGGTATGTCGTCGAAAGAATCGCCCTTACGTCCGTCCACATTGATTCTGAAATTACTGTCGGTGCCGCCGGCTAAGGATATTTTATGGATCTTCAGGTCTTCGTTGTTCCGGTTGTAGATCATAAAGTAATGAGTCGTAGAGCCGATCGTCGTGAATACGGTGTCAAACGATACCGTATCGGCAGAGAACGCAAGACGATAATTCGGATTAACGGAATAGTTATCCATCTCGTTGCATCCGGCCATCAGGGTGATGATCAGGATGGTCGCCCCTGTCACGAAGTTGTATTTCTTCATACGAA
>JAIRSF010000215.1 GCA_031255595.1 Tannerella sp.
TCGGACATAAAAGACGGCGGAAAGCTCGTATTGGTCATGGGCGACAAAGCCAATAAAAGTTGGGCCGTTTCACCGTCGGCCGCCCCCCCTTCGGCAAAACCGGCGGATTAAAAGAAAAATTATTGAATTTTAATGTCATATTAATGAATTTATATGAGTTTTATTAATCGGTACGGCTTTTATTTGCAGACCGTTTTTTTGAATCGAGTATAAATCGTGAACTAAAAAAGAGCGCCCGAATGAAAAAGAAGTATTTATTATTCGCAATCCCGGCTGTCTGCAGCATCTTTTCCGTATTGGCGTCGGACGAAAATGTGCAGAAACAGGTTTACCCCTACGCCTTTGCACCCGCCGAAGGATTGGTGAACCGGTATGAAAAGCCGCAACGGCAGGAACTTTGTATAAACGGTTTGTGGGATTTTCAGGCCGTACCTCTTCCGGCAGATTACCGGCAGGGGAAAGGTGTCGCACCCGAATTGCCGGAACCCTCGGCCGGTGCGTGGGACAATGTGAAAATTAAAATACCTTCGCCATGGAACATCAATTCTTTTGCAAACAGAGGGCTGGAGGGGCCGGATCACCGGAATTTCCCTTCGTATCCCGCATCGTGGGAACAGGTGAAAATGGCATGGATGCGGAAAACGGTCACTGTGCCGGCAGACTGGTCGGGTAAAACGATCAAACTGCATTTCGAAGCGGTTGCCGGATTTGCGGAAGTCTATGTGAACCATAAAAAAGTAGCGGAAAATTTTGACCTGTTCCTTCCTTTCGACGCCGATATCACCGATGTGGCGGAACCCGGGAAAAGTATCGAAATACGGGTTGGCGTACGCAGCCAGTCGCTGTTTGAAGATCATTCGACGATCGGTCGGCGGATTGTTCCGGCAGGCTCCATGTGGGGGTATCATATTGCAGGAATCTGGCAGGATGTTTTCTTAACGGCGTTGCCGGAAGTGCATATTGAGGATGTCTTTGTGAAACCGCGCGTATCGGAAAACCGGCTGGAACTGGAAGTGACCATCTGCAATCATTCAAAGAAAAAAGAAAGCCTGACCTTGCAGGGAACGATCAGCGAGTGGTTAAACAAAGCCGGAAACGAAGTCAACTCGGCGCCTGTCCCGGCATGGGAACTGGGACGAAAAGCCTTAGATATACCCGTTGCCCGCGTAACGGTCGAAGCCGGTCAATCCCTTAAACAGCTTATCGGCATACCCGTATCCGGGAATGTACTTGCCTGTTGGACGCCCGACGAACCGAACCTCTACGGTCTGGTGTTGAACCTTACCGCTAAAAAGCAGACCATCGACACAAAATACGAACGTTTCGGTTGGCGCGAGTGGACGATCCGGAGCGTCGCCCCATCCGGGCAGCAACCCGGCGACGGCGCCGGGCGCGGCGGCGTCCAATACCTCAACGGCAAACCGTTCGAACTGCGGGGCGACTCCTGGCATTTTATGGGAGTGCCGCAGATGACGCGCCGCTATGCATGGGCGTGGTTTAAGGCGATCAAAGACGCCAATGGAAATGCTGTGCGTCCGCATGCGCAGATTTATCCGCGTTTTTACTTGGATATGGCGGACGAAATGGGTATCTGCGTCATGAACGAAACGGCGATATGGGCGAGCGACGGAGGCCCGAAAATGGATGCACCCCAATTTTGGGAAGCCTGTAAAGAGCATATCCGGCGTTTTGTGCTGAGAGATCGCAACCATGCCTCTGTCTTCGGATGGAGTGTCAGCAATGAAAACAAACCGGTCATCCGCCATGTATTCAACCGTCCCGATTTGATGGCCCCGCAAATGCAGGCATGGCGCGACTGGCTCGAGATCGTGACAACGAACGACCCAACACGCCCATGGGTATCGAGCGACGGCGAAGACGACGGCGACGGCATCCTCCCGGTTACGGTAGGACACTACGGCGATACGGCTTCGATGAAACGTTGGGCGGAAACAGGCAAGCCCTGGGGCATAGGCGAACACAGCATGGCCTATTACGGCACGCCCGAACAGGTTGCAAAATACAACGGCGAGAGGGCTTACGAGTCGCAGCAGGGACGTATGGAAGGCCTGGCCAACGAATGTTATCATCTGATAGCCGGTCAGCGTAACATGCATGCGTCATACGTATCGGTATTCAACCTTGCCTGGTATAGCCTGAAACCGCTTCCTTTCGGCAAAAAAGATTTGACGGCGCCCCCTTCGCTGACCGGCGACGGCATCTTTTTCGAAAATTATACCGAAGGCCTGCCGGGTATCCAACCGGAACGGATAGGCCCTTACTGTTCTACTTTTAATCCGGGTTACGATCCCAACCTGCCGTTGTATGAGCCATGGCCGATGTTCGACGCGATACGGGCGGCCAATGCACCGGGCGGGCCGGCATGGTCGGAGTGGAAAGATGCCGGGCCTGCGAAAAAAGCAGGAGAAAGCGGAAGCCCGGACGGCGAAGGGACTCATTCCGGAAACCGGAACCGTTACGAAGATACGTCCACGCCGCCGGGTGCAGGAAAAAAATACAGCCACGTCATCTATATCGGGAGCGAAAATACGGCCGGAACGCAAAACGTGTCCCTGAAAAACACCCTCTTGAAACAGGGCGTATCATTCTCGCCCCAAACATTTTCGCCCTCCACCTCGTTGTTTATAATCGACGGGAGTGTAGATTTGGACGCCGCAAACGAAAAGCTCCTGATGCACAATATGGCGAAAGGGGCGGATCTATGGATATGGGGAATCACCTCGCAAACGTCCGGTAGCTATCGTAATATTCTCCCGTTACCGCTGACCGTTGAGCCACGCACCATATCGTCTTTCCTTCCCGTTTCTAAATCGTGGATGAAAGGGTTGCGTAATTCGGATTTCTACTTTTGTGAAGTACAGCGGGCCGACGCCTCCCTGTATGGTCTTGCGGGGCCATTAGCCGACGAAGCGCAGGTGCTGTTAAATGCCTGCAACACAGACTGGCGCAAGTGGAACAAACGCCCGGAAGAAATTAAAACGGCGGCTACGCTTCGCAGCGAAAACGAACGGAAAGGAGCCGCTCCCGCATTTATCCGGTATAGCGGTGAACATTCGGATATTTATATCAGTACGCTGACGGAATTTGCCAACTCGGAGAAAGGCTTCAATACCTTGTCCGCCATGCTCGAAAATGCCGGGATAGCCTGCGAAAAGACCGATACGAGCGTAGAAGATTTGTTTTTTATTCGCGACGGTGCATTACAATTCCCGGCAAGCGCCGGAGATAAATTCCGTCAAACGGCTGAAAACCAGCAGGAACTCGAATTGTGGATATGGAGCAATCGTCCGCTGGACGACCTGTTGATAGAGCCGGACATGCCGAAGCTAAGCCTGTCGGTTCACGCTCGTGAAAGCAGTCTTGACCTAAACGGAACTCCCGCCAAAAGGAATATCCGTAACCCTCGGGATAGCGATTATATAGAATTGCCTTTGCAACAGGGATGGAACCGCCTGTTGCTGAAAATCGGAGCGAATGACAAAAATGATTTCAGCGCTACGTTTAACTGTAACAACCGGAGCGAATTTTTGGAAACACTAAAAATAAGTTTTGAAAATCAGGCTCATTGAAGAAAACGAACAAACATTTAAGCGAAAAACAATATGAAAAAAAATGCATGGTTAGTAATTATCTTTTGCCTTTTAGGGCAGGTGGCCGCATCGCAGTCTGTGAAACATGCACAGGTCACGAAATATCCGTCGTACAAAGGATTGGTAATGGCCGGTTACCAGGGTTGGTTCGGAGCGCCGGCGGACGGGATGCTCTATCCGGACGAAACGAAGATACGCATTGACATGTGGCCGGATGTGAGTGAGTACGAAAAAACCTATCCGACAGGCATGAAACATGCGGACGGTTCGGTAGCGCGGTTTTTCAGCTCGAGGGATAAAAGTACGGTCGACCTGCATTTCAAATGGATGAAAGAATACGGTGTGGACGGCGTTTTTATGCAGCGTTTTTTCTCGGCGGCGCGTCCCGGGGAAGCGCGGAACATTGTATTGCAGAATGCGTTTGAAGCAGCGTCTGCATACGAGCGGGCGATTGCCGTCATGTACGACCTGTCGGGATTGAAAGCATCGGGCGAAGATTGTTCACGATTGATTGAAGACTGGAAATACCTGGTAGATTCCTTGAAAGTAACCCGTCAGAAAGGGACGAAAACCTATTTGTTTTTCGACGGGAAACCGTTGGTTGCCATCTGGGGCGTCGGATTCCCCGACCGTCCGTACAATATACGGAATATAGGCATCGAACGGTTTATTGATTTTTTGCAGCATGACCCCGAATACGGCGGATGCAGTGTGATGCTGGGCGTACCGACGTTCTGGCGCGACCTGAACGCAGATTGCCTCCCCGACCCCTACCTGCACGAAATCATTCGCAAAGCGGATATCGTATTGCCTTGGATGGTGCAGCGTTTTACCCCTTTATTACACAACGATATGGATCGTTACCGCGATGTGATCATCGAAGACATAAAATGGTGTAAGCAGAACGGCGTCAGCTACGTCCCTTGTGCGACGCCCGGTTTCAGTTGGCATAACCTGAGCCGTTTTGAGTTTCCCGACGATGTAAAGCCCGTCGGCTCCATTCCCCGTCAGGGAGGGCGGTTCTATTGGCAGCAGCTCTCGACGGCCATTCGTGCGGGAGCGGAAATGATCTACGTAGCCATGTTTGACGAAGTGAACGAAGGAACCGCCATTTTCAAATGTTCCGATAATCCTCCGGTAAGTGAGGTCGCTAAATTTGTAGATATGGACGGCATGCCTTCCGACCACTATCTATGGCTGACGGGAGAAGCCGCCCGGATGTTGCGCCGGGAGAAACCGTTGACTTTTAAAATGCCGTCGCGGTAACATGAATATTCACTAATAACTTTAAATAAAATGAAAGCAACCCGTTTTTTAGTTCTTTTAAGTTGCCTTGCCTTGGCGATACCGTCGGTTTTTGCCGCCGAAAAGCTGATGGCGGGAACGGCGAAGATAAACATTACCCCTTTGCAACCGAAATACCCGGTTCACGATTCGCTTTATGCAAGAAGTCTTATCCTGGAAGCCAACGGGACGCGAATCGCTTTCGTTGCCTTGGATCTGGGTGGATATACGAATATTCCGCTGGCAGAATCCCTGAAAAAGCAGTTTCGGCTGCAGGAAATCTATTTTTGTCCGCAGCATACACATTCGTCCGAAAGGGCGCCGCAGGAATGGCTGGAAAAACAGCTTGTCGCCGTCGTGCAACAGGCGGACGGGAATATGTTCGAAGCCCGTATCTCCGGCGGATACCGTACCTTTCCGCAGTTGAGTTTTAACCGGCTGGTACTCCGGGAAGACGGCCGGGCACGCGAGTCATGGGTCGGCGACGACCATTACCGCGCCGTAAACCCCGAACGTATCCCGCATGGCCCGGTAGACCCTGCGGTGGGAATCATCAAACTGGAAGACCTGGCGGGCGAACCTAAAGCCTTCATTATGAATTATGCCTGCCACCCGGACGTCGCATGGAACAACTTTGAAATATCTGCCGATTATGTCGGCTATGCCGTCAGATACACCGAAGAAGCTTTCGATAAGAAAGTTTCGTGCCTTTTTGTTCAGGGAGGAGGCGGAAACCAGGCGCCGCTATTCAAAGACGGCGGAAGAACAGGCCCGGATGATCCCCGCCCCTCTAATTATGACTTGATCGAACGGATGGGAAAACTCCTTTCCATCGAAGCCGTAAAATTAGCGAAGGAGTTATATCCGCACCCGCACGACCGGGCGGACATCAAAGTAAAGGCCGATTCTCTGTTTTTTACCGGGCGCTACGACAATGCACTTCATTACAATGTTCATTTTTCGGTCGTCGTCATTAACAACCGATACGTTATCGCAACAGTGCCCGGAGAGCCGTTCATCAAATTCCAGACAGACTGGAAAAGAGAAATACAGCCCTATGCCGTCCCGTTCTTCTTCGGCTACACCTGGAACGGCGGCACATGGCCGATATACCTGCCCGATATCCGTTCGGCTGCTTACGGCGGCTATGGCGCCGATCATGGCCCGGACTTGATCGAAGTCGGCGCAGGAGAAAAAATCATGATCCGTCAATTAGAAAATTATTATCATTTGATGGGCGTTTTCAAATGAAACAAAAACAATCATTCAGCTTAAATTATGCGTAATTTGAATACAATATGTCTTGCATGGCCGTTGCTTTTCCTGTGCCTCGGCCTGTTTCGCGCAGCCGCACAGGAGCGGAAGACGTACGACTCTTACAAGGGTCTTGTGATGACGGGTTACCAGGGCTGGTTCGGCGCTCCCGGCGACGGGGCGGACAGAGGCTGGTATCATTATACGGGTCGGGACGGCTTCAAACCGGGATCCTGTTCCGTAGATTTCTGGCCCGAAGTGAGTGAATATCCGCAACTCTACGAAACCGCCTTCCGTTTCGACGACGGAACGCCGGCCTACACCTTCAGCTCATACGATTATTCCACGACCGACCTGCATTTCCGGTGGATGAAAGAATACGGGATCGACGGCGCCTTTATGCAGCGGTTTATCAGCGAAGTCAAAAGGCCGAAAAGCAAGGCGCATCTGGATCATGTACTTCAATCGGCCATGGCTTGTGCGGAAAAATACAACCGGGCGATCAGCGTAATGTA
>JAIRSF010000233.1 GCA_031255595.1 Tannerella sp.
GTAATCATCCCCCAGCATTTTCCCCAATTGCGCCGGGTAGGAATTGACCGCAGGATTCGTTGTACGTCCACCGGCCGTAATACTGGCGCCTACACATACGATTTTCTTTGTCTGAGGTATGTTCTGTGAACCGGCAAGATGGATTGCGCTAAAAACAAATAAAAATAAAATCGTCAATCGTTTCATGAAAATATCGTATTAAACGGATTACTTATCGGCAGATATCACAGCAGCTTTATAAACATCCGCGCCGCCGGTCACTCCGTTTTCATTAAACGCATCGACGGCAAACCAATAGTCGGTATCGCGATTGAAAAAGCGCCGTTTGAAGGTAGGGGTATAAACCATTTCCGCACTGTTCAACTCATGCTCCCCAACGCCCCAGCGGACAATATAACCGGTTGCGTTTTCAACGGCGGGCCAATCCAGATGAATCCGGCACCGGTCATCTTCATCCCTGTCTACCGCAACTTCCGTCACAGGAGCGGGCGCCTGTCCGCCGCCATGTCCAAAAACCCTCAGGTCGTATAATGAAAATTTACCGTCAAGTTCCCCGGCGTTGATTATTTTTATATATCTTGCCGCGAGCGGTTTGTCCGGTATAATCAGTTCATGCACCTGGTCTTTTTCGTTATCACTGCGGTCTGTCATCCGGTTCCATTTCTTCCCGTCGTGGGAGTATTCCACATAATATTGATAAACGGGAGGCCGATCCGTTGCTTTGACCGTAAAGTCATGATCGGCAAAATTTACCTGAACGGCATGTACCGTCATTTTTTTTCCCAGGTCGATCTGCCACCATTCGCCGCTGTTTCCGGAGCCGGCAGACCACCAGGTTTCGATCATTTCGTCCGCTGCTTTCTCCGCTTCATATCCGTTCAGTGAAGAAGAGGCCGAGGCGCGTTTACCCCGCGAGAGGAGATTCCACGACAGGGAACAGTCGTTTGTTTCAAAATCCGTTTTCCGGTCGGGAACGTAAAAGGGATAATCGGTAAATAGCGTATGGGTATACAGGCGGCCATTCTCCGAGAGATAGGTCGGAAAAAGGCCTATACGCCTTTCAAACATATGGCGTACGGAGATTTTCATCGTAGCTACATGCCAATAATTGCCATATTTGTCTAAGAAGGTATGCCCATGTCCCGCACCTCCGATAAATCCGCCCGGTTTAAAGGAAAACGGGCTATTTTCTTCGTAAGTATATGGCCCAAGCGGACTATCGGCAACATAGACTCCATCGCCATACACACGAAATTCTGTGCCCGGGGCGGCATACTGCAAATAATACTTCCCATTGTATTTTATCATACAGGGGCCTTCGTTGTAACCCGGTTTGTTTTTTTCGTTCTCTTCTCCCGGAACTTCCCAACCATACTCCTGGTAATTGTGTTCAATCAGTATTTTTGCTTCATTTACAACCTGAAAACCGTTTTCCGGATCCACCTGCACGCCTATAATAGGATCGCGGCTTGAACAGCCCCAATAGATATATACTTTCCCGTCATCGTCCTTAAAAAATGCCGGATCGACATTTCCCACAATCTGAAAGCGGAATTTTGTATCTATTTCTTCCCAATGATCCGTATCGGGATTCTCGTTTTTAAATATTTTAGGCGTTCCTGATCCCATGTAATAAATAGCATTATTGTGAACCAATATGGCCGGCGCATAGTCTTCTATGTTTGAAATCGTTTTACAAGGGATATATGACCAGTCCGCCATATCGACCGAACTCCAGTACCCACCTGATTTGGAAGCAAATAAATAATACTTACCGTTAAAGTATTCGCAAACGGGATCGGCCGCTTCACGACGGCTCGGCTCATCAAACTGAAACCGGTAATTAAGATTCAGCGGATTGGCGATGATATGCCTCTTACCGGAATCCTCCGCTTCCGCTTTCTTCGCGGAGGGGGAACAATTGATGAGCAACAAACAAACACTCAACAAACAGGCTATTGATCTTTTATTCATGGCAGAATTATTAAAAAGTTTCATACACGTTAACCGGCGTCAAATATAATACATATTCCGTTATTCCGGATAAATAATCCGGAATAACGGAATAAAAAAAACATTACGGAACTTTCACCTCTATGATATCGGAAAAATTATGTTTTTTGTAGCTATCGTCCACACGAGCACCCAATCTTACATAAAAAGTACGACCTGATTTCAGGTTAGGCACTGTTAAATTATAGATTTCATCGCCCACCCCATCCATAAAATTTTTATTGATTTCAATTTTGTTATTATCGGAATATTCGGTGATATTGGCATCTCCCACAAAGCGGGTAATTGCCACAAAGGGCTGAATGTCGATCACTCTCGGCAGGCCGTCGGTAACGGGCGCTTCGATTTTCCCGGACAGGGTCAATGTCGTACCTTCCAGTTTATGGTCGATGATACGGAGTTTCAGGTAAGGCGTCACCGTAAAATCCTGTACGGTATGGTTTTTCAGTTCGACGACCACCGTATCTTTCACCGGCCAGAAAGCGCCGTTTACCGGCAGCGCCTTATACGTTCCGGCGAACAGCTTATTGTTGTTGAACGTCGCATCGTCTTTCACGTTCAGGGTCTGCGGACTTGGCGTACCGTCCCAACTGATTTCCCATATTCTAATCTCCAGCCCTCTGGAAGTCATAATAAAATTATCTCCCGTCGTTGCGTCGATAATTTTACCCGAAAATCTGGCCGAAGGTTCGTCGAAGTTATCATATTCACATGAATAAAATCCACTTACGAAACATATCAGCACGAAGATATTTATTATCTGTTTCATTGTATATCTGTTTTAAAAAATTAATGATTCGGATTATTAGGATACAAATTCGGATTTTTATTCAGTTCTCCACCGGGCAACCCTTCATAATAGAAACGTTTGTTGAACGTAAACCGGTTACCTGTATAAGCTTGTTCTTCATCCAGGAAAATGTATTTTTTCTCATCGTAGATATAATACGGATAAAGTGCATTAAAAATCGTATTATCCATTATTTTGTCGGCAATCCGCCACCTTCTTATATCCCACCAGTAATGATTTTCGAAAGCCAGTTCCTTGCGGCGTTCGTTACGGATTATTTCCAGTCCGTTGCTATCGTCGTTGAAATTCGTTTCATTGAAATCAAAATCTTTACCGAAAGCGTCCGGGTCTACCGGTTTCGCTCCGGCGCGTTCCCGCAACTGATTGATACATGCCATGGCGTCGTCTTTCATTCCGAGTTCAAAGGCCGCTTCGGCGCGGTTCAGCAGCACCTCTCCGTAGCGAATAGCTATCCAGTGGGTCGTACTGCGATATAGTCCGCAATCGTCCTTTGGTTTATTATAATCTATGTATTTGCGCATGTAAAATCCCGAACGGGTATTGTCGCCGTCAGGACTGGTATTAACGCCGCAAAGTCCGATGACACGCAGGCCGGGGTCTTTCGAATAAGTAATGTGCGTTCCCGAAGCCATTTCCAACCCCTTACGGTCGTTGACATTCGTTGCGACTTCTTCGGCGGCCGTACGATCGAACGTATCATAAATACCCCGTTGAATATCGAATGTCAGTCCGCGAAGTTCATCATCCGGGAAATAAACAATCGCACGCAGACGCGGTTCTACACCGTCCCGAATTTCTCCGCGTTGTTCGAAGCGGATAGGATAACCGCTATCGTCGACCACTTTTATATTTCCTCCGTCAAACAACCGCATCAGTTCATAGTTCGGATAAGCGCGCGACAAACCGTCGGCCGTCATATAACGGCAGGTTAACGTTGCATCCCAGCTATGCGCCGTATTGGAAGACAGCGAATATTCGCGCGTCAACAGATTCTCCGGGCTGTCGGTATCCAAAAACATTTCCACATAGTTTGCAATTTTATCGTCATAACTGTCCGAAAATTTTTTCTTATACAGGCTGCGATGCCCTTCCACACCTTTGGCCGCGTCGTATGCCTGCTGAAAGAATCCCTGCGCTTCGGATGTCGGGATACCGACAAATCCCCGGTCGCGCGCCTCTCCTTCCACAAAATTAATCGTACCGTATTTCGCGATCGTACCGGCAAACAACATCACCCTGGATTTCATCGCCATCGCCGTATATCTGTTGGCGCGGCTACGTTCGCTGTTTTCTCCCATCAGGCGGATTGCCTGATCAAGGTCTTCTCCGATAAATTTCCAGCAATCGATCTCTTTATCGCGAGGCACCTGCAATTCTTCCAGACTCTGTTCGGGATAGTTCTGTACGGTTTTCACCAACGGCACGCCTCCGTATCTTTTGACTAATGCAAAATAAATAAACGCCCGGCAGAAATAGGCTTCGCCCAGATAATGATTCATGACGCTTTCGGGTACGGAACCTTTTGCTATATCCGGCATCGTCTGAATAAAATGATTGATATTACGAATCCAGTCATATCCCCAATATCCGAAACCGTTTTCCTGCGTGTTTCCCCAATACGGCCCCAGCATTTCGCCACAGATACCGCCCAGATTTTGAAACTGCTGCCAGTCGCGCCCGAAACCATTTCCATTCCGGTAGTAATAATCTTCAATCGGCAAATTCCTGTACACATTCGCCATATAGGTTTTCAGTCCGACTTCATTCGTAAATAAATCCTGATCCTTGATAATGTTCAGTGGCGGAACATCCAGACTCTCGCAGGAAGTAAGTATGAGAAACACAGTTCCTATTATTGATAATACTATTTTTTTCATCTTGTTGCTTTTTAAAAAGTTACTTTAACGCCAAAATTATACGTTCTGTTATTCGGATAATAGTATCCACCCTGTGAGTTATTCCAGTCGTCATTGTTAACGGTCTGTCCCGGATGTTCGGGGTCATAATTATCTAAGCCCGTAAAAGTAAACAGATTATAACCGCTTACATAAACCCGCAATCCTTCTACGCCTACTGATTTAAGCCATTTCTTCGGCAATGTATAACCAAGTTCCATTGATTTCAGGCGCAGATAAGTAGCATTACGCACAGCCCGCGTACCGTCTTCCAACGGTGAACCCATTGCCGCATAATAACCGGGAACCCATTGAGTATCGGGATCAAAGACGTCATCATCCGGATTGACCGTATGCCACCGGTCAAGGAAGCGAACCATCACACCTCGTCCGTACATTAGCGGCTCATGGTATTGCTCTTCATACCTGACAAAGAACATGGACGAGCCTTGCAACAATAAGTTCAGATCCAAACCCTTCCATTCGACGCCGATCGTAGAACCGTAGTTTATAAGCGGCATAGAATAGGTTGCAATCGGATGATTGTCCTGGTCGTCGACAAATCCGTCTCCGTTCCAGTCCTTGTAATAATAATCGCCTGGAACCACATTCTGGTTACCGCCTCCGGTATTGATGACATGATTATAGATCTGATCATAGTTTCGGAACTGTCCGTCATATTCCCGTCCCCACCATATGCCCGTCAGACGGTTTTGCAGGGAGCTTCTCCATTGGTCGTATGAATTGCCGAACGGATTCTGCTCTTTATATTTCCACTTTGTACGTGCATACGAAACATTCGCATTGACGAAATAGTGTATGTCGCCAATTCGGTTACGGTGCGTCAAAATCAGGTCATAGCCGAAAGTACGGTCGCTTTCCAGATTTTCCTGCGGTAGCCCGACACCGATCGTACCCGGGAACTGTCCCTGCGGCCTTTCAAACAATCCGTCCCGGCTCCGGGTAAAATAATCGAACGAGCCGCCCAGTTTACCGCGCCACAGGTCGAAATCAAAGCCGTAGTTTGTCGTTTCCGAGGTAGTCCATGTCAGGTACGGGTTCGTCATTCCGCGCGACTCGACGCCGTTCGTAAACCGTCCGTCGAAAATATATCCGTTATTCGGATAATTATAACCTGCCACATGCTGAAAATTCAACGAACCGTCATCCCCCATTTTTCCGTAGGAGGCACGTATTTTCAGGTTGTCGATAAATTCAAGGGCGGATGTTTTGCGAATGAAAGACTCTTCGCTGATACGCCATCCGACGGAACCTCCCGGGAAAAATCCCCATTGTTTCTGCGGCGAGAACTTACTGGAGCCATCGTAGCGAAAGCTGAAATCCAACAGGTACTTATCCTTGTAGCCGTAGTTAAATTTTCCGACAAAAGCCTTGCGCACATTGTGCCATGGAAAGCCTCCGTTCCCGCGCTGGTCGGCATCTACACCGGCGGCAATATAGGGAAGTTCCAGTTCAATATTCCGTTGCGCCCAGAAATCTTCGCCTTTGCCGTCGCTTTCTTCGTAAAGAAGCAACGCGTCTACGCTATGGGATTCCAAAAACGCGCGGGTATAACTGATCTGAGTCTGAAACAACGTGTTCGTGCTTTCCCAGTAGCGGCGCGTCACATAAGAAGGCGACTGCAACGCCGTACCGTTATAGGTATCATTCTGGGGATCATACGTATAGAGATAGAATGCGCGGTTATACTCCTTTTCTGTGGAATGATTAAAATGGAAATTGTACATACCGCGCACCTGCAGGCCTTCCACTCCCGGAATATCGTATTCCAGCACGCCCTGCGCCTGTATATTTCGTTTTTTATTGTCTTTGTAACCAACCATATCGCTCTGTTGCCATGCCACCGGATTATCATGGCGGTTTTCATAATCAAAATAATCCGGATTATTATTGGCATAAACCTGCGAGGTCGGCGCTACATTCCATGCCGCTTTGATGATTTCCCACATAGATCTTCTGGGTTCGTTTTTGTTATCCATATAAGCGGACAGATTCACCTGCGCCCGCAGACGATCCGTTATGTTGACAAGGTTGTTCGAGCGGAGATTCCAGCGTTCATAATTGATATCGCCCGATTGCAGGATGCCTCCCTGATCCATGTAACCCAGGTTGAAGAAATATTTGATTTTATCGCCACCCCCGTTGATCGTCACATTATGTTGCTGCTGAGAAGCTTGATCTCTCAATGTTTCCCTGGCCCAGTTGACCGATTGGCGCTGTCCGCTGCTATACAAATCAAAATCGGCGTCCAGAAAAGTAGGTGTACGTTGAGCGATGAAGTTACCCCCGAAATCCCTCTTTACCCTTTCATTGGTCAGGGTCATATAATCAATCGCATTCGCATTGTCAGGCATGTAAAGGAAGCTTTGAAGCCCGTAGTTGAATTGATAATCTATCTGAAAACGACTTCCGACACCCGTTTTCGTCGTCACAAGGATAACGCCGTTGGCCGCACGTACCCCGTAAATTGCGGCCGTTCCGTCTTTAAGTACCGAAATACTTTCGATTTCATTCGGATCCATGCGGTTAAATACTTCATTTCCCTGCGGTACTCCGTCGATTACGATCAACGGCGCCCCGAAACCGCGTATATCAAATTTCGTCCGGTCGAAGTTGCCCGGCTCGGCGCTTTTCTGCCAGACGCGGACGCCCGGAAGTTTTCCCGTCATCATATTCACCACATTTTCGTTTTTCGTTATCGTCAACTCGTCGCCTTTAATCGCGGCGACCGCACCGGTCAGCGTCGCTTTTTTCTGCGTCCCGTAGCCAACGACCACCACTTCATCCAGCAACAGATTATCCTCGTCCAGCCGGATGACGAAATCCGTACGGTTCCCGACCGCTACCTCCACGGTTTCATAGCCGAGATAGGAAACGGTTAGTTTATCCGTCGGCTCTACCGTAAGGCTGAACGCCCCGTCAATGTTGGTTGCGATACCTTTAGAAGTCCCGGCTACCGCAACCGAAGCGCCGGCTACCGGCTCTCCGGAAGAATCCGTAACCACTCCTTTAATCGTCTTACTCTGAGAGTATACCGCCAAGGGCATTGCAAGACCTAAAAACAAGACTAATATCTGCCGTTTCATCCGATTCAAGGCCATACTTCCTGTCTTCATTTTAATTTTTCGTTTGTAATTTCTCATGACTTTGTAAAATAATAAAATTGATTAGTTAACTCCATGCAGGCATTTCCGTTTCTATAAATTTTTCGTGATGCTTTTATATTTGGAGGCAAATGTAACCTGCTTCATTTCAGTCGACTTCCCCGGATCAAAAGAGATTATCTTTTCTTCACCGGGAGCCAGTTCATAATGGCGTGCATCTTTTATCCGGACGCCATCGACAAACAACCGTACCTTGTCCGTATCCATAATATTTCCCCTGTTTTTCACTTTAACCGAAATGCGTTTCCCGCCGGAGGCCGGGAGCTGCTCAACACCCATATAATCGAGCGTAAAATCGGCCCTGAAAGCTTTCGTGTAATGAATCATACGGGTCACACCTTCCGAGGCATTTTTAAATCCGGCGCTATCTTTGATTTTGTCTGCCGCTATATATGACGGGCTTTTACCTCCCACCATAATTTTAAATTCGCCCGGTTCGACCACACGATCCATGCGATCGTCGAGTAGCGACAACCGATAGGGCGTAAGCGTAAAACCGACAACTTTCGATTCTCCCGGAAACAGGTGTATGCGGTCAAAATCTTTCAATTCCATCACACGAGTTTTCACGCTTGCATACATATCCGTTACATACAACTGCACCACCTCGTCCCCGGCTATTTCCCCCGTATTGGTAACCGTTACTTTCACATCCATGTTGCCGTCGTCATCAACCGAAGTTTGCAGTTCCGAATATTCGAACGATGTATAACTCAATCCGTATCCAAACGGATACAGCGGATAATATTCCATATCGGAATAGGAATACACACGTCCCGAGGTTTTAAAATTATAGTACAACGGCAACTGCGCCACATCGCGGGGGAATGTCATCGGCAGTCGTCCGGCCGGGTTATAGTCGCCGAAAAGGACGTCGGCCGTCGCATAGCCGCCTTCCTGTCCGGGAAGCCAGTTGACTAATATCGCGTCACAGTTCCCGGCGGCATAGGTCAGGTTGAACGGACGTCCCGCCTGCAGGATCAGAACCACCGGCTTACCCGTTTTGCAAACGGCTTCCAATAGCTTTTGCTGGTCGCCCGGCAAGAGTAACGTCGCATAATCATTACTTTCGCCGGAGGTCTTCTTCACTTCTTTTACCGCTTCACTCGTTGAACAATCTCCCAGCACCAGTACGGAAACGTCCGCTTGCATAGCCGCGCTTACCGCCTTATCAATATCCGTATGCAAAGAGCCGGTAAAGTCGCAACCTTTTTCGTAAACGACTTTCGTATCGTGAGCTACGGCCGCTTTTATGCCCGTCAATACCGATTTCAGTTGTCCGGGCTGCAATTTGGCCGTATAATCACCCGGCTGCAGATCGTCCGCACCGGGGCCAATCACAGCGATCGTTTTCAATGATTTTGACAAAGGCAACCGATGTTCCTTATTTTCAAGCAATACGATTGATTCCCTGGCCGCCTGCCGGGCCAACTCTTTATGTTCGGGCGTGTTCCATCCCGGATAAATGCGGTTCCAGTCCAATTGTTTGCTGGGATTATGCTCAAACAAACCGTTTCGGAACATGGTGTGCAACATCGTGCGGCAGGTAAAATCTATATCCTCGTTGTTCAGTTCGCCCCTTCTTGCCGCTTCCAATACGGCCGGGTCATTATACGTATCGCCGCAGTTGGTCGCGATACCGGCCGCCAACGCCTGTCGCGCCGCCTCTACTTTGTCTTCAGCCGTATAGTGCTTTTTAGCCGTCAGATTACCGATTGCCCCGCAGTCGCTGACGATAAATCCGTCAAATCCCCATTCATCCCTTAATATACCCTTCAGCAATTCCTTGCTCTTTGCTACCGGCACTCCCTGATAGTCCGAGTAAGCCATCATGACGGATTGGCATTTATATTCACGAATAACATGGCGGAAAGGCACTAAGTGTACTTCCCGCATCTCGCGCTCGGACAGACCGACATCGTGAGAGTCACGTCCGCCGAGGGTCGCACCATGTCCGGCAAAATGTTTCGGAGTGGTCATCAGCCCTTTGGACTGATAGCCTTTTATCCACGCCCCTCCTATTTCGGAAACAAGAACCGGATCTTCTCCGTATGTTTCCTCGCAACGTCCCCAGCGTGCATCCTGCGCCACATCCAATACAGGCGACCAGGCCTGTATAGCATTCGCACAAACGGTTTCATCTCCAATCGCCATCGCTACTTTTTCCGTCAGGCTTTTATTCCACGTAGCTCCCATACCTATCGCCTGTGGAAAGATCGTCGCGCCGCTCCCATACGAGAAGCCATGGATCGCTTCCACTTTCATCACCCGGGGAATCCCCAGGTGAGGCACTCCCGGTATCCCCCATCCTTCACGCAGCAGCTCCATTTTGTCATCAATCGTCATGACGGACAATAAATGTTCCACCCTTTCTTCCTGCGGCATTTCCGGGTTCATATACGGACGCTTTTCGAGAGGGATACGGGACACTTCTTCTTTTTTATCCTCCAGGAAAACCGCCAGTTCATTCAGTATAAAATCTTTCGGGACAGCCTCTTTCCTGAAAACGATCTTCACATGCACACCGTATGTGGGCGGTGACAAGGTCAATTTACAGCGCCCTTGCAGTTCTTCAATTTCATAAGGAACCGGTTCTCCGGTATTCATCGGGTCGTAAGTCACATAAACATCCGGTTTTTCCTTCAAGTCCCGTAATGCGATCTTATCCGAAGTCAACACAATTGCACTCACATCACCCGATTGTTGCAACGTAAACATCAGCCATTGATCCTCCATCCGGTCGTTTTTCGTGATTTTCCAACCCGATTTTTCATTCTTATCAATAAGATTATTCACCGAACGCCCCTTTACGGAAGATGTTATGGAGGTTATGGCAACCTGTTGCGCCGGACAATACACGATATGCAGTAACATCGCTATTCCGACCATTTGTTTAAAGCAGATCTTTTTCATAGTATAGCTAATAATTTACCGCAAAGTAAACTTTCACCTATTAAAAAAAGGCACGAATAGGTATTAACAAGGTCATTAAAATTTCATTAATTTATGCATCCCGGCATATTCGGGTTAACAGGCGGATTAATTTTCCCGGCTCCGGCGAACGGATTCGTCAAAAGATTTGCATATCTCGAAAAAAATGCGTAATATTGTACTCAATATTAAAAAAAACGGATGATTATACTCTACCGAAAGGATCAAAGTATTCTCGGTTTGGTTTTATCGTTTTATTAATAAACCACGAATGAAAATAAACACGATCGCTTTCCTGCTTATTGTAACCGGCCATATAATATACGGAAACAATAACTACGGGCTATTCATAAAAGCATACCCTTCGGGTGACAGTGAAAAAACCTCACTCGTATTGGAAAACAATCACCCCATCAGGCTGCATAACGAAACGACGATCTCCTTCGACTTGTACGTACGCCGGGAAAATGTGTTCGGAATGGTACTACGCGCCGTAACCGACGGGAACGAAAATATAGACTTCATCTTTACCGTAGGGGAAGACGGCAAACGTTACCCCATGCTGGTCATCAAAGAATCCGTATACCTGATAACCGAAGAAATACAATGCGAGAAATGGCTCCCCGTACGCCTCACCTTCTCGAAAGGCAACGACCGGATCTCTATCGACTACAACGGGGCAAAAGTGACGAAGAAACATTCATTCCCCACAGAAACCGGCAGCGTCCACATCTCGTTCGGACTATGCCCGTTCGACAACTTCGTGCTGCACGATATCGCTTCCGTAAACATACGCAATGTGAAGATCTACGAAGGCGATCGTATGAAACGATTCTGGAAATTAGACAAACACAACGGCAACATAAGCTACGATTCCATTGCCTCCGTACCCGCCATCGCTACCAACCCGCAATGGATAACCGATCTCTACTCAACATGGAAACAGGTCTACTCCGGAAACGTTCAGGAGAAATCCCTCTTTGCTTACAATCAGGTCGATAACCTTATCTACATCGTAGCCCCCGACTCCAAATCCATACAAATCATAGATCCCGATACGGAAACAAGCGAAACGATAGAGGTAAAAAACGGCATCATATCGTCTTTCAACGCCAGCAACCAGATCTTTTTCGACCATACGGCGAAAGAACTTGTGACCTACAACCTGAATCAAAACATCACCTCCCGGTTCTCTTTCAAGACACGCTCCTGGAGCAGTCAAACAAAGCCGACAACAGACAACAGCTACATCAACAACTCCGTATCCTTTTCCCATAAAGATTCCACCTTCATCTCTTTCGGGGGCTACGGATTCTACAAATACAACAACGAGATCATACGGCTGGATCATGAAGGAAAAATCATCAAGAAATCCAGGCTTCCGGAAATATCACCCAGATACGCGGCATCTACCGCCGTTGTGAACCACACGCTGTACATACTGGGAGGAAGGGGCAACAAATCCGGGCGGCAGGAGTTATCGCCTAAAAACGCCTACGACTTTTACTCCGTAGACCTCCTGACGGAACAGGTTAACAAACTCTGGGAAGACGAAACGATCCATATCGACTTCCTGCCGGGTGAAAACATGATCTTCGACACCGACGAGAACTGCTTCTATACCTACACAACAAACCAAGGAGGCATGTTGACCCGAATCTACCCCGACAAGAAAGGATTTGAACAGGTATCTTTCCCCATAAACGAAGACCTGCAATACCATTACCTGCATACGAACCTGTATTTTTCACCCGTCAAAAAGCGGTTTTACGCCCTGGTACACAAAACCAACCCCGACAAAGCCTCGATGGTGAACATCTACGCCCTCCACTATCCACCCCGGCCCATCTCCGGGAGCGCGGAAATACAACCGGCGCCGAAAACAGGAAGTTTCCCCTACTTATTAATAATCCCGGTGGTCATCGCAGTGATCGCCATCGCGGGCTTCGTAGCTATCCGGTTAAGAAGAAATAGAAAAAGAACCCGCCACACACCATCCGAACGGCAAAAACCTGTTGCCACAATCATTTCCGATGCGGAAGACGTTGCCTGCTACGACTTCTCCAAAAGCTCCGTCTGCTTACTGGGAGGTTTCTACGTCTGCGACCGATCCGGCAAAAACATCACAGGACAATTCACCCCGATGCTCAAACAATTGCTCGTTTTGCTCATTCTCTACACCACAAAAGACCCGAAAGGCATACCGGGAAACAAACTGATACAACTACTCTGGTATGATAAAAACGAAGACTCTGCAAAAAACAACCGGAACGTCTACATAAGCAAACTGCGGTCGGCGCTCGAAGCGGTCGGGAACATAGAGATTATAAACAAAAACGGATTCTGGACGATTTCATTCAATGACGTCGGTTGCGACTACTTAGAAACGATGCGATTATTCTCAAAAATAAAAGAAACAGCCCCATCGATCAATGCCGACGAAGTAAACCGTCTGCTAAGGCTCCTGTTAAGAGGCGTACTGCTTCCCCATACGGAGGTGGACTGGAGCGACAGGTTCAAGAACGACTTCTCGAACCTAACGATCGACGCATTAAAACAACTTATCCGCAACGAAAGTTACCGGTTATCCAATGACCTGAAACTCAAAATCGCCGACACCATCTTCCTGCACGACTATATCAATGAAGACGCCCTCTATCTGAAATGCTCCATACTCTACAACTCCGGCAAAAAAGGCATCGCTAAAATTGTCTACGACAATTTTGTCCGGGAATATTCCGCCTCCCTCGGTATCAGATACAAATATACCCTCCAGGACGTCATCAGGCGCAAAAATATTGAAGAAACAACCTTTCACTAAATTACATATCTTTAAGTGAAAGTTCTTTGAACTCAATAGAAAACTCAGGATATTTCGCAATAACAGCTTTTGCTTTGCTTTCCAATTCCCCCAAGCTAATGCGGCGAGCGTTACGCTTCACTTCGCAAAACACCAAACGTTTCTCATACTCATTTACCGCAACGATGTCGATCTCATTCTCTCCTTTGGAATTCCAATAACTTTGGATACCGGAAAACGCTTTCGACTCGATCATTTTTGCCCGAAAGTATTTTTCCAGAATAATCCCACTGTAAGTTTCGTAATCTCGTTCTACGATATCACGAACATAATCGAGGTTGCCGATTTCTACCGCGCCGCGATATTTGTAGATGAACCGAAACCAAAAGTTCAGGAAGCAGTCTTCAATCTTATATTTGTTGGAACGGCGGCCCTCTTTAGCTCCAAAAGGGCGGTTACGTTTAATCAGGTTATACTCTTTTTCCAAACGGTCAAGATAACCGCCTACATCCATGTTCAAAGTACTTTCTATTTGACCTCTATCTGTTTTTGAAGAAGCGATTAACGAAAGGATCGAAAAATAATTTCCATAATCTTTCCCAAATTCGTCAATCAAAACATCACGACCTTCGTCCAAGAAAAATGACCCTTCGGTAAATAAGGCATCAAGTATGGCATTCTTAGTAAATGCCTTTTTATTAACCAATTGTTCTATATACTTAGCCACACCTCCGGTTATCATATAGAAAGCCAACAGGTCGTCGTTGGTATAATCAGGGTTATAATCCGACAGGATCTCTTTGGTCGTATTCGTATCGAAAGCTTTGACAATCATGCGAGCTGTGGCTCTACCGAAAAGAGGCTCTTTAGAGTTCTCGAAAATGCGTTTCATCATAGAATAGATTGAACCGCAAAGTATGAGATTTATTTTGCTGCCGTCTTTCGTTGAATCCCATATATTTTGCATATCACTGAATATAGAGGAGTTAACCGTACGAAATTCCTGAAACTCATCAATGACCAAAGTAAAATTCATTCGTTGCGATAATTGCATCACTGCCTTGAATAGCTCCGGGAAAGCGGAGTAACTTCCTGTCGGAATACCTAATTTTTCATTGATCTCTCGTGAAAACTCATCACAAAGCAGTATTTCGTTTTTCTTTGCCACAAAGAAATACAAAAAAGGTGTTTGAAAGGTATTTTTCAGCAATGTTGTTTTGCCAATACGTCTGCGTCCAACCAACATGGTCATTTGAGCAGCTTCTACCGAAGCCTGTTCAATACTTTGCAAAGCGGTAATTTCGGATATTCTATCGTAAAATTTCATTTCTTTAAATCCTGTTATCGTAACCCACGTTACCGTAATGTCCATTACGGTAATGCAAATGTATGACTTTTATTTTTATCACCAACGATTCCTCAGGAAAAAATCTGGAAGGGAAACTTTTATTTGGATCACCTGCAAAAGTATGTGTTTGTAGATTGACCCATATTTATGACCTCTCCTGTCGGCGCGGATTTTCACCTCTGTGCCCTTTCCGTCATTGCAAATATTCAAGGGTTCGTACTTTTTTCTTGATAAAAGGGTGGGGTTCGTACTTTTTTCTTGATAAAAAAGTACCAAAAAATCAAGGCTTCGTCCG
>JAIRSF010000259.1 GCA_031255595.1 Tannerella sp.
GAATAGTGGGAAAAAGAGGGAAGTGGTTTGCGAATGGCAAACCACTTCCCTCTTTCAATTTATAACGAATTACGGGGTTACCACGACAACCGGTTCGTAATTCGTAATTGAAAATTCGCAATTAAAAATTCGCGTACCGGATTATTCACTATTAACTATTCACTATTCACTAACCTACTGTTTTTGTTTACAAGATAACTATACAAGGCTATCACAACGAAACAAAGCAACGGCAAAACAAACGAAACACGAACAGACGACAACGACGATTCAAACCAAACCGCCTTATCTATAAGCAGCCCTTGTAAAGGGGGCATCAGGCATCCTCCCCCGATCGCCAGTATCAAACCCGCCGAACCAAGCTTTGCATCATCGCCCAATCCTTTCAGTGCAATACCGTATATCGTCGGAAACATCAGCGACATACAGGCTGAAATGGCTATCAGGCAATAAAGCCCGGGCATACCTTTGATGAAGACGGTTCCCAGCGTAAACCCTATCCCGCCTATGGCAAGCGCCAAAAGCAACAGGCTGGGTTTAAAATATTTCAACAAAAACGTACATATAAAACGGCTCGACACGAAGATAGCCATTGCAATCATATTATATCCCTGTGCGGTCGACTTAGCCATGCCCAGTTCCTTTTCGGCATACTGTATGATAAAAGTCCAAACCATAATCTGGACACCCACGTAAAAAACCTGGGCGACGACCGAAGCCACATACCGCTTATTCCGCAACAAACGGTTAAACGTTGCCGATAGGGAAGAAGACGGATCCGCCGCGCCGCCCGGTTGGCTTTGCGGAAGCCGCGCCAGCAGAAAGACAACAAAAAACATAAATACGACAACCCCCAACATCAGGTAAGGACCGCTCACAACATCCAAGTCCGCCTTTTGCATAGCGGAAAAAGCGTCCGGATCGGACAACTGCAACCCGGCACGCTCCGGTTCGGTTGCCGGATTCAGGCGGGCAAGAATAAATTCTTTGGCGACCAGCATACCCGTCAGGGAACCGATCGGATTAAAAGCCTGTGCAAAATTAAGCCTGCGTGTAGACGTTTCCTCCGGCCCCATCGATAAAATATAGGGATTGGAAGTCGTTTCAAGAAATGCCAAACCGCACGTCATGATAAAATAAGCGACCAGAAAAGCCCAAAACGCCATCGCGTGCCCTGCCGGAATAAAAAGGAAACAACCCGCCGAATATAAAGCCAAACCAACTAAAAGCCCTTTTTTATAATTGAACTTTTTAATGAATATCGCCGCCGGAATAGCCATAAAACAATAGCCCCCGTAAAAAGCAAACTGCACCAGCGAACTCTCAAAATTGGTTATTAGCAGTATATTTTTAAATGCTGCCACCATAGGATTTGTAATATCATTCGCAAATCCCCATAAAGCAAAGACTGAGGTTACCAGGACAAATGGGAAAATCATTTTCCTTGGTATAACTGTAAATTTTTGTTTTTCCATGAAATATGTTTTTATTTATATTAAGTTACCGGCGAACAAAGATACGGATTATTTCCGTAAAAATTGTTCGCCGGTACATATTATTAATTAACGAAGCCTAAACACAAGCGTTCCGGCTGCCAGGCGGAACACCCATCCGGAGCAGGGCTTTTTCACTTATAAAGCGGCCCATAAGTCCGGCAAGCGCGATAATCCGCCCCTTCCTTGTCCATTCCGAACGCATTCCACGACGCCGGGCGGAAAATATCTTTTTCCTCCACATTATGCATACAAACAGGTATACGCAACATCGAAGCAAGCGTAATCAAATCGGCACCGATATGCCCATAACTGATAGCGCCATGGTTCGCCCCCCAGTTATTCATAACGGAATAGGCGTCTTTAAACGCACCGGTATCCGCCAAGCGCGGTGCAAACCATGTGGTCGGCCAACCCTTATCGGTACGGTCATCCAATATTTTATGGGCCTCCGGCTCAAGCTCAACAGTCCATCCTTCGGCAAGCTGCAATACCGGGCCCAAACCTTTCACCAGGTTCAACCGTACCATTGTACAAGGCATATCCTGCCGGGTCAGGAACTTAGACGAAAAACCGCCCCCGCGAAAATATTCGCGGTTCGCAGGCACCCAATCGGTTGCATCCAGGCACGCCTGCGCCTCGGCATCACTGATCTCCCAGAAGGGTTTCATCGCCGGGTTCCCGTCCTCACCGGTTTGGCGGGCGGAACCGTCTAATGATGCCGCTCCCGAATTAATCAGGTGGATGATTCCGTTTGCCGCTTTCCCTTCAAGTTTCCTGCCGGTTACACGTTCTACCGACTCCGGGCTCCAATACGTCCGCACATCGGCAAATACCTGGGCGGTGTTTGTCAGCAAATACCCGAATAACATAGCCGTTCCGTTCAGGGCGTCGTTTTCGGTAGCCAAAACGAACGGTGGGCGAATCCCCGTCCAGTCGAACGACGAGTTCAGGATGGCCTCCGTAAAATCTCCGTTCGGATAAAAATCCGTCCATTGGCGCTGCCCCTGAAAACCTCCGGCAATCGCATTGTGCCCCAATGATTCTTCGCCGAACCCCATTTCCTTCAGCTTCGGGTTGCCGGTCATCAGGTCACGCACGACCAGGGTCATTTTCACCACAAACTCCCAGTCGGCATCTTTCCCGGCGCGGTCTTTCTGCAAATCCGGACGGTTACAGATATCCTCATGCTCCCTGCAATTAGCTTTCGCCCAGGCAAGCGCTTTCCCATATTCTTCCCGGTCGTAAATACCCAACGTCATCCGGCGGATAATCTCCACTTCATCAATCCCTTCGCAACGCATACCGAGATAATCCTCGAAAAAATCCGTATTAACAATCGAACCGGCGATACCCATACAAACAGCGCCGATAGACAAATACGACTTACCGCGCATAATGGCGACCGGCATAGCCGCACGCGCAAAACGAAGCAATTTTTCCTCCACATCTTCCGGGATAGCCGTATCCGCCATATCCTTCACATCATGCCCGTAAATACCGAAAGCCGGCAAACCTTTTTGTGCATGCGCAGCCAGGACAGCCGCTAAGTAAACAGCCCCCGGACGCTCTGTTCCGTTAAACCCCCAGACCGCTTTCACCGTATGCGGGTCCATGTCCATCGTTTCACTTCCGTAGCACCAGCATGGCGTCACCGTAATCGTCACACCGACATTTTCCTTTTTAAACTTTTCGGCACATGCCGCGCTTTCCGCCACACGCCCGATCGTAGAATCAGCAACCACACACTGAACGGGAGTCCCGTCAGGATACTTTATCTTTGCGGTAAGCAAATCCACTACGCTCTTTGCCATATTCATGGTCTGTACTTCAAGCGATTCCCGTACACCACCCATACGGCCGTCAATTGTCGGGCGAATACCTACTTTAGGCCAGTCGCCCTGAAATCTTTTTGTTTTCATCAGCATTGCTATTAAATTATCTGTGTTGCAAAAATAGGTAATAATAAACTCCCGTAAAATATCTATTTTATTTATATTTGTATCCAAAACAAACATCTTTCATGGAAAAATTATACACAGGAGACCCGTCGGAAATTATCCAGTCTTTCCCCAATTTCAGCCTGCAGATGCACTGTTGCCGTTATTGGTGGATCAAAAACTGGGAACACAAGAATTTGTCTTTCCCTTTCTGGCGTATCTATAACAACAAGCAAAAAGGCGGTTGTATGGAATATAAACACCGGATATATGAAATGGAACCGGATACATTGTACCTGATCGCACCCAACACCGATTATTCGTCCCGGCTTTACAACCACACCATACCGGAAGAAGGATACCACCTTGCCGGAGGGCGTATATCCGAAACAAAACAGGAAGAACGCAATGAATTGTTGAAAAACGGGGCAATTGAGCACCTTTTCATACATTTCACACTCGGATACCCCTACGACCATGTTTCTGCAGGAATCTATCCTTTCCGGATGAATAAACACATGGAGGATAAAATAAATTTACTGCGGAACTACCTCACCGGAAATGTGGCGCAATTCAACTTCACAATCTTCCTTACCCTGCAATCGCTTATCTGTGAGTTATTATTCAAAATGGGGGAAGAAAAATGGAACCGCCCGATACGGGACGTAAGGATCGCCAAGGTCATCAGCCGCATCGAAAACAACATCAGCGAAGATTTCACAAACGAATCGCTGGCAGGCACAGCAAATATGGCGACCAACGCCTTTTCGCGCTTATTTAAGGAATATACAGGAGATACATTACAGAATTTCATCAAGAAAAAAAGAATCCAAACGGCATGCCTCCTGCTCCTGCACTCGGACAAAAGTATTGACGAGATAGCCGACAAAACAGGATTTGCCAACCGGTATCATTTCACCAGGATATTCGGCAAAGTTATCGGTTCCGCACCGGCCAAATACAGGAAAAAAGGTATCATACTGGGGTATGTCGATAAATATTAAGGATAAAATACGGACACCCTATTCCATGAAAATTCCGCAAAAAAACCCCGCTTTTGAGAACCATATCAAATCCGTCCCCTTTCATGCCCCCTTTTGCCTTACATCCGGTCGAACTTGCCGTAAAAATCAAAATACTTTGATTTTTACCGCCTTTGCAATGCCACGAAACGGCAAATCCTATATGAATACAAAAGAATATGGCGCGCCGGAAATAAAAATGAGCAAGTTCATTTTGTATTCCTCGCAACTTGCACTATCTTTGTCCTAATTGATTAAAACTCACACAATGGAAAAACGTTTTTTAGCCCTTATAGAAAAAAGTGTCAAAAACCACTGGGATATGCCTGTATTCAGTGATTACGATGGCGATACATTTCTATACAGGGATATGGCAAAAGAGATTGAAAAACTTCATTTATTATTTAACGAAGCAGGTATACGGAAAGGTGATAAAATTGCTGTTATCGGAAGAAACTCCGCCCGTTGGGGGATCTGTTTCTTTGCCGTCTTATCTTACGGTGCGGTCATAGTACCCATATTGCACGATTTTACCCCGGATAACGTACATAACCTCGTAAATCATTCCGAATCAAAAATATTGTTTGCGGCGCAGTATAACTGGAAAAACCTGAAACCGGAAGAAATGCCCGCCGTAAGTACCTTCATGCTAATCGAAGACCTGTCGGTAATAAGCGCTCCCGACCGGGTAAAAAGCGCACATGCAAACCTCGAAACCGCCTTCCTGCAGAAATATCCGGAATTCTCGCCGGAAAACGTCGCCTACCACAAAGAGAAACCGGACGAACTCGCCATCATCAATTACACATCGGGAACGACCGGTTTTTCGAAAGGAGTGATGTTACCCTACCGCAGCCTCTGGAGCAATACCCAATATGCCTATGACAAACTTCCGTTTATAAAAAACGGCGACAATTTTGTTGCCATGCTTCCTATGGCGCACATGTACGGGCTTGCGTTCGAAGTGCTGAACGGAGTAAACAAAGGTTGCCACATACATTTTCTACCCCGTATACCCTCTCCCAACACAGTGGTTGACTCGTTTAATAAAATACGCCCCACATTAATCATAGCCGTACCCATCATTATTGAAAAAATAGTGCGCAGCCGCGTGTTTCCCGCACTGGAAAAACCACTCATTAAATTATTGTATAAGCTTCCGGGCACAAAACAACTGATTAAGAAAAAAATATTCAGGCAACTCAGCGCCGCTTTCGGTAATGATTTTGCAGAAATTGTCATTGGAGGAGCCTCCATCAACCGGGATGTCGAAACATTCCTCAAATCCATCGGCTTCCGGTACACCGTAGGATATGGGATGACGGAATGTGGGCCTCTTATAGCCTATGAGCAATGGGATACATTTAAACAAGGTTCCGTCGGGCGCATCGTTGACCGTATGGAAGTAAAAATCAACACACCAGGCAACGGCAAAGTAGGAGAAATATTAGTCCGGGGCATGAATACCATGCTTGGATATTATAAAAACCCGGACGCGACAAAAGAAGCCTTTACGGACGACGGCTGGATGCATACCGGAGATCTGGGAATCATTGATGACGACGGCTTTTTGTTCATCCGGGGTCGTAACAAGACAATGCTCCTCGGCGCCAACGGACAAAATATTTATCCGGAGGAGATAGAAAGTATTTTAAACAACATGCCCTATGTAAGCGAATCCCTGATCGTTTCACGTGAAGACAAGGATACGCATAAACACGTACTGGTTGCACTAATCTATCCCGCCTGGGAACAGGCTCGGAAAGAGAAGCATACAAACGAGGAATTACAAAAAATCATGAAGGAGAACATAGCGGCGCTCAACAAACGCATACCCTACTACAGCAAAGTATCCGATTTTCAAATTCGCGAAGAAGAATTCAAAAAAACGCCCAAGCAAAGTATACAACGCTTCCTGTATCAAGAAGAAAAAGAATAAAACCGGTCGA
>JAIRSF010000024.1 GCA_031255595.1 Tannerella sp.
GTTTCGTTTTTTCTATGTGCCGACGGATTGTCGAATCCACAACCAAGAGAACAAAAGCCAATGCGCCTATATAAGCACTGAATAGAAATGACTGGGATCGGAACAGGCTGAAATCGGGCCGGGGAAATCCATCTGCAAATAATTCAAATTTGGGAATTTCAAATGAGATACCAAAAAGATGCAACAATACGGCGCAAACAGCCGGTATGGCGACAGCCCCCGATACATAGCCGAAAATCTCCCAACGTTTCGTTCTTTTCCTGCGTAGCACAGCTTCCTTTTGAATCTTTTCCATCACTTTCGCCTGAAAATCCAAAGGAAGCCGTTCGTCCTGCATTTTAGAAAATAACGAATACATAATATCTCTTTCATCCTGCTTCATCCTGTTGTTCCTCCATCGCTTTTATCCATACCCATAACTTTTTCCGGATACGGAATATTTTTGTCTTTACATTCGATTCCGTCAGTCCTGCAATAACGGCAATCTCTTCCATCGGCTTGTTATCCTTATAAAATAGCATAATCATCGCCCGTTCTTCGGGCGATAACCGTTCCAAAGCCCGGTTCAGGTTCATAAGCCGCACCTCCGGGCCGGCTGTTTCCGAGAAGGCCTCCTCCGGTTCGTCCGGCACATTTTCCATCCTGTCTTCGTCCACCGGTATAAATACCGTTTTTTTCTTTCGCACAGCCGATACGGCCATGTTGTAGGCGATCCGGTAGATCCAAGTCGAAAAACTACTCTCACCCCGGAAAGAAGCCAGCGAGCCGTACGCTTTCACAAACACATCCTGCGTCAGTTCTTCCGCATCTTCACGATTACCGACCATCTTCACGATCAGGGAAAACACCTGTACGCTATATCGTTCCAATAAAGAAGCAAAACAACCGGTTTCTCCCGACCGCACTTTCTCTACATAATAATTATCGGATAATCTTTCCATGCTATGGTATAGACGCTCTCCTTTTAAAAAGGTTACAACTATGCCGCAGCAAAATTACATGAAAATGCAATATTTCCAAGTGTGTGAGATAAAAATCAAAGCCGCAGCGACTTTACCGGCTTACCGTACAGTACTCGAAGTACAATTATTATCTTTGTTTTTTTATCAACAGAGTGTTTAACCTTACTATTCCGGTGAATTTTATGGAGTCACATGGATCACCTGCAAAAATATGTGTTTGTACTCCTCCTCCCATCATTTCGAGTATTCAATTATAAGCAGTCAAACAACGCTAATGAGGGGTTTCGTACAGTCACCGCTGCCCATCTCCCATTCTTGAAACAACTTGAATACTTATTTCTCTTTTTGCATCGGCAAAACCGATGCAAAATGCATTTACGTTTGCATTTTGCTGTTTTCGTAAGTTTTCAACAACTTTGCTTAGTTTTCAACACCTCCCTATTACTTTGGCGAAAAAAGTGTTATTTTTGCATGCGGAAATTGTCGATAAGCAATGTGTATGAAAAACGGATCTGTCCGAAACGCCATCACTTATTGTAGCAATTATAAAGCCTTTAACAACTTAATAACAAAATAAATGGGTAAAATTATCGCTTTAGCAAACCAAAAAGGAGGAGTAGGTAAAACTACTACGACCATCAACCTGGCAGCTTCGCTTGCTGCCCTTGAAAAGAGGGTGTTGATTGTTGACGCCGACCCGCAGGCCAATGCCTCGTCCGGCTTCGGCATAGATGTGAAAACCCTCAGGCATTCGATCTACGAAAGCCTGATAAACGGCCTGGAACCCGATGCCGCTATCCTGCATTCGGAAATGAGCAACTTGGATATCTTTCCCTCGCATATCGACCTGGTCGGCGCCGAAATAGAAATGCTCAACTTCGACCGGCGCGAGCATATACTGCGTAACCTGCTCCTGCCTCTGAGGGAAAAATACGACTATATACTGATCGACTGTTCGCCCTCGCTGGGTCTTATAACCGTCAATGCCCTCACCGCATCCGACTCCGTAATCATACCCTTCCAATGCGAATATTTTGCACTCGAAGGCATCAGCAAATTATTGAATACGATTAAGATCATCAAGTCGAAACTGAACCCTTTGCTCGAGATAGAAGGATTTTTGATCACCATGTACGACGCCCGCCTGCGTGTGGCCAACCAGTATTATGAGGAGATCAAACGCCTGTTTCAGGATTTGGTGTTCACAACCGTTATCCAGCGTAACATCAAGCTGGTCGAAGCCGCCGGTTCGGGAAAACCCGCCCTGCTGTACGAAGCCGATTCCAAAGGATCTGTAAACCATATGCAACTGGCGAAAGAATTAATTGAAAAAGACACAAACAAAAAATAAACATGGTAACAAAAAGAAAACCCATAGGGCGCGGCCTGGAAGCGCTTCTCACAAGTGACGGGCTCAACACGAGCGGCTCCTCCTCCCTGAACGAGATTGAATTAAGCCGGATACAACCGAACCCTGACCAGCCGCGCACCGTTTTTACGGAAGAAACCCTCGAAGAACTGGCCGCTTCCATCCGCAACTTCGGACTCATACAGCCGATCACGCTTAAGGAAACCGGCCAAGACAAATACATGATTATATGTGGTGAACGCCGTTACCGCGCAGCAAAAATGGCGGGATTGGAACGTATTCCGGCCTACGTCAAAACTGCCGCCGACGAGCAGGTCATGGAAATGGCTTTGATCGAGAACACACATCGCGAAGACCTGAATGCCATCGAAATGGCGCTGGCCTACCAGAAACTGCTTGACGATTCCGGGCAAACACAGGAACAACTCAGCCAACATGTCGGCAAGAAACGCACGACGATATCCAACTACCTGCGCCTGCTCAAACTGCCTGCCGAGATACAGATATGTATCAAAAACCGGACTATTGATATGGGACATGCGCGGGCGCTCCTGTCCATCGACGATCCCGAAATTCAACTTGCCCTCAATAACCGCATCCTGAAAGACGGGCTTTCCGTTCGCAATGTAGAACAAATAGCACAACAAGTGAGCCGGACGGGAATCTACACCGACCGGAAAATCAACAAAACCCGCGAAAAAAAATTACCGGAAGAATTTAAAATACTCAAAGAACATCTCTCCTCGTTCTTCGACACAAAAGTACAGCTAAGCTACAACATCGACGGCAAAGGCAAAATAACCATCCCTTTCGAATCGGACGAAAAACTGGCCTTTATCATGACCCGGTTGGACAAAATGAAATAAACCTATGGGTAAGGATACATACTTAAAACCTATCCGTTTCATTCTATGGATGCTCTGCTTTCTCCCGACAGGTATTGCAGCAACAATCCGCGCACACGACACGATACCCGGAACAAACAACCTCCTACCCTCGAACGCAACAATTTTGCAGCCCGGCGACACCCTCTTCTCCTCTCCGGCCCCTAAGGACACCCTTCTCCGGGAACAAACCTCATCCCCCGGCGACACCCTCATCCCCTCCCCGGGCAACCGCACCGTCACCCTGCCTCACGATTACGGCATCCTCCATCCCGATTCAATCCTTCTCTATGCAAATGATACGCTACCCCTCCTGACCCCCCCGGACTCAACCCCCGCCATGCGGCGCCTCAAAAACCGGGATCATACGGCAAAAAAAGATGCCGTCGCCTTCAAGCCCAATCCGAAAACCGCATATCTCATCGCCGCCGTATTTCCGGGATTCGGACAAGCCTACAACCGCCAATACTGGAAACTGCCGATCGTATACGGGGGCCTGGCCGGTTTCATGTACGCCATCACCTGGAACAACAAAGTATACCAGGACTACAGGAAAGCCTATTTCGATATGCGAACCGACTACAACCGTTACCGGGAAGACCCCGATCAATACGGGCCGGACACCTGGAGCACGAGCTGGCAGAACTATTTCGGGAAAAACGCCAACAACCTCCTCAACCAAAACAATCATACCCGGTTGCAAAAAGGCCGGGACTATTACCGCCGCTACCGGGATTTAAGCATCATCCTCAGCATCGCATTCTACGCCGTCTGCATAGCCGACGCCTACGTCGACGCCCAGATGTTTGACTTTGACATCTCTCCGGATCTCTCTTTCAGGATAGCGCCTGAGGTCTATCCCCCCACACTTGCCAATGCCCGAAGTTTCGGATTGAACATATGTATGACTTTTTAACACCGGATACTATGGAAAAAAAATGCTATTTATTTCTTATCTCCCTGCTTCTTGCCCCCTTTATCTCCCTCACAGCGCAAGAAAATGAAGAACATGTAAACGGCACCTTATCCGGCGCCGGCAGCCAACCCTATGATTCCATCGTCGGATTTCTACCCGAAAGCCTCGATGCGGATATGCACAAACTTCTGGAAGGATGGCATGTGAAACATTTTTCCAAACCGGAAGAATTTTGTGAAGACGAAGATCAAAACCCCTATTTCCCGGATTCGCTCTACCGGATAAGAATGCAAAAAATGCCCTGCATCATACCCATGACCTACAACGAAACCGTACGCAAATGCATAGACCTCTATGCCGGACGCCTGCGCAACATTGTACGCTACATGATGGGTATGGCCGACTTTTACTTCCCCATGATCGAGCAAAAGCTGGATGCAAACGCACTGCCCATGGAACTGAAATACCTGGCGGTCGTTGAAAGCGCATTAAACCCGATTGCGCAATCGCGCCTCGGCGCCAGCGGCCTGTGGCAGTTCATGCTGCCCACAGGCAAAATCTACGGACTGGAGATCAACAGCCTCATCGACGAACGCCTCGACCCGGAAAAAGCTACCGAAGCCGCCTGCAAATACTTTAAAGAAATGTATGAACTCTATGGCGACTGGCACTTAGTGATGGCCGCCTACAACTGTGGCCCCGGAAATGTAAACAAAGCCATACGGCGCTCCGGGGGCAACACCGATTTCTGGAAAATATACCCCTGGCTCCCGCGCGAAACACGCTCGTATGTCCCCCTCTTTATCGCCGCCGCCTACGTGATGACCTACCACTGCGAACACAACATCTGTCCCATACGCGCCAACTTCTCTGTGGCAACCGACACGATCATGGTCGAAAGAGCGCTGCATTTCGGGCAAATAGCCGACATCCTCCAAATGGACAAAGAAGCCATCCGTTTCTATAATCCGCAATATAAGCGGGAAATCGTACCAGGCAACATCCGTCCTTCGGTTCTACGCCTGCCGGTAGACCGCGCCTTCGCTTTTATTGAAAATGAAGACACCCTGTTTTCGCACCGCATGGACGAACTGCTGGCAAACACCACCCCGGTAAGCGCAGACGAACCGGCAAACCGCAAGGAAAAAATTACACATACGGTGCAGACCGGCGAAAATGTCTATATCATCGCCAATTTATACGGTGTAACGGCGCAAAACCTGCGGCGATGGAACGGCTTGAAGGGCTCGCGGCTCTCTAAAGGACGCAAACTAAGCGTATACATCGACAACGGCGGACTTACCTTCGCCTCCGGAAAAAAGACCCCTCCTCCGGCGTCGTCCGCCGTCAAAAACCGGGTCGAAACACCGGTTGCTGCAAATGCCGGAGCTACCGTCGACGCACAAAACCGGAATTATATATCCTATAAAGTAAAATCCGGTGACTCCCTTTATGCTATCGCTAAAAAATATCCCGGAACATCCGTAAAAAAAATACAGGACGCAAACGGATTAACCGGCACAAATTTGCGTATCGGCCAAGTGTTAAAGATTCCACAAGGATAACAACTTATGAACGAAAAAAACATAACAGAACAAGAACGGATCCGGATCCTGATGAAAGACGAATTACTGGTGCAAAGAGAGTTCGAATCTCTTATGGGCGAATACCTTCGTTCCAATCATCGCCGGAAAGTAGAACGCATACTGAAAGCATTCAATTTTGCAAAACGGGCCCATGCCGGGGTGAAACGCCGCGACGGTGACCCGTATATCATGCATCCTTTGGCCGTAGCCCGGATTGTATGCGGAGAAATGGGACTCGGTTCCACCTCCATTTGCGCCGCCCTGCTGCACGACGTCGTCGAAGACACAGAGTATGAAGTAGAAGATATCTCGAATATGTTCAACAACAAAATCGCGCAATTGGTAGACGGATTGACAAAAATATCCGGAGGAATCTTCAATGAAAAAGACTCCAAGCAGGCGGAAAACTTCCGGAAACTGCTCCTCACCATGAGCAGCGATATACGTGTGGTACTGATCAAAATGGCAGACCGCCTCCATAACATGCGTACCCTCGGCGCCATGCGCACCGATAAGCAGTTCAAAATCGCCGGCGAAACCATGTTTATCTACGCCCCCCTGGCACACCGCTTAGGCCTGTTCGCCATCAAAACGGAACTGGAAGATTTGTGTTTCAGGTACGAGCACCCCGAAGAATTTCGCACCATCAACGAAAAACTGAAAGCCTCGGAAGAATCGCGCCGGCGCCTGTTCGACAATTTCGCACGCCCCTTACGGATTCGCCTGCAAGACCTCGAATTGACCTACGAGATGAAAACCCGGGTCAAATCCGCCTGTTCCATCTGGAATAAAATGAATACCAAAGGCGTTCCGTTTGATGATATATACGACATCTTCGCCGTACGTATCATCTTTGAACCGACCGGCGATGTGGACGAAAAAAACCTGTGCTGGGATATCTATGCCGCCATAACGGATATCTACCAGACGCGCCCCGACCGTCTGCGCGACTGGGTAAGCCGCCCGAAAGCCAATGGGTACCAATCCCTTCACCTGACGGTCATGGGGCCCGACGGACAATGGATCGAGATACAGATCCGCAGCAGGCGGATGAATGAAATCGATGAAAAAGGATTCGCAGCGCATTGGAAATATAAGGAAAGTAACGTGGAAGAAGATACCGAACTCGACAAATGGTTGCAAACCATCACCGAAATCCTTAAAAATCCGAATCCCAACACGCTCGATTTTTTGGATACGATAAAGATGGACCTTTTTTCAACGGAAATCTTTGTCTTTACCCCGAAAGGAGAATTAAAAACATTGCCCAAAGGGGCCACCACACTCGACTTTGCCTATAAGCTGCATACTAATATCGGTAGCACCTGTATCGGGGCTAAAGTGAATCATCACTTGGTACCGCTAAGCCACCGGCTGGAAAGCGGAGATCAGGTAGAAGTGCTGACCTCCAAGTCCCAGCACCCTACAGCAGAATGGCTCAACTTCGTGACAACAGCCAATGCCCGGACAAAAATAGAAGCCGTACTGCGGCGCAAATGGAAAGAAACAGCCAATGCCGGCAAGAAAAAAGTGGCTGAAGCGTTCGGAAAAGCATCTCTCGAACCGGTACAATCCTATGCAGACAAACTGGCTACCTATTTCGGCTTCTCCAAACGTGAAGATTTTTATTATGCGGTAGAGAAAGGCGACGTTATTCTTCCCGATAATATACGCAAAATACTGAAAGAGAAAAACGGGAACGTCATCCTGAAATACGTAAAGAAAGCATTCGGCGTAGGCAAAAAGAAGCCGCAAATCATTGCCTCGTCCGACGCCTCGTCCGGCAATAAGCCGTTATTCGACAAAACAAAGCCGTACGAATTAAGGGAAGAAGCCTTCGGGCGTAATTACATTGTGGCAAGTTGTTGCAAACCCATTCCGGGCGACGATGTGTTCGGCTTTATTAACGACGACAACAATGTGATTGTACATAAACGTTCGTGCAGCCCGATCGGCATACGCCTTAAAAGTAATTTCGGGGATCGCATTTTGTCAACCGTATGGAGCAGTCATACAAGCAGTTCTTTCGAAGCGACGCTACAGATTACCGGTATCGACGAAGTGGGTATCCTGACGGATATCGCGGGAACAATATCCGACTTCCATGTAAACATCATTCGTTTACTGATAGAAACAAAAGACGGGGTGTTCGAAGGACATATAAACATGATGGTACATGATGCGGAAGATATCCAGAAAATGTGCATCGCCCTGTCCAAAATCAAAAATATTCAATCGGTATCACGCATCACAGACAGGGACGCCGGCAAGCAATCCGCACTGGTAAGCAAACAGCCCGAAAACCATTTTTT
>JAIRSF010000129.1 GCA_031255595.1 Tannerella sp.
CCTTAAAAGTTTCTATTATATAATTTTTAAATTACAAATTGCAAGTACATTCATATTATTTAAGGATTTGTATCACCCAAAAAGCCGTTTTTATTTAAAAAAAATAGAAATAATAGACTTTTCGTCTAACGAAACTTACGATTTATAACTTTGCGGATGATCGCCGGATTTTGACACATTCTCGCCGCCGTCCGGTCAAAGCCGATGGTCGCCAGAACCTCCAACGACAAAAACAAAACCGAAATGACCGGATAAAATCAATCATCGTAAAAACGGTTTTGGGTAAAACCGATACATGTTGGGGATCACCTGCAAAGGTATGTGTTTGTAAAATGTCGGTGGGAGAGTTAACGGAGAGAAAACATTTCCCTACTAAATTTGTTTTTTTAACAGGAAATATATCTAATTTTGGATGTCTTTTCGGGAGTTATGAGATGCTTTCGGGATGTACAACATGCAAATAAACAACTATTTATACTCAAAATTATGAAGAAGAATATACTTATAAAAAACGACAGGCGGATGATGATCGCCTTTAATGTTCTTTTTTTCCTGTTCATTTCGCTTGTATCCTTTGCACAATCGGAACCTAAAACGCGGGAAATTACCGGGGCGAACAAAATCAATCCGACTACGGTAGAAGTCCTGTTTTCAGATCATAACCGGATGATATTCGATTTTTACGGGGAAAATATATTTCGCCTGTTTCAGGATCATTCGGGAAGAATCATCCGCGATCCCGAAGCCGAGCCGGAAGCTAAAATACTGGTGGAGAATCCGCGGAAACCGGTTGCGGAACTGTATCTGAAAACGGAAGAGGGTACAATAGCCATCTCTACAAACAGGATTGATGTTTTGCTGGATAAAAATACCGGATTGTTGAAAGTCCGCGACAAACAGTCTGCACGCATTGTGTTTGAGGAAGTTCGGCCGGCGCTGTTCGAAAAGGAGAAGGTTAGCCTCTCCTTAAAGGAAAATCCGGATGAGTACTTCTATGGCGGCGGCGTTCAGAACGGACGTTTTTCACACAAAGGGAAAGCGATCGCGATAGAGAACCAAAACAGTTGGACAGACGGAGGAGTTGCCTCTCCCAACCCGTTCTACTGGTCTACCAACGGATACGCCCTGATGTGGCACACGTTCAAAAAAGGTAAATACGATTTCGGCGCCGAAGAGAAAGGACTTGTGAAGCTCTGCCACGAAACGGATTATTTAGACGTCTTTTTCATGGTAAGCGACGGAGCTGTTCCGCTGTTGAATGATTTTTATCAGTTGACGGGGCATCCCGTACTGATGCCTAAATTCGCTTTTTATCAAGGTCATCTGAATGCCTATAACCGCGATTATTGGGCGGAAGATGAAAACGGTATTCTGTTTGAAGACGGCAAACGATACAAAGAAAGCCAGAAAGATAATGGCGGCGTACGGGAATCGCTGAACGGAGAAAAAGAGAATTATCAGTTTTCCGCACGCGCCGTCATAGACCGTTATAAGCGACATGACATGCCTTTGGGCTGGCTGCTTCCGAACGATGGATACGGAGCCGGATACGGACAGACGGAATCGTTGGACGGAAATATCCGCAATCTGAAAGAACTGACCCGCTATGCACATGAAAACGGGGTCGAAACGGGTCTTTGGACGCAATCCGACCTGCATCCCAAAGAAGGCGTCGAGGCGTTGCTGCAGCGCGACATCGTGAAAGAAGTCAGGGACGCGGGCGTACGTGTACTGAAAACCGATGTGGCATGGGTGGGTGCGGGCTATTCGTTCGGACTGAACGGCGTCGCGGACGTCGCCCGGATTATGACGTATTACGGAAACAATGCGCGCCCGTTTATTATTTCGCTCGACGGATGGGCCGGCACGCAACGTTATGCCGGACTCTGGTCGGGCGACCAGACGGGGGGCGTATGGGAATATATCCGTTTCCATATCCCAACTTATTTAGGCTCCGGGCTATCGGGTAATCCAAACATCTCGTCCGACATGGACGGCATTTTCGGCGGAAAGAACCCAATAGTCAACACCCGCGACTTCCAGTGGAAAACCTTTACCCCGATGCAATTGAACATGGACGGCTGGGGAAGTAACGAAAAATATCCGCATGCCCTCGGCGAGCCGGTCGCATCCATCAACCGCCTGTACCTGAAGTTCAAATCGGAGCTGATGCCTTATACTTACAGCATTGCGAAAGAATCGACGGACGGACGGCCGATGATACGCGCCCTGTTCCTGGAATATCCGAACGCCTATACCCTGGGCAAGTCAACGCAATATCAATTCCTGTACGGCCCCAGCTTTTTAGTCGCCCCGATTTATCAACAGACCCTGCCCGGCAAACCGCAGGATGAGTCGCCGGCAGGCGGACTGCCCGAAGGCGCGGGCGACGACGTCCGTAATAATATTTATCTGCCCGAAGGAGGCCTCTGGATCGATTATTTCACCGGGGAGAGCTACGAAGGAGGTTGTATTATCAACAGTTTCGATGCGCCGTTATGGAAATTGCCCGTCTTCGTCAAAAGCGGGGCCATCATTCCCATGACGAACCCGAACAATAATGTTTCCGAAATCAACCGGAATCTTCGTATTTACGAAATATATCCCCATGGGTACAGTTCGTTTACGGAATACGATGACGATGGCGTCAGCGAAGCCTACCGGCAGGGGCGCGGTGTTACGACGCTTATCGAATCGGAGGTGGAGGAGGGCAAAAACAGGGCGACCGTTACCATCCATCCGTCCGAAGGCGATTTTGAGGGATTCGTGAAAGAAAAAACGACGGAATTTAGAATCAACGTCACCGAAAAGCCGAAAAAAGTGTTCGCCCGAAACGGCGGGAACAGGATCCGGCTGACCGAGGTAAACTCGACCGCCGAGTTTGCCCAAAAAGACAACGTGTTTTATTTTGACAAGGCTCCGAACCTGAATAAGTTTGCGACTCCGGGAAGTGATTTTGCGGAAAAGGTTCTTACCAAAAATCCGCAGTTATTCGTCAAAATAGCTTCGTCGGATATAACGGCAAACAAACTCATCCTGCATATCGAGGGATTCCGCTTTGAACCGGCAAACACCCGCCGGACAAAAACCGGCCTGCTCTCCCCTCCCGCCCATGCGCAGATTACGGAAGAACACAGGCAGGCCTATACGCTGAAACCCACGTGGGAGGCGGTCGACAACGCCGATTACTACGAGATTGAGTTCAACGACATGCTGTATACGACCATCCGGGCGACGGAGTTTCTCTTTGAAGGGCTTGAGGCCGAAACGAACTATTTATTCAACCTGCGTGCCGTTAATAAAGACGGGTACTCCGCCTGGACAACATGCTCGGCAACAACTCGCTCCAATCCGCTGGAACATGCCGTCCGGGGTATCGAAGGAGAAACTGCGGTCGAAAACCAGGGACGCTCGCTGCGCCGCCTGTTCGATTTCGAAGAAGGCGAACTGTGGCATACCAAATACGGCGTAAACGCCCTTCCTTTCGATCTGATTATGGATTTGAAAACCATCAACCGCTTAGATAAATTCCATTACATCCCGCGCGATAATGCAGGAAACGGGACGATTCTGAAAGGCTCCGTCGCCTACAGCTACGACAGAGAAAACTGGACGGAAGCCGGCGCCGTCGAATGGGCCAGGGACAACGAAGTCAAAATATTTGAATTTGCAGGCCACCCCTCCGCCCGCTACATCCGGCTGAATATCACAGACGCGGTCGGCGGGTACGGTTCGGGAAAGGAGATCTACGTCTTCAAAGTGCCCGGAACGGAAAGTTATCTGCCCGGCGATATCAACAACGACGGAAAAATTGATCACAATGACCTGACTTCCTATCGTAACTATACCGGCCTGCGAAGCGGAGATGCTGATTTTGAAGGATACATCAGCCATGGCGACGTGAATAAAAACGGCCTGATCGACGCCTACGACATCTCCGTTGCAGCCACCTGCTTAGACGGCGGCATAAAAACCCGCCACGCCGCCGCGAACGTGCAAGGCTCGATACAACTTAGTACCCCCCGGCAAAACTACAACGCCGGCGAAACCATCGAGATCAAAGTAACGGGCCTCGACCTCCGTTCCGTAAACGCCCTGAGCTTCGCCCTGCCCTACAACCCGCAGGATTGCGAATACACCGGTCTGGAACTGCTCAACATGAAAGAGCTGGAGAACCTGACCCACGACCGCCTCCACACAAACGGCGACAAAGCCCTGTACCCCACCTTCGTGAATGTGGGTGAAAAAGAGGTCATCGAAAATGAAGGCGCCATAGATCTGTTCATCATCAAATTCAAAGCCAAACGTAAACTCCGCTTCTCGCCGGAAGCGACGAACGGCTTCTTAGTCGACAAAAAGTTGAATGTGCAGAAGTTCTTCTGATACTTCCGGGAAACGCCTCCGGTGAGCGTCGC
>JAIRSF010000162.1 GCA_031255595.1 Tannerella sp.
TAACGCTCCGGTCGGCTGAAATCTGTGTAACTCGCTTCGCTCAAACAGCACAGATTTCTTGACGCCTCCCTTCGCTACTTAACGGCTCACCGCACGAGGCCGAGCCTAAATCGGCGGGACTTTTTTGCTTTATTGAAGATTGAATGTTGAATGCTGAAAACTGAAACAGGACGACACACGATTTTACAGGTGATCCAAGAATGCCGATTGTTGGGTTCTCATAGTATTCTCGCCTATCTTCATTATCAATTTGCATAAGTAGTTTATATTGAAACCAATTAAATTGCGTCCGCAGTGCGGACGCAATTGGGTAAGCCTTGTAAAACTGTCTTGCACGTTCCAATTGCCTTGCCCAAAAGCCGGTATTCCCGTTTGGTTTGCAAGCAAACAAAAACGAATCCGATAGATATCCGAAAAAGAAACATCAAAAATATCACCTGACATCTTCCTGTGAATGTTCCCGATGCCGGTTTTCTTTTCTTTCTTGTATTATAAAATAAACACTACCAACACAAGTAATGACAATTATTAATACAAGCATTGCAATAGCTCCCATGTTACCTCCTTTTCTTTTTAGAATTATTTTTATTGCTAACTTCCGGCTCTCTTACAAAATACAAGCCCAAAATTAGAGTTAATAGGACAGTAAAACAACTTAGTATAACGATCATATATTTCTCCTTAATCTCTCCGAGTACAGACGTTAATATGACCGCAGTCATAAGATACTTTGCCACATCCATTAACCATTTACCAAATTCCCTTTTCATAAAATGACAAATTTAATAGTTTAACTTTAAAAACATGCGTATTCAATATTTATTAACTATTACAAAGCAAAGGGAGAAACGCCGAAAGTTAAAACTTCTGCATGTCGCATAGGCGCTTATAATAGCCGTCTACGGCTAAGAGTTCTTCGTGTTTGCCCCGTTCTACGATTTCACCTTCGTGCATGACGCATATTTCATCGGCGTTGCGGATCGTGGAGAGGCGATGGGCAATCACGATTGTCGTACGATTGCGCATCAGGTTTTCCAACGCTTCCTGTACTAAGCGCTCCGATTCCGTATCAAGTGCTGAGGTAGCCTCGTCCAGAATCAATATGGGGGGGTTTTTGAGGATGGCGCGGGCGATACTGATCCGTTGCCGCTGTCCGCCGGAAAGCTTTCCGCCCCGGTCGCCTATATTCGTATGATAACCCTCGTCCGAAGCCATAATAAACTCATGCGCATTCGCGATGCGGGCCGCTTCTTCTACTTCTTTCAGGGTAGCCGACTTCACACCGAACGCAATGTTATTAAAAAACGTATCATTGAAAAGAATCGCTTCCTGGTTCACATTTCCCATCAGACCGCGCAAATCATACAACGAAGCGTCTCTTACATCCGTACCGTCAAGGGCGATACAACCTTTCTCCACATCGTAAAAGCGGGGCAACAAGTCCACCAGCGTACTTTTGCCGGAACCGGATTGTCCGACAAGGGCGATCGTCTTCCCCTTGTCTATGCGCAGGTTAATCCCTTTCAACACCCATTCCTGCTGATACCGGAACCACACATCCCGGTAAATGATCGCCTCATGCAGCGCAACCGGTTTCGGATGGGCAGGCGATTGAATATTCGACTCCGCCATCAGGATCTTATCCACCCGTTCGACCGAAGCAAGCCCTTTCTGTACGGCATACGTAGCCTTACTCAGGTCTTTGGCCGGATTGATAATGCTGTAAAAGATCACTAAATAATAGATAAACGTAGAAGCATCGATCGGGCTGTTGTCGCCGAGGATAAGCGTTCCGCCGTACCACAGAATAATGACGATCGTCGTCGTACCCAGAAACTCGCTCATCGGATGCGCCAACTGCTGGCGGCGGTAGATCCGGTTCGTTGTACGCCTGAAAGTCTCGTTCGATTCTTCAAAACGCTGTTGAATCTTCTTTTCCGCGTTGAATGCCTTGATGATACGAAGTCCGCTCAGCGTCTCCTCGATCTGGCTCATCAAAGCGCCCCATTGAGACTGTCCTAAAAGCGATTTCCGTTTCAGTGTTTTGCCGACCTTCCCCATCACATAGCCGGCCACAGGCAACAGGACAAAGACAAACAAAGTAAGCTGCCAACTGATTATAAACATCGCCACCAGGTAGATCACAATCAGGATCGGATTTTTAAACAGCATATCCAGCGAACTCATGATCGACGTTTCAATCTCATTCACATCTCCCGAAACACGTGCAATGATATCGCCTTTCCGCTCCTCCGAAAAGAAAGCGAGCGGCAGCTCGGTAATCTTTCTATTGATCCGGTTCCGCACATCCCGCACCACCCCGGTACGTATCGGGATCATCGTATAAAACGCCATATACATGGCCAAAACCTTCAACAGGGTCATCACCACTAAGAACACCCCCAACAGGATCAGGGCAAAAGATCCCCCCTCCCGTTCAATTATACCGGATACATACGAAAAAAAATTGTTTTTAATTAAGTCGAAAGCCCCTTTCCACGAGTCCCACGAACCCGGATCCCATACCCATGCCTGGTACGTATAAACCTGGTCATCCGTTTTAAACAGGATGTTCAATATAGGGATAATCAGAGCAAAAGAAAAAAGATTCAGTATCGCCGAAAGAATATTAAACAGAATATTCAGCGTCACATACTTCTTATATGGCGGCACAAAGCGTTTTAATACCCGAATAAAATCCTTCATCTACACACGTCTTTCAGCGGGAAGTCTCAGGGATTGGTCATTTTCACGCAACGCACCGGGTAAGCGTCCGCATTAGGGCCATATGTTGTATTCTCATACAAAATATGATCGCGCGTCATGATGTTATACGAAGCTCCCGGTACAACCGTATTTCCGGCTTCATCCCAGGGTGTACTCGTCCAATAATATCCATGCCCCATGTAATTATTCGTTCCCGCATATTTCAATTGTCCGCCGATCCATCTTCCGGAGTCATGCCGGCCTTGCCGCATCCCCGCCACAGGCCAGATAGCAACTTTCTCCTGTATACTGTATTCCCAGTACCTGTTGCTGTTGCTTCTGTTGTAGAACCAGATGGTAGGCAGCGGCGAAGGCCGATAATTCCGGTAAGCGCTGTATAATATACTCATATCATCTTTACCGGGCGTTTTATATCCATACGGACAGGGATCGGCATCCGTTTTTTCCTGATCGGACCAGAGTGTCCGGTCACTGACGAAAAGCCAGTCGGCAGGATCCTGTTCGGAAGACGAGTTACTGTTGTAAATAAACGTCATCGGGTGGTTTACCGCCTGTTCGACCGTCCCATACTCCGTCCGGTCGGCCGGCGACCATCCTTTCACATTCGCCTTCCACGCGGCCGAAGGATTCACGATGGTATGTGCGCGTGCAACGGATAATACGTTCGTCGCCTCATCAACCGTCAGCCCGTCGCCGCCAATAAAAGGATCTTTACGCCCCCATTGATAAACGAACCCATAAGTATCCACAGCCGGAGCAAGCGTATCGGCAGATAATGCCCCGATATTCCGGTCTATAAATATTTTTCCGCCGTAATTCAGATCTTTCGGTTTATCCGTAATCCAGATATGCCATGTCCACAAGATTGTATTCGAGGCGTCTTTGAGCGCTAATACGACATTTCCTTCCGTCAGGGGGCGTTCAAAGCCCGAACCGACCCGGAAACGGATAGTGGCAGCGTCAAATGAAATATTACTGACGAGTTCGTCAATTGCAAAGGTATTCCCTCCCCCTGCTTTCGACGCCCATAGCCAATCCACAGAATCTGCATCCGGAAACGATTCTCCGCTTATTTTTTTAGCGGCAATCTCATAAACGCCCCGTTCGGAAACCACATAGCTGTTAGCCGGTTTATCCACAAAAGACTCTTTCACTATGTCATCGGAATAAACGTTGTTTTTCGTAAGATTCACATCAAGCGTGGTTAACGTATTTCTTTCAATCATACCCAATCTGTGAAATGCGGAAATAGTGCTGTAGGATATATGATTATCATCTTCCGTTTCCATGCGAACTACCAGCTTATTAAATACAAGGTCAATCGGTGGCGGAACAACCGCCCATATCACAACAGGGGTATTTGCATTTGATGTAATCGCAGGACTGTTTGTAACTTCCATCTGTATTGTCGATGAGAATGAAGAAAATTGCGGTATCAAAGAGGTTGGATACTTTATATTTTTTATATCAATGGTATACGATCCGGAAAGCGGATAACGCGCCAACGGAGTAAGTGTATCCGAAGCAGTCGAAGCATACAGTTGAAACCGCTTTAAGCGTTGGCCGTTAAACTGTGTAAGCGTAGCATCTTTTGTTATCTTAAAACAAAACAACGAAAATATGTTTTTAAACTGTATGTTTGCTATTTGATTCTTAAAATTGACCTCACTCGAATGATCGGATATCATTAATAATTGATTCGATATAGAAACAGGCAAATCAGATACGGAAGAAGAATTTGAAACTTCCTGATTTTGGACAGGAGGAAGGGTTCCCGAATAAGTGGTTCCGGATACGAACGAAGATGAATAAGGATAATAAGCAAAACAATAACCTAAAGTATCATTTGTTGTAAGATCAAACTCTTTATATCCACCGTTTAATGTAACCGGCATATTATTTTGAATCACTCTCTGATCGTCATATATATACAAACCTATTTCGTCAGAGGCCATACTTTGTTTATTCAAAAGTGTATTTTCAACCGTAGCATTTACCCGGAATACGGTTTTTTCTTCTTCACCGGGAGGATTTTCAGTTTCCTCTTCGGATATCTTCTCATATATGCAACCGCTCATTGATGCAAATAATAATATACTCAATAAGAAATATATTTTTTTCATAATCGGCCTCCTTTTTTTAGTCAAAATCAAGTAATAACATGCAAATTTAGGTGAAAAAAATCAGTTTTCCAAGTATATAAGATAAAAACGACAATTCGGCGATTATTTTTTTATTCCGATAAAAAACATTTGCTCCGTCTGAAATCTATTCAGACAGAGCAAAAAAAAACGCTATCCATCATTCATTACACCCCCCTGTTTCATTATTCATTATTACTACTGAAAATCTTTTATTTTACTATGGTATAATTTGTTCTTTCATTTGCTGCGCTTTATTTCCAAATAATCCTCCCGCCGGCATGTTC
>JAIRSF010000203.1 GCA_031255595.1 Tannerella sp.
CCTTATACCGGCGAAGAAGAAGAAATACTCATTGAGAATACGGAAACCCGCGACCAGCCGAAAAACCGCGAAAATGCCATGCGGCAACTGCGTTCGATTCTCTACGACAAGGAAATGCAACACCGCTTAGCTGAAAAAGCGAAAGTAGAAGCCGGAAAGATGAAAATCGAATGGGGTTCGCAGATCCGCAGCTATGTGTTCGATGACCGTCGCGTGAAAGACCACCGCACGAATTACCAGACTTCGGATGTGAACGGCGTCATGGACGGGAAAATCGACGGATTCATCAAAGCATTCCTGATGGAATTTGCGGAAACGGGAACAAGCGGATAAAAAAGATAGGTGTCGTACCCTGAAAATCATCTCTTATGAGGCGCCTTTTTCTAATCGTAATCCTGTTCATCACTCATTCATGGTACACCATGAATGCCCAATGGAATGATTTTATTATCAACCACAGAAAGGAATCGTACGGAAAAGGTTCTCAAACGTGGCAGATAGATACGTACAACGACAAACATGTCTTTTGCAGCAATAAAAACGGCCTTTTGTACTACAACGGAAGCAAATGGACTTTATTCGCGCTGGATAACAAATCGGATGCACGGTCCCTGCATGTATCCCGGGCAAGCAACCGCATATACGTAGGCGGTGAAGGCGAATTTGGGTATTTCACCCTGAACCAGGCAGGACTCCCGGCCTATACCAACCTCTCCGACTCATACGGTGACGGGAAGCAGTTCGCCGGCGCATACTGGGGCATTTACGAGGTCGACAATCTGATCTATTACGTTTCGGACAGGCACGTCGTCAAACAGATCAACGAAAAATTCACTACGATTCCTTCCGAATTTAAAATAGACTGTTCCGCCGTTATCAACGGTGTGTTATACACCGGCTCGTCTGCCGGCATAACGATGCTGGTAGGAAACACCTGGATCAAAGCCTCCGGCAGCGACCTGATACGGGATAAAATGATTCGCGATATTGTGCCCTACAAAGACGGATACCTGATTGCAACGGCTTTCGACGGCATTTTCTATGGCGATGAGAACCGTATAACTCCTTTCCGGACAGGTTTTGAGGGATTTATGAGGGAATATGAAGTCTTTTCCCTTGCCGCAAATGATAAATATATTGCCGTCGGCACGATCCACAAGGGGCTTCTTATTATTTCGGCGGACGGCAAGACGTACTATTATAATGTACAGAACGGCCTGCAAAATAATACCGTTTTATCCATCTGTTTTGACGGGAAAGACGGCTTATGGGCCGGATTGGACAACGGTATCGATTATATATCGCTCGATATGCCGCTGACAAACCTCTACACAGCGCCTTATTCCAAAGGAGCCGGCTACACAGCCCTGATCCACGACCATATTTTATACCTGGGGACAAACCGGGGGCTTTTCTATACGGAATGGCCGGTTAATTTTACGGAAGACGCTATTAACCTGCATTTTATTCCCGAATTGAGCGGCCAGGTGTGGGGATTAGAAAAGATCGGCGGCGAGATTTTTTGCCTCCACGACAAAGGCGTTTTCTCTGTCAAGGAGAACAAAATAACCGAAATCAAAGGCCTTCGGGGCGGGTTGACGGCTTGCCTGCATCATGACGACCCGGATAAGTGCTGGATCGGAACGTACGACGGGTTGTTCCTCTTAGAAAAACGGCAGGGCCGTTGGGATGTGCTCAAAAGGATCGACGGCGTTACGGGATGGATGAAAGACTGCATTTTCGAATCCTCACACACGCTATGGCTCCGCGACGGGCACGACGGGGTAGCACGCTTTGACCTGGACCGGCATACGAACGAGCTTATATCGTCCGAATCTTATCATCACGAGGACGGTTTCGAGTCTACCGTAGATATAAGATTACACAGATTCTTAGATAACACCTATTTTTCAAACACTTCCGGCCTCTACCGGCACGACCCGCAGTCCAACCGCATCGTAAAAGATGAACGGTTTAATGAACTGCTACCCGGCAACCGGGCTTATTCGAAAATAATATCTTTCAATAACACACTCTATGCCGTATCTTCCGATATTTTATCGGCCATCGTTTTCTGCGACCAGACGCCCTGCGAGAAAACAATTTCGTTTTTTAATACTTCCCAGATCGGTTTCATCAAATGGTATGAAAATATAATTGCGGTCGACGATTCGCTCGTCATCATTCCCAATGAGTTTGGATTCGCGCTGTTCAACAGCCGGAAAAAACCGATTAACGAATCGAGGGAACTTTTCATAAAAAACGTCGCGCTCTCCTATCCCAAAGATTCCATTCTTTATACGGATAATTTTCTGAACAAAATATCATCCCCCCAGATTGCTTACCGGAAGAATGCCATACGTTTTGAATATGCCATACGCAATTTCGGCAATCATGATGATATATCATACCGTTACCGGCTCCTACCCGACGAAACCTGGTCGGAACCGACCGCTTCAACAACCAAAGAATACGGCAATCTGCACGAAGGCCATTATACATTCGAAGTGGAAGCCCTGATGCCGGATATAACATTTTCCGCCCGCCGGTTTGCTTTCACCGTACTGCCTCCATGGTATCGTTCGGCGTACGCGATTGTTCTGTACATCCTCCTGTCTGCCGGCGCACTATACATTATATATATGGTAGACAAGCAACGTATCATCCGGAAGCGCAAAGCCGATTTGGCCCAAAAAGACAAAGAAATAAAACTCAAGGAAGAAAAATTTCTCGAAGAACAAAAACGGAAAGAACAGGAGATCATATCCCTGCAAAAGGAGAAACTGGAACAGGAATTACAATTCAAAAGCCAGGAGATGGCGAATCTCATGATTAACTTCACCCGCAAAAACGAAATTCTGATTGATATCAAACAGGAACTGCATAAGATAAGTTCGGCCATGCGTGACGATTCTTCCGTAAAAGCCAAAAGAATGATCATAACTTTAAACAACCGTATCGATTCAAATATCGCCTCCGACGATGCCCTGAAACGCTTCGAAGAACAGTTTAACCTCGTACATAACAACTTCATCCGAAAAGTAAAAGAAAAACACGCCTATCTTTCGACCAACGAATTAAAAATGTGTGCATACGTCAAAATGGATCTCTCGTCCAAAGAGATCGCCCCTTTACTCGACCTCTCTATCCGCGGCGTAGAAACGCTACGTTACCGGTTACGCAAAAGAATGGGCCTGGAACGGGACGAAAGCTTGACCAAGTACTTGAATTCCTTTTAGAGAAGGGAGGGGTTTCGTACTTTTTTCTTGATAAAAGGGAGGGTGGTTCGTACTTTTTTCTTGATAAAAAAGTACCAAAAAATCAAGGCTTCGTCCGCTTCGCCCCGTTAAGCTTAACGCTCCGGTCTGCTGAAATCTGTGTAACTCGCTTCGCTCAAACAGCACAGATTTCTTGACGCCTCCCTTCGCTACTTAACGGCTCACCGCACGAGGCCGGTCTTAAATCGGCGGAGCTTTTTTGCTTTATTGAAGTTAGAAGAACTCTCCACCAAAAAACGTGTACCGGATTATTAACTATTAACTATTCACTAAAATTGCTCCTTAACTTTGCTTTTTATTAAAGATTGAATGTTGAATACTGAAGTTTGAATGTTGAAAAGTTAACTTCTACCAAAAACCATGTACCGGATTATTCACTATTAACTATTAATTATTCACTAACAACGTTCACTATTAACTATTCACTATTAACTATTAACTAACAGGCTGACGTATAGGTGACGTATTATTTTTTTATTTATGGCGT
>JAIRSF010000248.1 GCA_031255595.1 Tannerella sp.
ACGTTCAATATCAAAACAAAATAGCCGAAATGAAAGCCGAACTTGAAAAGTGGATGCAACAACAAGGCGACAAAGGCGCCGAATTAGACAAATGAAATATAGCTGCGCGCGTACGGATCCCGTTTCCCCGGAAACTCATGCCGGTTACAACCGAATGAATCCACTCCGCAAAGCGCTTCTCTCAAAACAACCCCATGTGAGCAGAAAATCTACATGATGTAGACGGCCCACCGTCGCGTGGTAGGGTAGGGATACCCTTGCGTAGGTCAAAGCGCCACATTTGGAAAAGAGAATTATTTCTTTTTTCAAAATGGAAAGACGCGGTAAATTATTTTTATTTTATTTTTTTTCCGATATTTGCGGCGTAATTACAATTTAACATGCTCACCTTTTTATGGATAATAGTGTTCGGATAATGTTGATGAATGAAAATGAAACCCGGAAAGTGGCGGCAAAAATCGCGGAAAACTGCCGGATTGGGGACATTCTTATTCTGGACGGCGATCTGGGGGCCGGTAAGACGCATTTTACGAAATGGTTCGTTGAAAGTTTGCAGAGCGGCGACGACGTCGTCAGTCCTACTTTTAGCATTGCTAATTTCTACCGTACACAGGCCTGCGGCTTATTACACATTGATTTGTACCGGATCGAAACCTTCCGGGAGTTTGAAGACCTGGGACTGGATGATTATTTTTATCAATCCATCACGTTGATCGAATGGGGAAAGAAGTTCATTTCCTATTTTGATGCCTACATTTTAATATCTTTGCATATTAATGACGAAAACAGCCGCCTGATGACGGTTTCTTACAAAGGAGAACAGCATAAACCCCTGATTGATATTTTAAATTATGAGATGAAAGGATCCATATGTTAACATTAGCCATATCTACATCATCCGGCCAGTTTGCCCTGGTATTGGGAGTGGGAGAGGGAGAAAACAACCGGGTCGTCTTCGATTCGGCAACGGACGACGGCGACTACGATAGCCGCGAATTATTTGGGATGTTGTCCCGCGGATTGAAACGATGCGACAAAAAAGTAACCGATATCGGGCGGATCATCGTAGATACAGGGCCCGGAGGCACAAGTCGTGTGCGTACGGGGATTGCGTTTGTCAACGGCCTGTCGTACGGTTTGGATGTGCCGGTGTGTCCCGTTTCGTCGATGGAACTGGCCGGCCTGGATGCTTACGGCAGGTTCAAACTGCCGGTTATCGGCACCGTAAAATCAATCAAAGGAAACGCTTACATAGGCTTTTTCAATGAGGAGAAACCGGTTGTGATCGAATACGGGAAAATCGAAGATGTCCTGCCGGAAATGCTTGGCGATACGGAGCGCTTTTCCGTTGTCGGATTTCATCGTGAACAAATCATAAATATGCCCTCGATGAGGGATAAAACAATTGTCGACAGCCGTTTATTTTTCGGCAACGCAAGGCTTCTCATCGAAAAAAGCGACCTGTTTCTTGACCGGGATATAAAATTCCCGCACTTCGCCCAACCGATAACGGAAGAAACTTTATAACATTCGACACAAGACAAGTAAGATCCGACAGCGATGACAAATAAAAAAGAACAAATTATACGAATTTTACAGGAAGGCGGGGTTGTCTTAATTGCAACCGATACGGTCTACGGTCTGGCGGCGTTACCGACGGACAAAGATGCCGTTGCGAAAATTTACCGCTTGAAAGAGCGTCCCGAAAACATGTTTTTACCCATTATGGTTGCGGAAATGAGCGACCTGGAGCATTTGGGATTAGATATAAACGCCTGTGCCGAAAAACTGTTCCGGTCGGCGTTCGTGCCGGGAGCCATTACTTTCGTGTTGGGCTTTAAGGACGAATCCCTGAAACCCGGATGGTTGCAGGGAAGAGATGAGGTTGCCGTAAGAATACCCGACAACGCCCTGCTGCTTTCCGTATTGAAGGAAACAGGCCCTTTATTGGTTACCAGCGCCAACCGGCATGGCGTTTCGCACACCCCCAACCATGTGGAAGAGATCCTGAAGGAACTGAACGGCTCTCCCGACCGGATCGTAGAAGACGGTATGGGAAAGGAAATACCTTCCACAATCATCAATTGCCGCTTCGATCCTCCGGTCATAGAACGGGCCGGCGTGATTTCTTCAGATATGATCCATAAAATATTTAACGAGGATGAATGATATTATTTTAGGAATAGAAACTTCGTGCGATGATACGGCCGTTGCTTTGGTCGACTCCGAAGGAACGATCCTTTCGTCTGTAGTCGCTTCGCAGTTGGATGTGCATGCCGGATTCGGCGGCATTTATCCCGAATTTGCAGCTCGTGCGCATATTTCGGCCATATTGCCGACTGTTCACGAGGCCTTCCGGAAAGCCCGGATTACACCCGATGATATCAAAGCCATTGGGGTAACGCGAGGCCCCGGTCTTATCGGATCGTTGCTTGTCGGCCTGAACACCGCCACCGGATTAGGATTAGGCTGGGGCAAACCGGTGATCGGTGTCAACCATCTGCGGGGCCATCTCCGGAGCGCCGACCTGGAGCAAAAGCGGGTGAAATTTCCTGCAACCGTACTGCTGGTTTCCGGCGGACATACTTTCTTGGCGTATATGAAAAGCGCGGTCAACGTCCGCCTTTTAGGAAGCACATCGGACGATTCGGTCGGGGAAACGTACGACAAAGTAGGGCGCATGTTGGGCCTGGGATATCCCGGAGGCCCGGCGGTAGACCGTCTGGCGAAAGAAGGCCACCCGTCGATCCCCTTTCCGCGTCCTGTGATAAATAAGGGATTAAGTTTCTCGTTTTCCGGCTTAAAATCGGCAGTGGCGCGTTATATGGACGCCCATCAAGAGGCGGTTTATGCCGATGTCGCCGCATCATTTGTTCGGGCGGTAATGGATGTGTTGATCAAAAAATCCGAATTAGCCTTGAGAAAATATCCTTCCGAATCTTTCGTTATTGTAGGTGGAGTTGCGGCAAGTCCCCAACTGCGCGAAGAAGCGGGCAAATTGTGTGGGAAGATGGGAGTTGAGTTATGTTTACCCCCTTTGCGATGGTCTACGGACAATGCGGCAATGATCGCGCTGGCTACGTTTGATTATCTCAATTTGTCTGCTTGCAAAGAGCCTGTCGCCGACCTGCAACTTACGATGAGTGATTTTTAAAACAAGAAACGGAGCGAACCGTCATATCGGACAACCCTTTTTATAAATGGCAAAACAGAAATTTCCGCAAACAGCGATGAATAAACGAAGGCTGATTACCGTCTATATCCTGACGGATTTCGTGACGGCATCCATTGTCTGGCTGTTGTTTAATCTGTACCGTTACCGCGAAATGGCGCAGTACCAGTTCGCCTCCATGAGCGATTTCCTCCTTTTTTTTCAGGTACTGAAAGGGCAGGTTTTGATACCGTTATGCTGGCTCGTCATCTATTTCATCTCCGGCTACTACAATAAGCCGTTCCGAAAATCGCGCATAGGAGAGTTTTTCTCTACGCTCATTGCAGTGATGGTCGGTTGCGTCGTTATCCTGTTTACGGTTTTGCTGAACGAACTTCCCGATTCCTTTCATCTGTATTACAAATTATTCTTCTTTCTGTTCCTGCTGCAATTCGTTCTGACCTACATGGGAAGATCCGTTATCACAAACTATACACTGAGAAAACTGTGGCGACATGAATGGTTTGAAAACGTGATCGTGATCGGAACAGGCCCGAATGCGCATAAGATGAGCGGCGATTTATACGAATCGGGCTATCGCATCGCCGGATTTGTCAGCGACAATCACAGTGACAGCGACACCGACACCGCGCCTGCCGTAAAACCGGACAAAATTCTGGGTACGGTAGACCGTCTGAAAGATATACTCGAAAACTACAACGTCGATGCGCTTGTCCTGGCCCTCGACGATGGAATCAAACGCAATCTCATGCCTCTCCTCTATTCCCTTTATCATTATAAAAAACCGATAAAGATCATGACGGAGAAAAACGATTTCCTCTTTAACATAAAGGTAAAAACAATCCATGGCATCCCGTTGGTGGATGTGACGGAAAATAATTTTTCCGAGTTCGAGAAAAACATGAAATGGCTGATGGATAAAATCATTTCAATCTGCGTGCTGATACTTTTTTCACCCCTCTACGCCTGCCTGTCGCTCCGGGTCAAGATCGATTCGAGAGGTCCCGTATTCTTCAGGCAGGAACGGATCGGATACAGGGGAAAGCCTTTCGTGATCTACAAATTCCGGACAATGTATACCGATGCGGCGGAACAGGGGCCTCTGCTGACGGCGCGGGAAGACAAACGGGTGACGCCCTTCGGACGTTTTCTCCGCAAATACCGCTTAGACGAACTGCCGCAGTTCTGGAACGTGCTGAAAGGTGACATGTCACTCGTCGGCCCCCGCCCGGAACAACGTTACTACATCGAACGGATCGTGCAGAAAGCGCCTTACTACTACCTGCTTCATAACGTAAGGCCGGGTATCACTTCCTGGGGTATGGTGAAATACGGATATGCCGAAACGGTAGATAAAATGATCGAACGGCTTCGTTACGATATCCTCTATTACGAAAATATGTCGCTGGTACTGGATATGACCATATTAATCTATACGGTTAAAATCGTCCTTACGGGGAAAGGAGTCTGAGATGAAGAAAAAGGAAAACGGTATGTTTTACAAATTCCTGCTCTGGCGGCAAAAATACATCAAGGAGCGGAACTTTATCCTGATCATAAGCTTCATCGTAGGAATAGGTTCCGCTTTGGCGGCCATCCTGCTGAAAAATACGATTCATTTCATACAGCATCTGCTCACTTCCAACCTGCAGGAAGGTGCAAATTACTGGCTGCTGATTTATCCGGTGGCAGGTATCCTGCTGTCGGGTTTGTTTGTCAAATATATCGTTCGCGACGATATCAGCCATGGCGTCACGAAAATTCTGTTTGCCATCTCCCAGCGTAAAAGCCGCATCAAACCTCACAACATGTGGTCGTCGCTGGCCGCCAGCTCTGTGACCATCGGATTCGGAGGATCCGTCGGGGCGGAAGCGCCGATCGTGCTGACCGGCGCCGCTATCGGCTCCAACCTCGGACGGCTGTTCCGCTTAGAGCAAAAGACACTGATGCTGCTGGTAGGATGTGGAGCGGCGGGCGCTATTGCCGGAATATTCAAAGCCCCGATTGCCGGGCTTATCTTCGTGATCGAAGTATTGATGCTCGACCTGACGATGACGTCCGTCCTGCCGCTGCTCATCTCGTCGGTCACAGCGGCCACGATGTCTTATATCTTCACCGGTACGGAAGCCATGTTTAAATTCTCCCAGACCGAAGCTTTTCTGATCGAACGTATCCCCTCCGTACTGCTGTTGGGCATATTCTGCGGCCTCGTTTCCCTCTATTTTACGAGAGCCATGATCAAAATCGAAAGCCTGTATCGCCGGTTGAAACATTACCGGCAAAAATTCTTAGTAGGTGCGGTAATATTGAGCATATTGATCTTCCTGTTTCCCCCGCTTTACGGCGAAGGATACGATACGATCGATTCGCTCCTCGACGGGCGTTTTATGCACCTGATGGATCAAAGTCCGATCAGCATAATAAGCCGCAACAGTTACTGGTCGATTATCGTATTCTTAGGATTCATACTCTTGATGAAAGTTTTTGCTTCCAGCGCAACAAACAGCGGCGGCGGCTGCGGGGGAATTTTTGCGCCCAGCCTCTATCTGGGCTGCATCGCAGGCTTCATTTTTGCACACTCCATTAATTACTTTGATATATCCACCCCCCTATCCGAAAAAAACTTCGCCCTGTTGGGGATGGCCGGTGTCATGTCGGGTGTAATGCACGCACCCCTGACCGGCGTCTTTCTGATCGCCGAACTGACGGGAGGCTACGACCTGTTTCTACCGTTAATGATCGTGTCGACCGGCTCCTATGCCACCATCATTGCCTTCGAACCTCACAGCCTTTATTCGGTAAGGCTTGCGCAGAAAGGCGAATTGATGACGCACCACAAAGACCAAGCGGTACTCACCCTGTTAAAGATGGAAAATATCATCGAAACGGATTTCATCCGGGTATCGCCGGATATGTCGCTGGGCGATCTGGTGAGGAAAGCCATTGCGCAAAGTCCCCGCAGCATGTTTCCGGTAGTCAAGGAAGACGGCAAATTGATCGGAATCGTATTAGTCGATAACATCCGGAACATCATGTTCCGCCCGGAACTATATGATCGTTTCAGCGTTTCACGTTTCATGGTTTCCCCGCCTGCAAAAATAGTGAACAACATGCCCATGGACAAAATCATGAAAATCTTCGACGACACAAAAGCCTGGAATCTTCCGGTAATAGATAATGAGGGCCATTACTTAGGCTTTGTTTCCAGATCAAAAATTTTCAATGCCTACCGCGAAGTACTGGTAGATACTTTCTCCGGAGATTAATGGTCGGGCGAATAATTATTCGCTCTGGAGTTCCTCTTCTTTTAAGGTGATATTTACTTCTTTCTTCGCAGTGCCGGCGTACCAGCTGTTTCCTTTTTTGTCGAAATCTTTGTCTGTTATTTCAACTTTTGTCGTATCGCTGCGGTAGGAACCGTTTAGCGCTCCATCCACGTCCGTCGCTATAAAGGAAAACGATTCGGACGGGAAATGATTAAACGTTATGTTATACTTTCCGTCGGCATCTGTGCGTACCGAATCAATTCCGGGAGCATATCCGTGCTGATCTTCTCGGGTGACTTTTATCTGAATATGCGGAACCGCTTCTCCCTTTGCACCGGTCACTTTTCCGGAAAATTCATAGTCTGCATTCGGCGTCCCGTATTCCTCGGAACCGAACCGGTCGCAACCGGCAAATCCGACCAAAGCCATTAGCCCGGATAAGGCCCAATTGGTAGCTTTTATGAGTTGACGGTTTAATTTTTTCATGGCTTATTTGTTGATTTTATTTATTCCTTTTCTTCGAATCTATCTGAACGGATCGTTGCCGTCCGCAGTCCCGAAGCCAACAGGCAGAGTCTAACCTTTTTTCTTTTTCAACTGAATTTTTATTTCCTTTTTGGCGACGCCTTTATACCACCCGTCTCCTTTCCGCAAATCCGAACTGAAAAAGGTTATTTTGGCCGAATCACTCTCGAAACGGGGCGTTTCGGCCACCTCTTCAAATTGCAGGATGACATTGATGGAATCGTTTGTAGGGAAACCTGTGTATGTGTATTCAAAATTCCCGTTCTCTTTCGTGTAAACGGTATCGCAAACTTTGTCGGTAATAATATGCTGATGGGGGAGATAATTGTCTGTGGCGCGCTGGTGATGATCCACTCTCGGCACAACAACTCTTATGCCCTTTAATTCCTGATGCTCCGTATCTGTGATTTTCCCGGACACAATAAATTCCGCATAAGGCGTTCCGTATTCGACGCAACCGGTAAATCCGGCTGAAGCCATTAGCCCGGATAAGGCCCAATTGATAGCTTTTATGAGTTGACGGTTTAATTTTTTCATGGCTTATTGGTTCATTTTATTGTTTATACCCTCTTTTATTCTTTTATAATGGCAGACGAGCAAGTCGCCGTTGTCATCATGCAGGTGCATACCGTTGCCTTCGCAATAACGGAACAGGTTACAGTCGGCACACTCACCGCGGCG
>JAIRSF010000066.1 GCA_031255595.1 Tannerella sp.
AGGGATACCGAACGTTCCCTGTTTTCCTGTTCCAGCGCCAGGTGGGTGCAGCAGAAAAAATAACGGTCGAACTCGGCTATCAAAAGCGTACGTTTTTCATCCCCCGGAAGAGGTATTTGTCTGAAGCCAACCGGTTTTTCCCGTGAAAGGATGCCGACGCCGTATTTTCCTCCCTGAAAATCAATAGCAGGAGCATACGTATAGTGCATCAGCGTTCTTTCGGCGAGTTCCTTCAGGATATACACACCTCCGCTTCGCCGGGTAGCGCTGTCCAACTCCTGCAAAGCGACCACATCGGGCAACACCCGGTTGACGACATCGGCAACTCGCTGATAATCCGTCACATCATCCATTCCCATGCAGTTTCTGACATTGTACGACATCATCCGGATGGTATTTTCTTCCCTTGGAACAGGCTGTGCGCTAAGCTGAAAGCCGGAGGCGACAAACAGAAGTCCGGCAATAATCAACGATAAAATATTCTTGTTCATAAACTATTTGATTTTAGAGCGTTTGTTTTTTCCAATGACAAAGCAAAGAGTTCGTTGAGATGCATGCGATACGGCATATCTATCCGTTTTTTGCATTGTCCGGTCATTTCGTGGTGGCGTTGTTCTTCTTTATTTTTTCACGATCCGTTTTAACAACTTCTTTATGTTCAATAATAAATGTAGAGGGTATATCCTGTAATACCTCTTTACATTCGTCTTTAAGGATGAGCCAGGTATTATAACTTACCAACATCAGCTTCGCTTCTTTCAGGATGTCGGTCGTTAGATTTTTCTCGAACGGAATAGATGTGTCCTTACTCTGCCTCAAGTATTCCGACAATGCATTGGCAACCGTTTCGCTATCGGGAGAAACCGGACTGACGCGATCCATTAATTTCACAACCCCATGTGTTGATTTTTGTAAAGTCGACACATAATCCAACAATACCAAGTCTTTTGCAGAGTTAAACACAACCAAAATATTCTCGGCACGAAGAAATCCCCTGTTGACAAAAATTCCCACAGTACAGTTACTTTTTTCTATGAACTCGTTTGTCTTATCTCTAATCAGAGAGCCGGGAGAAAGCTTATAATTCCCGGATTTATCTTTCCCGAATATGCGGAATAATTTTCCCCATGTCTTATGAGCGGAAACATCGGTAGACAGGTCACTCATTGACACGCCGGCTCCTACCAGAAGAAAATTAAAACCTTCCTCATTAGCTACCGAACAGATATATTGTTCCGCCTTATCATCACATACCTCATACTTTTTTTCTATCGACACGTTCAATTTATCCGCCTCATACGAAATCGGTTCAAAACTGTATTTTTCGAAATCTTCCGCCTGTCGTGGATTTACATCCCGGCCAACCGTCAGGTGGAGAGCGGTAATTTTCACATCTTCATCTCTTTCCGAAAACATCTGATAGGCAAGATCCAGCATCACCTGTCCGTTACTCGCTCGTCCGAACGAAAGTAATACCTTGAAAATATTTACTTTCGGCTCTTTTTCAGAACATGATTCAACGGAGTCGAACTTACGGAAACAAGATTTTATAAGTAATAGTAACGGGGCGGTCATAAACGTTGTCACCAGTGTCATCAACACCAGTATGACAAAAATCGTAGGCGTCAGTATTTTCATTTCGAGGCCTATGGATAAGACCACCAACTCCATAAGTCCGCGGGTGTTCATAAAGGCCCCCATATACAAACTGTTTTTCCAGCTTTCATTCGAGAGGCGTGCAGCAAGCAGCGTTCCTCCGAACTTGCCGACGATGGCCACAAGGATAAAAACGCCGCACAGGAGCCATGTTTCCCAGCCGTTGATCAAACCGATCTCCGTCTTCAATCCCATATAAACGAAGAACAGGGGCAGGAACAACGCAAGAGAAATATCTTCTACTTTTTCGTTCATTATCTTCCGGAATTTCATGTTTTCGGGCATAATCATCCCGGCGATAAAAGCCCCGAATAAAGCATGCAGGCCCAGTATCTCCGTCACATAAGAAGACGCCAGTAAAATAAAAAACATCAGCGCCACCAGCGACTTGTCGACCACTTCTTTATTATGATATAAGTCGCCGATGATGCGCAGCAACTGACGTATTCCAAGCATAACACCGATATAAACCAGCGAAAACAGGATGTTAAAGATCGCGTTACTTATGTTTCCCACCTGAACATAGGCTACGACAACAGCCAGCAGACACCAGGCCGTTATATCGCCGTTGGCCGCACTTGCCAGAGAAAGCGATCCCAAGTGGGTTTTCGTCAATCCCCGCTCCTGAAGAATCCTCGCCAGGACAGGAAAAGCCGTAATACTTAGGGATATACCTATGAATAAGGCAAAAGAAAGAAACGGAACTTCCTCATTCGCATACGTATCGTAAATAAAATACGCCAACAGCATGCCGAGAAAAAAAGGAACGATCGTACTCGCATGACTGATCAGAATCGTATCCTGAAAACGTTTCTTTACGACGCCCAAATCCAGTTCCATCCCGACCGTATACATAAACAGGATAAGGCCGAACTGACTTAAATTACGAATATTGGAAAACGATTCTTCCGGAAAAATAAACGACGAAACCTCCGGAAAAAAATGGCCTAAAACGGACGGGCCTAAAATAATTCCCGCAGTAACTTCGCCGATAACGGAAGGTTGCCCTATTTTTTTAAATAATAATCCCGCAATACGGCAAACGGCCAGGATAATGAGAATCTGCAATAATATAACGCCTAACGACGACTGAACATGTTCCAACGTCAGATGCGAAAACAAACGGAACCCCTCGCTAAAGGGTTGTGTTTCCGTATGTGCATTGACATTCTGATTAAAAGGATGTTGGGAAGAACCTTTTTGCGCGACTAAATACATTAATGACCCGAAAACGACGATCATTATAATGTAAAAACTCAACTTTTTTATCTCTTTCTTCATATTCCGAAATCACCTTGTGCGACGTATTGAATCGTAGACAAAGATAGCAAAAAAACGGCAATGTTGAAAATTTTTTCACTTTTTTGCCAAGAAAATCCATCTAAAACTATGGCTATATTAAAATATAAAAGTATTTTTGCCCGTCGGAAGGTGAGTGTATTCATCAAAAAAAAAGCAGAATGAGCGGAGAAACGCTTAAGTTAATACAGGAGGATCCGTGGTTAAAACCCTATCGTGACGCTATCGAAGGGCGTTATCGTTTTGTCGTTGAGAAAGAAAAAGAAATCACTCAAAACGGCGCACAATCTCTATGCGGTTTTTCTTCGGGCCATTTATATTTCGGCTTGCACCGTCGGCAGCCGAACGGATGGATTTTTCGCGAATGGGCGCCAAATGCAACCGCGATCTACCTCATAGGTACATTTAATAACTGGGAGAAAAACGAAAACTACCGGTTGACAAAAACAGAAAACGGCGTCTGGGAGATTTTTCTTCCGGAAAACGACGCCATACATCACTTGGATTTATACAAATTATTCGTTGAATGGGACGGCGGATCCGGGGAACGTATCCCCGCATGGTGCCGGCGTGTCGTGCAGGACGAACAAACGAATATATTCTCCGCCCAGGTATGGGATCCCAAAGAACCGTACGTTTTCGGAAATAAAAATTTCGATCCTCCGGCGTCGCCCCTGCTGATCTACGAATGTCACATCGGCATGGCATCGCAGGATGAAAAGACCGGAACGTATGAAGAATTTCGCAAAAACATTCTTCCGCGGATAGCCGCCGACGGATACAATACGATCCAGATCATGGCCATACAGGAACATCCTTATTACGGTTCGTTCGGCTATCATGTGAGTAGCTTTTTCGCCGCTTCTTCGCGTTTCGGGACGCCGGACGAGTTGAAACGCCTGATCGACGATGCACATGGCATGGGCATAGCCGTAATCATGGACGTCGTACACAGCCACGCTGTGAAAAACGAAGCGGAAGGACTCGGACGCTTCGACGGTTCCGTCTACCAGTATTTTCATGCGGGAGCGCGCCGCGAACATCCGACCTGGGATTCGCTTTGCTTTCATTACGGCAAAAATGAAGTATTGCATTTCTTATTGTCAAACTGTAAGTTCTGGCTCGAAGAATACCGGTTCGACGGATTCCGGTTCGACGGTGTAACTTCCATGTTGTACTACAGCCATGGTTTGGGAGAAGATTTTACAAACTACGGCGATTATTACAACGGCCGTCAGGACGGCGACGCCATCGCCTACCTTACATTGGCCAACAAGCTGATACACGAAGTAAACCCGCAGGCGATTACCATTGCGGAAGAAGTGAGCGGAATGCCCGGACTGGCTGCTAAAATTGAAGATGGAGGGTATGGTTTTGACTACAGAATGGCGATGAATATCCCGGATTTCTGGATCAAAACGCTGAAAGAAAAGAAAGATGAAGACTGGCATCCTTCGGCTATATGGTGGGAAACGACGAACCGCCGGAAAGACGAAAAAACGATCAGTTATGCCGAAAGCCACGATCAGGCGCTGGTTGGCGACAAAACCATCGTCTTTTGGCTGATGGATGCGGAGATGTACTGGCATATGCAGGTGGATGATCCTAATTTCAGGGTCGAACGGGGCATGGCTCTGCATAAAATGATACGCTTAGTTACGGCAACGACCCTCAACGGGGGGTACCTGAACTTCATGGGCAACGAATTTGGGCATCCGGAATGGATCGACTTTCCGCGCGAAGGCAACGGATGGTCTTATAAATACGCCCGCCGCCAATGGAACCTGGTAGATAACCCGAACCTGAAATATCATTTCTTAGGCGATTTCGACCGCGAGATGCTCCGCCTTATACGCAGCATAAAAAATTTTCAGGCCGTACCCCTGCAAAAAATATGGGACAATGACCGGGATCAGGTGCTTGCATATAGGAGGGACGATCTTTTTTTCGCCTTCAATTTTAATCCGTTCCAGTCATTTACCGGCTACGGATTCCCGGCGCCCGAAGGGAAATATAAAGTGGTGTTGAATACCGATGACAAACGGTTTGGAGGAAACGGGCTGAACGATGATACGGTCGAACATTTCACGCTGCCCGATAAACTTTACGAAGGTGAAAAGAAGGGCTGGTTAAAACTCTACCTGCCGGCACGTTCGGCTGTTGTACTGAAAAAAATAGAATAATATGCTTTATCCTCTTACGTTTAAACCTATTTTTAAAGAAATCCTGTGGGGAGGAACGGATATCCCGCCTTATAAAGGGCTCCCTCCCGACGCAAGAAAAATAGGCGAAAGTTGGGAACTTTCGCATGTGGAACAAAACTTTTCCGTCGTAGATAACGGTTCGCTGAAAGGAAAGACGATTGATGAGTTAATCAGAACGTATGAAGCGCAACTGCTCGGAACGAAAGTGTTCCGGCGATCCGGTCATACATTCCCGTTGTTGATAAAATTTATCGATGCGCGTGACAACTTATCCGTACAAGTGCATCCCAACGACGAACTGGCGGGCAAACGCCATAACTCGCTCGGCAAAACGGAGATGTGGTATGTGGTGAAGGCTGCGCCGGATGCGATCCTGTACAGCGGTTTCTCACAACAGATGGACGCCGGCGAATACGTGCGCCGCGTGGAGAACAACACCATCATGGACGTGCTCAAATGCTACCATGTCAAACCGGGCGACGTCTTCTTTTTACCTGCCGGACGTGTGCATGCCATCGGCGCGGGATGTTTTATCGCGGAAATACAACAAACAAGTAATATCACCTATCGCATATACGATTATAACCGTAAAGATTCCGGCGGCAACGAACGGGAACTCCATACCGAACCGGCAAAAGACGCCATTGACTACACGCTGTACCCGGACTATAAAACGTCTTATACTCCACACGAAAATGAAGCGGTGGAACTCGTGAAATGCAACTATTTTACGACGAATCTCTTAAAAATAAACGAAACAAAATTACGGGATTATTCTTCGCTCGATTCTTTTGTCGTGTATATATGCATGAAAGGTAAGGCCCTTATAAAAGACGATAAAAACAACGAATTGCCCGTCGGTCGGGGACAAACCGTTCTTATTCCGGCCGACACGAAAAGTATAACAATAGAAACGGAACAGGATTCCGAATTTTTAGAAACATATATCTCCGACAAGCATCCTCTGTGAATCTTGCCGGATAAATGTATAATTGAGGATTTTGTATTTTTTTGTATAAATTTTAAATGATAACAGACTATGAAGAAATTTATTTTATCTTTGAGTGTATGTTCGATGCTGTTGCTGTTTTCCAACTGTACGGACAAAGATCGTAAAATGATACTTGAAATTCCCGACGCAAAATTCAGCGCTTATCTGCTGGAGAATTTTGATGAGAATGCGGACGGTAAAATCTCCCTGTCCGAAGCGAAAGCGGTAAAAGAGATCAATTGTTCCGGTATGGAAATCGAAGTGCTGGACGGTATCGAAAAATTTGCGAATCTGGTAAGTTTGGATTGCAGTAATAACAAGTTGGATGAGTTGGAACTCCGGTACAACAAAAAATTAAACAAGCTGGTATGTACGGGCAATAATGTGCCGCTGACGATTTATATCGGCATGTCAAGCCCTTTAAGAAACCCGGATATCCGAAAACCCGCAGCTAACGAACCGCCGCAAAATGTAAATATGGCAGCTAAACCGGTTGATGCCGATAAAATTACATACGACGAAGATAAAACAAATATTATGATTTATTTTGATGACTGAAAAAGTTCGTAAAAGCCGGAAAGAGGGTGCATCACGCAATGTGATTTCACCCTCTTTTTCATTCGACTACAATATAACACCGGCAAAAATCGTTTTCATATTACATTGAAATACGTATAAAAATGAAATTAAGGTTTATATGGATGTTTGTTTTCATGGCAGGATTCGTTTTTTGCGAATGTCGGCATAATTTACCCGAAACGGTCAACGATTTCGAAATGATCTCTATTAACCGTTTCGATTCCATACTGCTGCGATGGATCGAAACCGACGATCCGGCAATATTGGCGCAGGTAAAGGTGCGGTATCCTCAGATGATTGAAGTCCTGGGCAAAGCGCTGTTTAAAACAAGCCCTGCGGATTCTTCCGCCTTCTTCAGAAATCTGATCAACTATTATTCCGAACCTACGCTTCTTGCTTTATACCGGGACGCCGTAAACTTCTATTCAACCGGTTCGCCCGAAATAACCGGTATAACGCAAGAGCTTTCCCTCGGTTTTAAGCGAATGAAAACGTTGCTTCCCGCGATACGGATTCCGGCGATTTACATGCATATTTCCGGTTTACAACAAAATATGATTGCAGGAGATAGCCTGCTGTCATGCTCGATCGACAAATATATGGGGTATGACTACCCGTTGTATGAAGATTTTTTCTACGATCACCAGCGTAAAAGTATGACGCCGGAACGCATTGCGAAAGATTACCTGAATGCCCGGATCAAATCGGAATATCCCTATACGGGAAAGGACAATATGCTGCTCGAAAGGATGGTATACGAAGGGAAAATCGTATACCTGCTTACACAAATCGGTAAAAATTACACATTTCAAAATATAATGTCGTTAACAGGCGATGAATACCAATGGTGCCGAAAATACGAATCCGTACTGTGGTCAACGATCATCGAACGAAAACACCTGTATACTCCCGATATAGCCGCAACCTCCAAATATTTTCAGCCGGCTCCGTCAACATTTATTTCCGCAGAAGCGCCCGGCAACCTGGGATATTTCATCGGATACCGGATCGTGGAAAGCTATATGAAGCGAACCGGATCGACCTGCGAAGAACTGATGATCAATAAGGATGCGCAGGATGTGCTGCAAAAATCGAGATACAAACCGTAATGCGCTTCGCGCATTTAATAATTCTGTAAATATAAAAAAATAAAAATATGAAACTTATCGACAAAAAACTATTGGATGAAACAACTCAAAAAGCAAAACAGTCTGCACGACTGCGAATGAATTATAATTTTCACGAATCGTTGGAAGATCCTCTCAACAGGCTGATCAATGCAATGGAACCGGGGACTTACCTGCGTCCGCACCGGCATAAAAATCCGGATAAAAACGAAATTTTTCTGCTATTACGCGGAAAGGCGGCCTTGTTTTTGTTTGACGACGAAGGCCGCGTGACCGAAAAAGTAATCCTGGATCCGCTAAACGGCATCTATGGAGGTGAAATACCGGCAGAGGTATGGCATACGCTGATCGTTTTGGCGTCCGGCAGTGTAATTTATGAGATCAAACAAGGCCCGTTCGTTCCGCTGTCGCCCGAAAACATGGCGCCATGGAGTCCGGCGGTCGAAGACGGGGAGGGTGTAAAAAAATATATGGATCAACTGAAATCATACCTGTGACACGCGCGGAGAAGAATTTCAAAAGGTCAAAAACAAACACTAAATAATACATCAAATGAATAAAATAAATTCCGCTGCACAAAAATACTTACAAGACAAAGGATACAAAAAATTCGCACTCAAAGCCGTACTGTTCGACATGGACGGCGTATTATATGACTCCATGCCCAACCACGCACAGTCGTGGGTCAAAGTGATGCAATCACATGGGTTCAATATGACTTGGGAAGAAGCCTATATGCACGAGGGGCGTACAGGCGGCGACACCATCCGGATCATCTCCGAACGGGAAGGTCGAAGCATCGGGCCGGAAGAACGGAAAGCGGTCTATCAGGAAAAAACGGAAGCTTTCAATGCATGCCCCGCGATTTTGCCCCTAAACGGAAGCGCGGAACTATTAAGGAAAGTCAAAGATAGCGGTTTGTTTGCCATGCTGGTCACCGGCTCCGGGCAACCCTCCCTGTTAAATCGCCTGAACGATGACTTTCCGAATACATTCACCCGGGAAAGAATGGTGACGTCTTTCGATGTGAAAAAAGGAAAGCCCGACCCGGAACCTTACCTTACGGCTCTCGAAAAAGGCGGATTAGAACCTTTCGAAGCCATTGTAGTAGAAAATGCCCCCCTCGGAGTGGAAGCCGCACACAGGGCCGGACTATTTACAATCGCCGTTAACACAGGCCCCCTACCCGACTTCGTTTTAATAGATGCCGGAGCCGATGTCTTACTCCCATCCATCACCGCACTCTGCGACGAATGGGAAAATATCTGCAAAAATCTGCTGCAACCTTGCCCGTAACGAGGGAGTAAGAAGAAAGAAGTAAAATTGCACAAAAACAAAAAAAATGCGCAATTTATTCGCAAAACTATTTGAATTACGAAATGATTCATTACTTTTGCAGGCGATAAAAACGGAGCTGAAAAACTTTCATCATAAGTTATAAGCTCTTTCTTTATGATTGCAGTATTTTATATTAACCCTAAAAATTGACATAGATGTCTTTGAAAATTATTGTATTGGCCAAGCAGGTGCCCGACACGCGCAACGTAGGAAAAGATGCCATGAAAGAAGACGGAACGGTAAACCGCGCCGCTCTTGCCGCTATCTTTAATCCGGAAGATTTAAACGCTCTCGAACAGGCGCTACGCTTGAAAGACCGTTTCCCGGGCACGACCATTACTTTACTCACAATGGGGCCGGGACGCGCCGCCGAAATCATCCGCGAAGGATTATATCGCGGCGCCGATAACGGATACCTTTTAACCGACCGCGCCTTTGCCGGCGCCGATACATTGGCCACTTCATATGCTTTGTCCATGGCGATTCGGAAAATAGGCGACTTCGACCTGATTATCGGCGGACGCCAAGCGATCGACGGCGACACAGCGCAGGTTGGGCCGCAGGTAGCCGAAAAACTGGGTCTGTCGCAAATCACCTATGCCGAGGAGATCCTGCACGTAGAAAACCGCAGAATAACCGTCAAACGGAACATCTCCGGAGGTGTGGAAACCGTAGAGGCTCCCCTGCCCATCGTGATAACGGTAAACGGATCCGCCGCCTCGTGCCGTCCGCGCAATGCGAAGCTGATTCAGAAATACAAACGCGCCCTGGGGGGACAGGAAAAAGCGGAACTCACAAAAGAAGGACAAACCTTGCAACATGCCGGTCTTTACGCGAAGTATCCGTATCTGAACATTACGGAATGGAGCGTTGCCGACGTAAACGGCGATGTGGAACAGTGCGGTTTGTCGGGGTCGCCCACAAAAGTAAAAACGATACGGAACATTGTATTTCAGGCCAAGGAATGTAAACGGCTCACCGGTTCGGACAACGAAATCGAAGAACTTATGATAGAACTCATATCCAACCATACCGTCGGCTAACGGTCACTTTTCCGGATAATATTACACATTTAAAAACAGGACAAAACCAAATGAATAATTTATTTGTATACTGCGAAATAGAAGACGGCACGATTGCCGACGTCAGCCTCGAACTGCTAACCAAAGGACGTTCTTTGGCAAACCGGCTGGATTGCCGGTTGGAAGCCGTCGTCATAGGAAACAAACTGAAAGGCGTTGAAAAACAAGTCATGCCTTACGGCGTAGACAAACTGCACCTGTTCGACGACGACAGGCTCTATCCTTACACCTCACTCCCCCACACATCCGTTATGGTTCAACTTTTCAAAGAAGAAAAACCGCAGATATGCCTGATGGGAGCGACTGTGATCGGACGGGATCTGGGGCCGCGCGTATCTTCCGCCCTGAAAAGCGGACTTACGGCCGACTGCACGTCGCTGGAGATCGGCGCCCACGAAGATAAGAAACAGGGTAAAACCTACGAAAACCTGCTTTACCAGATACGTCCCGCTTTTGGAGGCAACATCATTGCAACGATCATCAACCCGGAGCAACGCCCGCAAATGGCAACCGTACGCGAAGGCGTCATGAAAAAAGAAATATCGGACGAAAACCATTCGGGTGAAGTAGTGTTCCACGATGTAAACAAATACGTTTCCGATACGGATTTTGTCGTGAAAATCATAGACCGCCACATTGAAAAAGCAAAACACAATGTAAAGGGCGCCCCGATCATTATTTCCGGCGGATACGGTTTGGGATCGAAAGAAAACTTCCAATTGTTATTCGACCTGGCCAAAGTGCTAAATGCCGAAGTAGGAGCCTCACGCGCCGCTGTGGACGCCGGGTTTTGCGACCACGACCGCCAGATCGGGCAAACAGGACTGACCGTAAGGCCCAAACTCTATATCGCATGCGGTATATCGGGTCAAATACAACACCTTGCCGGTATGCAGGAAAGTTCCATCATCATTTCGATCAACAACGACCCTGCGGCTCCCATCAATTCCGTTGCGGACTATGTGATCACAGGCACAGTAGAAGAAGTGATTCCCAAAATGATTAAGTATTATAAGAAAAACAGTAAATAAAACATCATGTCGAATTTTTATACAGACACCCCCTCGCTGAAACATCACCTGCATCATCCCCTGATGCAGCGTATAGTAGAACTAAAAGAACAAAATTTCAGGGACAAGGATGAGTTTGACTACGCACCCGTAGATTTTGAAGACGCTATGGACAGTTATGAAAAAGTCCTTGAAATCGTCGGTGAAATCTGTGATGAAATCATCGCTCCCAATGCAGAGGATGTAGACCATAACGGCCCTGTGGTTTCAAACGGGCGCGTCACCTACGCCGAAGGAACGCAGGCAAACCTGGAAGCTGTGCGTCGTGCCGGACTGATGGGCATGTCTATGCCCCGCCGCTACGGAGGATTGAATTTCCCGGTTGTGCCCTACATCATGGCCGCCGACATGGTATCGCGTGCGGATGCAGGATTTGAAAACCTTTGGGGATTACAGGACTGCGCCGAAACATTATACGAATTTGGAAACGAAGACCAGCACCGTCGCTACATCACCCGCGTATGCGCCGGCGAAACAATGTCCATGGACTTGACGGAACCCGATGCGGGCAGCGACCTGCAATCGGTTATGCTGAAAGCTACCTACGACGAAGCCGAAGACTGCTGGCGTCTGAACGGCGTTAAAAGGTTCATCACCAACGGCGATTCCGACATACACCTCGTCCTCGCACGCTCGGAAGACGGCACAAAAGACGGACGCGGCCTCTCCATGTTCATCTACGACAAGCGAAACGGAGGCGTAAACGTCCGCCGTATCGAAAACAAACTGGGTATCAAAGGATCTCCAACGTGCGAACTGGTATATCGTAACGCAAAAGCGGAACTATGCGGTGAAAGACGCCTGGGGTTGATCAAATATGTAATGGCCCTGATGAACAACGCCCGCCTGGGAATCATGGCGCAAGCTGTCGGCCTCTGCGAAGCCGCCTGGCGCGAAGGATACAAATACGCCTGCGAACGCCGGCAGTTCGGAAAAACGATTATCAACTTCCCGGCAGTCTACGAAATGGTGGCCATGATGCGCGCCCGTACCGACGCTTCGCGCTCTATGCTCTACGAAACCGCCCGCTTTGTGGACATATACAAAGCATTGAACGATATTGCACGCGAGCGTAAACTTACCCCGGAAGAACGTCAGGAACAGAAAAAGTACGCTAAACTGGCCGATGCATACACCCCAATGGGCAAAGCGATGAGTACGGAATATGCCAATCAAAACGCGTACGACGCCATACAAATACATGGAGGATCGGGCTTCATGAAAGATTACACCTGCGAACGCCTGTACCGCGACGCACGAATCACCAACATCTACGAAGGCACCACACAGTTGCAGGTCGTAGCGGCGATACGCCACGTCACCACAGGCACTTACCTGAACCGGTTGCGGGATTACGAAGCGCTTGCCTGCAAACCCGAATTGGACGGACTGAAAAACCGCCTGGTCAAAATGACCGACGCCTACGAAAATTTAGTCACCGCGGTAACAGCGCCTAAAGACGGCGAATACCTCGATTTCATGGCTCGTCGCTTAGTTGAATCCGCAGCGCACTGCGTACTCGGCTATTTATTGTTGCAGGACGCGAACCGGGACGCTTCTTTCCTGAAATCGGCCGAAGTATACATCCGTTTCGGAGAATCGGAAATTTGCAAAAATCAGGAATACATAACCGCTTTCAAACCGGAAAACCTGAGTTCATACAAGCAGGAAACCGATTTTGCGCCCGATACGAACGATCGCTAACAATTACAATTGAATTTTCCATAGTCTATTGAAAAGGCGGACTGCCGGAGGGGGCAAGTCCGCCTTTTACTTTTTATCCGCGTAAGGAAAATATCCGGACGCCGCCGCGGGGGGGTTCAATCACAGTAAACCTTAGCCTCCGGATCGCGCCTCAATGTATCCAGCAGAGCTAACTGCTCCGGCAATATGCGGTCGAGCGACAACGCCGGCAGACTATCCAAAGCAAAATATCCCTTATCGAGAATATCAAACGTCAGGTCGTCGTTTCCTCCCGTCACTTCACATAAAAAGCAAAATTTATAAACATAAAACGGACTTGCCGGATGGTCATAGCAACGTTTATCAAATACGGCCAATAACCGCACAACGCGCACGTCAAGCCCGGTTTCTTCTTTTGCTTCTTTTACCGCCACTTCCACAGGCGTATACCCCACATCCGACCATCCGCCCGGCAAAGCCCAACGGCCGTCCAACTTTTCCTTCACTAATAAAACCTCATCCTTTTCATTGAAAATAACAACCCGTATGTCGACCTTGGGAGTAACATACTCCTTCACCGGATGATAACAAGCCTTTATTTCATCCTCTCTCATCCCACTCACAATAGCCGTCATACGGTCGCTGATCTCCAGCAACTCCCGGCTGCGGTCAATCTCATACTCGTTCTCGGAATAAGCCAGCGCCGTCTGACCCAGCGCCCGGATCCGTTGTGCGAGCGTTATCAGCTCGTTTCCTTTATTTTGCATGCCGATTAAAATTTTTAAACATCAAAAAACGTTACGAAAGTACACAAAAATTCCGGATATTTCCTTATTTTTGTGCTGAATATAAAGAATAATCATATGGATCACAAAGAAAAAGTAAGATGCCTGATCATAGGCTCAGGGCCTGCCGGATATACGGCGGCGATCTATGCGTCGCGCGCCAACCTGAATCCCGTCCTGTACGAAGGCATGGTGCCGGGCGGTCAGCTTACGATAACCACAGAAGTAGAAAACTTCCCCGGATACCCGGAAGGCATAGAGGGTGTTACCATGATGGAAGATTTCCGCAAACAGGCCGCCCGCTTCGGAACGGATATCCGAAAAGGCATAGCAACAGCAGCCGACTTATCCGTCCGCCCTTTTAAAATAACGATCGACGGAAAAAAAACGATCGAGGCGGAAGCGCTCATCATTGCAACCGGGGCGACGGCAAAATACTTGGGTCTGCCGGACGAAAAAAAATATGCCGGCATGGGCGTTTCCGCATGTGCAACCTGCGACGGATTCTTCTACCGGAAAAAACAGGTCGCCGTAGTAGGCGGCGGCGATACGGCCTGCGAAGAAGCGCTTTATCTCTCCACATTAGCCGAACGGGTATATATGATTGTCCGCAAACCCTTTTTCAGAGCCTCGAAAGTCATGCAGGAAAAAGTATTCAAAACGTCCAATATAAAAGTGCTGTTCGAGCACAATGCAACCGGCCTGTTCGGCGAAAACGGTGTAGAAGGCGTACACCTCGTCAAACGCAGCGGCGAACCGGATGAAGAAAGATACGACCTTGCCGTCGACGGCTTTTTCTTAGCCATCGGACATACCCCCAACACCGGCATTTTCAAAAAATGGATTACGACCGACGACTACGGATACATAATCACCCAAAACGGTAAACCCATGACCGACATCGAAGGCGTATTTGCAGCAGGAGATGTTGCCGACCCGGACTATCGCCAAGCGATAACAGCCGCCGCAAGCGGCTGCAAAGCCGCAATCGAAGCGGAAAGATACTTATCCTGCAAAGCGTTGGAACCTAATCAGTGATAACCGGCTTGTATTCGACGTTTCGTGCGACAAACCGGATATTAATATTTCGTTGTACCTATTGTTTGATAAGTTGCTGATAGATAAATGTGTATTTATTTGTCAGGAAAAGCTGTAATTGTTAAATTTTTCGGTAATGAAAGAAATTTTTGCAACAAGTATGCTACTTTGAAATTTTTTTTGTAATTTTATCACGCAAAATTTTTGTTTTGCGCCATAAAAATAAATGAAAATTAATACATTGCAGGGCATTTTGTAATTTATTTACATCAACGCTTTGTTTTTTTATTCAATTAAAAAACCCGCCTTCGACGAGGGTGAATGTTTGATAAATTTATTTATTGTGGATTTAAAGTATTTATATTTTTTGCCATGATTTCTATTGAAAGACACTACACGTCGTTTTTGTTATTTGGATTAATTAACGCGAATCTGTTGATTAATCGGAAATATATATTAGAGAGAGAGAGAGAGAGAGAGAGAGAGAGAGAGAGAGAGAGAGAGAGAGCGAGCAGGCGGTATTACAAGCGTCAAATAAACACTTCTTCGCGAAACGCTTCCTCACGAAGCGCTTCCC
>JAIRSF010000054.1 GCA_031255595.1 Tannerella sp.
CCGATGATTTGTTGGGGCGCTCAAAACAGGGATAATTGGGAAAACGTGTATCCGAAACTGTGTAAGCAGAACGGTTTGCAAATAGAAGACGACAGCTATATTAACTCCATCGTTCGGCGACAGGTATTCAGGAAAGAACAGATATAAAAGATACTGTTCGGACGGCTACCGGGCGTTTTCTTCTTTCCCATGCAGTCATTCTGCAAAACGGCCTGTGCGCGGAAGCATAAGCGATCCTTGACATAATCCGTTTGATTTCCATAGCGGTTAGGAACTCTGATACTGTTTATTCATTTCTAATAAATGGGTTTTACAATTTCAACGCGCAGTCCGAGTGCATCTATTATTCGGTAAAATGTTCCTACTCCGGGTTCTACAAGGCCTTTTTCTATTTTTGAAATGTAGGATTTATCTGTTCCTATACGATTGGCAAGTTCTGCCTGCGTTATCTTTTCGCTTTTGCGGGCGTCATGTATGATCTGTCCCATGCAGTAAGCGTATGCTTCACGCCGGAACTGTTCGCGTTCGGGCGTGCCGGCTTTGCCATATAAGTTATCCATTTCCAAACTTATATCCGTAATGTCATCCTTTGTTGTCATAATATTCATTTCATAAAATCCCTGTAATAATTTTTGTACGCGATTATCTTTCTTTCTGTATTCATGCGGCAAAGATAATGAAAGTAGCAATATAAAACAACTTTCTTTCTAATACGTTTCGATAAAATACCGATTAATTTTTCTTACTATATGACATATTGGTTATACGCGGTTTGGATGGTTGAAGGAAAAAGCGTATATTTGCCCACAAACAAATGGAGGGACAGTCAGATGTTATCGCAAGGTCAAATAGACATTATCATTCAGTCGATGCTGCCGTACAATCCGGTCAGGATAGGGATATTCGGCTCCGTAGCCCGCGGCGAAGACTCGCCGGAGAGTGACATTGATATCCTGTATCGGTTTAAAAACGTAATAGGCTTTTCAAAATTCCTGAATTTGCAGGAATATCTGGAAAAAAACCTGACAAAGAAAGTGGATTTGGTGGATGAGCAGTTTGTTCATCCGAAACTGAAGCCACAAATCATGAACGATTTAAAAATAATTTACAGCAATGAATGAAAAGGAAAGAAATCTGTTTCGATTGGGACATATACGTGATTGCATCAACAAAGTCGAATATCTGTCGGGCAAACTGCACAACTATGATAATTTTGAAAGTCAGTGGATTGAGCAGGATGCCATTATCCGTAACCTCGAAATTATAGGCGAAGCATCCGTCAATGTTTCCGACGGTTTGAAAGCGCAATACTCTGATGTTGACTGGAAAGAAATGCGGGGAATGAGAAATTTTGTAACACATCAATACTTTGGCGTATCGCTCACCATTATCTGGGATATTGTAGCAAACGATATTCCCATTCTCAAAAAGCAAATCGAAGACATCATCACTGATTTGGAAAGAATTTGATTATCCGTTTCATACAATTCAAAAAGCGTGTAAGCCGATTTATAAAGAAATACACGCTTTTTTATACGTGATTGTAAAGCAAAAGGAGTATCCCGAAAATTCTAAATAGAGTAGGGAACATAAATAACGTTAGAAATACGGATTGTTGACCTTTTCGGTGCCAATGGAGGTCGACGAGCCATGGCCCGGGTAGACGGTAGTATCGTCCGGCAGAGTCAGCAGCCTGTTTATAATACTTGAAATAAGTGTGTCGTAATCGCCGCCCCACAGATCCGTACGCCCGATGCTGTTGAGGAAAAGGGCGTCGCCGACAAGGACAAACTTATCCGCTTCGCTGTAGAATGCCAGGCCGGCAGGAGAATGTCCCGGGACAAGGATCGCTTTTAATACGGAATGGCCGAAATGAATTTCTTCGTTATCTTCAATATACCGCGACGGTTCTATCTCTTCAAAGTTCATGGGGATACCGAATTTGGACGCCTGCATGTTGAGGGTGGGGGTACCGGCGTTTTTCTCATCCCTGTGGATTTCCGGGCGTATACCGTATTGATGGAAAATGTAGGCGTTTCCGATAACATGGTCGAAGTGATAATGTGTACTCAACAGTCTTTTCAGTGTCAGGTTGTTCTTCTTTAAAAAGCCGGACAAGATGTTTTCTTCGTCCGGGGTGATACATCCGCAATCCGTTAATACGGCTTCTTTTGTTTCATCGTAAAGCAGATAGGTGTTTTCCCCGAAAAAATTGAATGTAAATCGTTTTACCGTTATCATAATGGGATATATATTATCTTTTTAGTTTCGAAAAATGCTTCATCAAAATAATCGCTTAACGCGGCGCTCATTATATTTTTGCCGAACGGAGCCGTTTCTTTTTGTAGGTTGCCTCCTTTCAGGCAGATCAGTCCGTTGGGGAGCGCATTACGCTGTTCATTCCGTATGTTTTTCCGAACAAGTCCGGCTAATTCGGGCAGCGTCATGACGGCGCGGCTTACCACGAAATCGAATGTAGCCTTTTCTTCCTCTATCCGGCAATGCTTTGTCGTAACATTTTTCAAGTCTATGGCGTCGGCAACGGATTGCGCCACTTTGATTTTCTTTCCGGTACCGTCAATCAAATGAAACCGAACCTCCGGGAACAGGATGGCTAACGGTATCCCCGGGAAACCTCCGCCTGTTCCGACGTCCATCACCTGTGTTCCGCCGGTAAAATGTATAAAACGGGCGATCCCTAATGAGTGTAGAATATGACGTTCATACAAGTTATCTATATCCTTGCGCGATATGACATTGATCTTAGCGTTCCAATCCGCGTATAATTCGCCCAATGCGTTCAGCCGCATGGTTTGTTCGCCGGTTATTTCCGGGAAATATTTTTGAATAATGACATTCATTTTACGGTAAATACAAGTGGTGCGACGGGAGAATTTTCAAGCATTAAATGACTTATTCTGTCAAATGGAAGCGTAACATCTATTTTTCCAACGAAATAGGCGGCTATCTCATATTTATTAAATGTATAAGTTATGCCGTTCTCGTCGACATAAAAGTTGTTGTTGGGATATATTTCTTCAACGTTGAAAAACCCCATGCTTTCGAGTTCGGCCGGATCGGTAACATTATTGTCCGAAGCGATTGCCTCTACAATGATTTTGGAAAGCTCGTCCTGATAGTTTTCAACGAAGATATCTTTTTCCGCCAGTTCTTCTCCTGTTTTCAGGTCGATCACGAAATTATTGAAGCCTTGCTCTCCATGTGCGCCTCCGGTGTAATAATCGACCGAAACGATATAACTCAACAGATCGTATCTGTTGTAAAGAATTTCGTTGGACGACGTTTCATAATAGGCAAACCATGATTCCTGATGAGGCTTTTCACCGAGAATCTTTGTTTCTTCTATAAAGTCATTCTCAAGTTCCATATAGTTTGTAATGTATCTTCGGACGTATTTTTCCATCGCTTCTTTGGGGATGAAGGAGATGTTGTCTTCGCCGAAAAATGAATGGATAAAATGCCGGTTCAGCTTATTTAGTATATCCTTATCCTTATAACCGGACGGATAAATAAACTGAGATTCCAGCGTACAAAAGGGATTTGTGCTGTCGCCCAGCAAATAATACCGTTCATTTACGGTTATGGAGTCAAATTCGATGTCATTTTCTTTATCGACACCTGTCGCAGTTTGTTTGCAACTTGTAATAATTCCCGAAAACAGGAGTGAGGCCGTAAAGATGAAAATCTTTGATTTCATTGTGATTATTTTTTATGAGTTATCGTTTTAGTGTGCCCGTTTTCTAAATTCGGAAGGGGTAATGCCTTCTTTCTTTTTGAAAAATGTGGAAAACCGGCATACATTTTCAAAATGTAACGAATAAGCTATTTCGGAAATATTTTTGTCGGTAGTCGTCAGCAGTTCTTTCGCTTTCATGAGTTTTTGCTGGAGTTGGTATTGTGCGGGCGAAACACCGGTATATTCTTTGAACATGCGTCTGTACCACGAATAACCCAACCCTAATTTCCGGGCGATATCTTCCTGTGAAAGCGTACTTTCGGTATTATTTTTGATCATATCGCGCGCTTCGTTTATTTTATCGACAATATAACTGTCCGAATAGTGACCGTTTTTATTTTTATAGTAAACGGAGCCTAATATAGACAGGACAATACTGGATATCATTTGCTGATATCCGGCTTTTTCTTTCCCGGCTATCCGTATGATATCTTCATACAGATCGACAATAGAGCCGCTTACGCCGATGTTGTGCAACGGTTCTTCTTTTGAGAAAAAGCCGTTTTTCACGCGGTTATCAATATGCAACCCGCGGAATCCGACCCAGTATTCGTTCCATCCGGTCGATGTGTCGGGTTCGTAACTGTGCCATTCGCCCGGGAAAAGCAGAATCATCGTGCCGGCTGTTACCCGTTGCCTCTTTTTTACGGATTGCGAGGAGAACCAACCGCATCCTTTTATGATGTAGACCAACTGATATTCGTTGAATATACGTCCTTTTTCGGGAGTGAAGATGTGTGAATCGGGATGTTGTACCGGCGGATAGTGTGTTCGTGGCGGTATGGACTGGCAACCTACCGTTGTAACTACAATACCCCAGTCTTCGTCATTCCCTCCGACAGAAAGATAGAATAATTTGTTTTCATGTATTGCCGACATGTCAACGCCCCTTTTGATTAAAAATTCACGATGCAAAGTTACGCAAAAAAGCGATTACTGTCAAAAATGAAACAATAAAAATCAAAAAGATAAGTTATGATATCGACTAAATGAGATATTTTTGCGAAATGATAGATAGGAAAATATGAGTACTATGGACAAACATTATTTTTTAGCTTTTGATTTGGGCGCTACCAGCGGACGTTCGATTCTCGGTGTTTTCGATGGTGTCAATTTTGAAATGAAAGAATTGACCCGTTTCCCGAATACGATTATGGAACTTCATGGAAAATATTATTGGGATGTGTTCGGGCTTTATAAATCATTGAAAGAAGGTTTAACGGAATGTGCCCGCCTGGGTATCAAGTTGACGTCTGTGGGCGTTGATACATGGGGGGTGGATTTCGGATATATAGGAAAAGACGGGACTATTCTGGGTTTGCCCCGCGCATACCGCGATCCTTATACGGATGGTGCGCCGGAAGACTATTTTAAACTGATACCGCGGGATCAGGTGTATGGCCTTACCGGTATACAGATTATGAACTTCAACAGCCTGTATCAGTTATATCGTGCAAAACAGGAGGATTTTTCTCCGTTGGAACAAGCCGACAAGATTTTGTTTATGCCCGATTTGTTGTCGTATATGCTGACCGGAAAGCAGGTCTGTGAATATACGGAAGCGTCAACTTCGCAGATACTGAATCCGGTGACGCGCCGGTTTGAGCCTTCGCTGCTTGAAGCGATCGGTTTGTCGCCTTCGTTGCTGCATCCGCTTGTTGACCCGGGCGTTGTGATAGGTACGCTGACGGATGCGTTGGCGGAGGAAACCGGATTGGGAAAAGTTCCGGTTATAGCAGTGGCCGGGCATGATACGGCGTCGGCTGTGCTTGCCGTACCGGCTGAAAATAAAAACTTTGCCTATCTGAGTAGCGGGACTTGGGGACTGATGGGAGTTGAAACGGAAACCCCTATATTAACGGAAGATTCCGTTAAGAATAACTTTACGAATGAAGGCGGCATTGAAGGGACGACGCGTTTTCTCAAGAATATAACCGGTATGTGGCTGCTCGAACAGTGCCGTAAGGAATGGGAGAAAGAGGGACGTAAGTATACGTATGCCGAAATTATGGATATGGCTGTAAAAAGTGAAGGCACGAAAGCTTATGTGAATCCGGATGATCCGCGTTTGGCCAATCCGGCAAGCATGAGTAAAATGATAGCCCTGATTTGTGTGGAAAACGGAACGGTTCCTCCAACGACGGATGCCGAATATATACGTTGTATTTTTGAAAGCCTGGTGCGCCGTTATGCGGAAGTGATCCGTATGCTGTCGGGCATGATCTCTTTTCCGATAGAAAAGCTTCATATAATCGGCGGCGGTTCGCAGAATGAGTTGATTAACCGGATGACGGCGAATGCCCTCGGTATCCCCGTAGTGGCGGGCCCGTTCGAAGCGACGGCTATCGGTAACTGTATGATGCAGGCGAAAGCGGCCGGCTTAGTTAAAGATCGTTGGGAGATAAGGAGAATTATCGCCGAAACTTTTGCCGTAAAAACATTTATGCCCGAAAACATGTAGCCGTTCATTTTTAAATATGTATGATCGTTAAATGATAAATTTCGAATAAAATATAAATCCATTAAAATTGTAAATAACATGAAAGACAGTATTATTCAGAAAGCGTATGAAGTAGCCGAAGAACGTTATGCCGACCTGGGCGTTGATACGGAAAAGGCAATGGCAAAACTGGAAAAGATATCTATATCCCTGCATTGCTGGCAGACGGACGATGTATCGGGATTTGAAAATCAGGGAGGTGAGTTGACCGGCGGTATCCAGGTGACCGGAAATTATCCGGGTCGTGCACGCAATATTGATGAGGTACGCGCTGATATTACGAAGGCTAAGTCGCTGATTGCGGGAACGCATCGCCTGAATCTTCATGAAATATACGGCGATTTCGAAGGAAAAGTGGTTGACCGCGACGAAGTAGAGCCGAAACATTTCCGTAGTTGGATGGAATGGGGTAAGGAAAATAACATGAAACTGGATTTTAACTCTACCTCGTTCTCTCATCCCAAAAGCGGAAACCTCACATTGGCGAATCCGGATAAGGGAATACGTGATTTCTGGATTGAGCATACCAAACGTTGCCGTAAAGTAAGCGAGGCGATGGGTAAGTTTCAGAACGATCCTTGTATCATGAACCTCTGGATACATGACGGAAGCAAGGAAGTGCCGGCTAATCGCCTGAAATATCGTCAGATACTGGAACAGTCTTTGGACGAAATATTTATGACCAAATACAAAAACATGAAAGATTGTATCGAAGCCAAGCTGTTCGGTATCGGTCTTGAAAGTTATACGGTAGGCTCTTATGATTTCTATCTCGGATATGGAGCGAAGAAAGGTAAAATCGTAACATTGGATACGGGACATTTCCATCTGACGGAAAGTGTGGCGGATAAGATTTCCTGCCTGTTACTGTTTACTCCCGAAATCATGTTACACGTGAGCCGCCCGATTCGTTGGGATAGTGACCATGTGGTGGTTATCAATGATGATTTGCTGGATCTTACGCGCGAAATCATACGTTGCAATGCGCTTGACCGCGTACATATCGGATTGGATTATTTTGATGCGACTATCAACCGTATCGGCGCTTATGTGATCGGTGTGCGCGCGACGCAGAAAGCCCTGCTGATGGCGCTTCTTGAACCGCAACGGAAATTGCAGCAATACGAAGCGAAAGACCAGTTGTTCCAACGTTTGGCTCTGCAGGAAGAAATGAAAAGCATGCCATGGGGCCCGGTCTGGGATATGTTCTGTATGCAAAATAATGTGCCTGCCGGTGATAACTATATTGCAGAAATTGAAAAATATGAGAAGACGGTAACGTCAAAACGTAAATGAGATATAAAAAAGGCGGGCGGCGATCACTTTGAAAAAAAGTGGTTGCCGTTTGTCCGCCGACAAGGTATCATATTTGTAATTTTTGTAATACGATAAAAATGAATACATTAATAGGATTATTAATTATAGCGGTAGGTAGCTTCGGGCAATCGAGCTCGTATGTGCCTATCAATAAAGTAAAAAACTGGTCGTGGGAAAGTTTCTGGTTGACACAGGGTGTTTTTGCATGGCTTATCTTCCCGTTTCTGGGAGCCTTGCTGGCCGTACCTGCCGGAAGCAGCCTCGCGCAAATTTTGTCGGTCGACAGTCGCGCCACATTCGAAGCGATGTTTTTTGGTGTTTTGTGGGGGATAGGAGGGCTGACGTTTGGGCTTAGCATGCGTTATCTCGGTATAGCGCTCGGACAGTCTATCGCATTGGGAACGTGTTCCGCTTTCGGAACGATTATTCCCGCCATTATGAAAGGAACAAACCTGTTTCAGGGTGATGGACTTGTTTTGCTGATCGGTGTTTGTATTACCATTGCCGGTATTGCAGTTATCGGTTATGCAGGCAGTCTGCGTTCAAAAAATATGTCGGAAGAGGACAAGAAAAAGGCGATTAAAGATTTTGCTTTGACAAAAGGTCTTGTTGTGGCATTGCTTGCCGGTGTGATGAGCGCTTGTTTTGCATTGGGATTGGAAGCCGGGGAACCTTTGGTTGTTGACGGTGTGAATGATTTGTTTAAAACATTGCCGGCTACGCTGATGGTTACCTGTGGCGGATTTATAACAAATGCAGCATATTGCTTATTTCAGAATGCGAAAAATAAGACATTCGGAGATTATGGTAAAACATCCTTGTTTGCAAATAATCTCTTTTTCTGTGCTTTAGCGGGATTATTGTGGTATTCGCAGTTCTTCGGACTCGGTATGGGTAAAAGTTTCCTGGAACCGGGAAGTGTCATGATGGCTTTCTCATGGTCTATATTGATGGCCTTGAATGTGATTTTCAGTAATGTGTGGGGCATTATTCTCAAAGAATGGAAAGGCGTATCATGGACTACAATTCTTATATTATTGATAGGCCTCGCTATTTTAATATTCTCGCTCATATACCCTAAGTTGTAACGTTTTTTTTTTCTTCATAAGTAATAAGGTTGGGAACAGGGGGATGAAACGTATCGGTTTGTCCTCCTGTTTTTTTTTATTTACGGGGTTTGGGGTATCCAATCTGCACCGCGGGCGTAAAAATAAGCTTCGTTTATTTTGTACTTCTCCCGGCTTGCACTACCTTTGTGAACGAAGTGGATAATTCTTATCAGATAATAATATGAAACTGTTAGACACCAAATTAATGCATCCCGCCGACCAGCTTATTGTTGTGATCAGCCGCATCTACAACAAAGGTTTGACTACTACTTCGGGGGGGAATATCTCCATTAAGGATGATAATGGGGATATCTGGATTACACCGGCAGGGGTAGATAAAGGCTCTCTTACCCGAAAGGATATTGTTTGCGTAAAAGCCGACGGAACGATTGTGGGACGGCACCGGCCTTCGTCGGAATATCCTTTTCACAAGGCAATCTATGAAATACGCCCGCAGATGTCGGCTGTTGTTCATGCACATCCGCCCGCATTGGTCGCATTCAGCATCACACACCAGATACCGGATACGAATATTATTCCACAAGCCAGAAGTATATGCGGAAAAATCGGTTTTGCGCCGTATGATGTTCCGGGAAGTAAAGATCTGGGAAAAAAGATTGCCGATGAGTTTAAGAAAAATCCCGATTATAAAGCCGTCATTATGGAAAATCATGGGGTGGTTCTTTGCGGTGAAAACATGAAAGACGCTTATCAACGCTTCGAAACGCTCGAATTTTGCGCCCGGACGGTTATTAACGCCCGGATATTAGGTAATCCGAATTATCTTACGGACAAGCAGATCGAACAACATGATAAAGCGATACCGACGGATTTCCCTTATTTCATGAACCCGACGCATCCGTCCGACGAACGGGATATACGCGATCAGATTATAAAAATTATCCATCGTGCATGCGATCAGGGACTGATGATCAGTTCATACGGAACAGTTTCCGTTCGTTGGCAAGGGAATGACTTCCTGATCACCCCTCCGGGAATACCGCGTTGGGATATGGAACATGAGCATATCGTACAGGTGAAGGACGGAAAAGTGGAAGCAGGCAAGATCCCAAGCCGTTCGGTCGCCCTGCATCAGGAAATATATCAGAGCAATCCCAAAATCAATTCCATTATCCTGACGCAACCTCCGGGTATTATGGGATTCTGTACCTCCGGCGTCAAATTTAATGTACGCACCATCCCGGAAAGCTGGATATTCCTGAAAGACGTCCCGACGGTTCCGTTCGGTGTGCAGTATGAAGACAATAAAAGAGTGGCGGAATTATTGAAAACGAATCCGGCGGTCATGTTATCGAATGATTCGATCGTGGTAACCGGCGACGGGTTGCTCAATACATTCGACCGTCTGGAAGTTGCCGAATTTAGCGCCAAATCGCTGATTATGGGAATGAGCATCGGAAAACTCCAACCCATATCCGACGAAGAAGTGGAAGCCTTACGTATCGCATTCCATGTAGAATAGTTACCCTCCCTCCGCAACAATGCTGCTTGAAAAAACCGGCGGCACAATTTAGTGCCGGTAAGCGGAAACGATAGAATGAAACAAGATCATGCTTTATTTTTTTTCAAAGGAGAGAGGGGCGGCTGTGTTCGTTTGCAGAATTAAGGTATAATATAAAATGCATCAGCTTTTCAACAACATATACAGGCAATACTATCGAAAAGCGGTTCTGTTTGTCAAATCATACATCCGGGATGAAATAGCGGCGGAAGATATTGTATCGGAATCCATGCTGAAACTGTGGAACGTGCTCAAGAAGGAAACGGTGGCGAATCCGCAAGCCTTGCTATTATCCATCCTGAAAAACGCCGCCTTAAATTACCTGAAACGCCAGGCTATCGAACAGGAAGTCATGGAAAATATGTCGGCGTGGATGAGCAGCGACCTGAAACACCGCATGAACACGCTCGAAGCTTGCGATCCTCAGGATATTTATACGGCCGAGATCACCCAAATCATAGAAAAGACGCTCTCGTCCCT
>JAIRSF010000077.1 GCA_031255595.1 Tannerella sp.
AAGGTGAGCATTACCAAACCGGGTGTTCTCCGGTTCGAAGGCGACGGGTTCGTGTTGAATATGAGTTACGATGCCTCCCTCTTTAAACCCGAAATAGAACCGCTGTCCCTTACCGACAAGCTGCTGAAACGGTATTGGCCGGATGGTCTGATACGTATTAAAATGATCATGCAACAACCGAAATTGTCCGGTTCGTATTCTTTCCGGTTTACAAAAGCTAAGTAAGAAGGCATGCAAAACAATGTTCACGCCCCAAACATCATGATCCATGCGGAGTCCGGCAAGTTACCCCGCAGTTTTGAAAACGAGAAACTTATCACCAGTGCTTTGGGTTGGTGGTGCAGCGGTTTTATGCCCGGCACATTGTGGTATCTGTATGAACATACGAAAGATGCGAAGTTGCTCAATTATGCCGAAACGTATACGGGTCGTATCGAAAAAGAGCAATATAACAAAGGAACGCACGATCTTGGATTTATGATTTATTGCAGTTACGGCAACGGGCTGCGGCTGACGGATCATAAAGCGTATATCCCCATCATGATGACCGGCGCCGAATCGCTTATCACACGCTACAACCCGCTCGTCGGATGTATAAAATCGTGGAACTCGAACGATAAATGGCAGTTTCCGGTTATTATTGATAATATGATGAATCTCGAATTTTTGCTTTGGGCTTCGAAGCAATCGGGCGATCCGAAGTTCAGGGAGATCTGCATCTCGCATGCCGATAAAACTATTCGGAATCATTTCCGGGTGGATTACAGCTCCTATCATGTCGTTTCGTATGATACGATTACGGGGCTTCCCGAGAAGAAAAATACGCATCAGGGCTATAGCGACGAATCGGCTTGGGCACGCGGACAGGCGTGGGGCCTGTACGGTTTTGTTGTGATGTATCGCGAAACAAAAAAGCAGGCATACTTAGATCAGGCGAAGGGGATTGCCGATTTTCTCGTTCGTCACCCCAATCTGCCGGCCGACGGGATTCCCTACTGGGACTTCAATGCACCCGATATCCCGGATGCGAAACGCGATGCCTCGGCGGGAGCTATTATGGCTTCGGCGCTGATCGAGCTAAGCCTGTATGTGGATCGGGAATCGGCGGATGAGTATATCCGAATTGCCGAAACGCAGTTGCGCACGCTCTCCTCGCCCGAATATTTTGCCGAAAAAGGAACTAACGGTAATTTTATCCTGAAACATTCAACGGGACATTTGCCCGGTAACTCGGAAGTAGACGTGCCGCTGACTTATGCCGACTACTATTACGTCGAAGCGTTGCTCCGATATAAGAACCGGATATTAAAACCGTAAATCCGAAAAACAATGTCGAAACGCGCAGTCATATTTTTGCTGTTTCTGATGCCCGCTTTGGTTGGCCGGGCGGGTATCGGAGATATGCGGCAGGTGAAAGAACGTATCCTCGAACTGAACCGGAAACCATCGGACGAAACAATCCGTCAGTATGTCGAATCGCAGCAAGCGGACGGCTCATGGACGGATATTAATTATCAGGATACCATGCGAAGCCAATGGGGCCCGTCTATCCATGCGGGCCGCCTCTCGGCAATGGCTACGGCATATAAAGACAAAAACTCCGTTTTTTACAAAAAAAGAAATGCGGCGCAAAAAATTCATCTGGGGATGAAATATTGGAATGACGGGAAGTTCGTATGCCGGAACTGGTGGTATAATCAAATCGGCGTTCCCCGGATTCTGGGCGTTTTATATTTGCTGATGGAAGACGAAATGAGCAAGAGCGAAAAGGAGGCCGCCATCCGATATATGCGTAACGCAAAATTCGGCATGACGGGCCAGAACAGCGCCTGGCTGGCGGAGAATGTGCTGGTGTGCGCGCTCTTGGAAAAAAATGAACCGTTACTGCTGGAGGCACGCCGGTATATACTCAAAGAACTGATCGTTAGTAACGAGGGTGAGGGCATTCGTCCGGATATGAGTTTTCATCAGCATGGGCCGCAACAGCAGTTCGGAAACTACGGCTTGTCGTATGCCAATACGCAGGCTTATTGGGCGCGGGTTTTTAAAGGTACCGCCTACGAAGTGAGCCGGGAACAGTTGGATATACTCCGCCGTTATCTGGTTGACGGTTTGCAATGGACTTGCTGGAAAGGGTATATGGATATCGGGTCGTGCGGAAGGCAGGTCGTGCCGAATGCGCAAAAATCGAAAGCGGGCAGTTACGGCGTATCCCTGCAACATGCCATGGCGGCAGATCCGGAAAACGCGGATGAATATGCGTCTATTCTGAAACGTGACATCGAGGTGTCGACGGACGGAAACGATTTGACGGGATATCGCTTTTTTAATTATTCCGACTACGGACTGTATCGTACCGGAAGCTGGAGTGCGGCCCTTAAAATGAGTTCCGTACGAACGATCGGCGCCGAAATCATCAATTATGAAAACCTGCTCGGACGTTTCCTCTGCAACGGCGGCCTCTTTTTTTATCGCGAAGGCTCCGAATACGAGGATATCTTTCCGGTATGGGACTGGACACGTGTGCCCGGAACAACTTGTTTGCTCACCGATTCGCTGTTTCCGGGGGTGATCATGGGCAGATATTACACGAACAGGCATGATTTTGTAGGCGGACTGTCGGGTCGCCGGGCCGGCGTTTCAACCATCGTCGTAAACGACGCCGGACTGCATGCCAGGAAATCATACTTTTTTACAGATCGGGCCGTCGTGTGCACCGGTAGCGATATCCGGGGCGATGGCCCGTATGCGATCACGACCTCCATAGAACAGAGGCTGCAGAAGGGAGATATCACCGTTACCCGGAACGCGGAGGGGCAGATTGTATACCATGATAAAACGGCGTATTACATCCTTGATGATCCGTCGCTAAAGATTCAGTGCGGGAAAGCGACGGGTAACTGGCAACGCACAGCATTTGTCAACAGCCCGGCGCCGGTCGAAAAAGATGTGTTCGGATTATGGATAGACCATGGCGCCGAAGCGTCTTATTGCTATATGGTTTTCCCGGATGTGAACGAAGCGAACCGGACGGATCTGATCGACCGGGCGAATATAAAAATACTGCAGAGAGATCAAAATGTACATGCCATACAATGTGATAACACATTTCAGGCCGTATTCTTTGAACCGGCCTCCGTTTCGTTGGGAGAAAACGAAACCGTTTCGGCCCTTACACCTTGCCTTGTGATGATGGAAGCGGACGGCGACAAACGCCTTCTGTCCGTTTGCGACCCGACCTGGACAAAAGATCTTATCGAACTGCGCCTAAGCGGAAAATGGTACGGAGAAAATTGCACCTATAATGAAACGGAAAAACAAACCCTCTTGACGATCCCGGCGACCAACG
>JAIRSF010000087.1 GCA_031255595.1 Tannerella sp.
GCCGCATAAATTCATTTCCGAATTCCTTCATTTTACTTGTTAAAAACTTTCTGCAAAGATATAAGTATTTTTTATATATATCAAAAGAATTGAATAGCTTTTTATCAACATTTAAAAAAGGTTTGCTTATTTTTGTTTTAGCGGATGCACAGGGATTCGAAATTTCATCGAAGGTATGAAGAAAAAATTATGTTATCTTTGCGCCGAAAATTATGATAAAAAGAGGATATGATTGATAAAAAATTGATTAAGGATTTGTTTTTCAGGCAGAAAAAAGTTCAGGAGGCGCTTCGGGAAACAGGTGCGGACGGTATATTATTGACTGTGGATGTGAATCTGTATTATATGACGGGGCTGGTGTTTAACGGATATTACTACCTGCCGGCAGACGATGATCCGGTACTGTTTGTGAAACGTCCGGGCGGTCTTTCCGGCGAACGGTTGTTTTCGATCTATAAGCCGGAGCAGATTCCCGATATTTTTGCCTCGAACGGCTGGACGTTGCCGGAACATGTGTTGTTGGAAACGGACGAAATATCTTACAACGAGTATATGCGCCTGCAAAACGTCTTTCATTTCAAGAAGACAGGCAATGCTACGGCTTTTATGCGCCGGATCAGGATGATTAAGACTCCTTGGGAGATCGGGCAACTCCGCTTGTCGGCCGATCGCCACGCCGCTACCTATGCCCGGATACCGGAATATTATCGACCCGGTATGACGGATCTGAGGTTTCAGGCGGAAATAGAGCATCAGATGCGTTTGCATGGTTCTATCGGGGTGTTTCGTGCGTTTGGCCCGAATATGAATATTTTTATGGGAAGTTTGCTTGCCGGCGAAAATGCGGATGCGCCGTCGCCGTTTGATTTTGCGCTGGGGGGCGGCGGGCAAACAGCTTTTTGTCCCATCGGGGCAAACGGTACTTTGTTGAAGGAAGGCATGTCCGTCATGGTTGATATGGCCGGGAATTATACGGATTACCTGACCGATATGACACGCGTTTATTCGATCGGAACGCTTCCGGATGCGGCTTATCGCGCCCACCAGGTTTCGCTGGAAATACAGGACGCGGTGGAAGCGTCGGCTAAGCCGGGCACAGCTTGCGCCGACCTGTATAATCTGGCGTATTCTATTGTGGAGAAGGCGGGTCTTACCGCTTTTTTTATGGGTATGAAGCAACAGGCTAAGTTTGTAGGGCATGGCATCGGACTTGAAATTAACGAACCGCCCGTTCTGACCAAGCGTTCAAAGGAGGTGCTGGAACCGAATACGGCCTTCGCACTGGAACCGAAATTTGTTATACCGCAGGTCGGAGCCGTCGGTATAGAAAACAGCTTTCTGGTAACGAATGAGGGAATTGAGAAACTGACCTCGTTCCGGGAAGAGATCATTCCCCTGACGTAACGCCGCCGGCGGTCATCCGGTTCATAACTTTTTTATCTGTTTAGACGCCTATATTACCGGTCGGTCTTTGTTTAGTTTCAAAAATGCAGTATCTTTACGGGATAATTGTATGACGACAGATTCGAATTTTGTAATGAGGATATTAACAGTTTAAAAAAGGAGGTTTTTATGATTAAGTACATTGACAGCAAAAAAATGGGACGGGGACGGCATGGTTGGTTGGATAGCCATTTTCATTTTTCCTTTGCCGAATACTGCAATCCCAACAATGTCCGCTTCGGAGTTCTTCGTGTCTTGAACGACGACATTGTCCAGGCGGGCGAAGGGTTCGATACGCACCCGCACCGTGATATGGAAATTATTTCCTACGTTATCAAAGGCGAACTTTCGCACCGCGACAGTATGGGAAACGCCCACACGCTTACCCGTGGACAGTCGCAGTATATGAGCGCCGGAACGGGAGTAACCCACAGCGAATACAACCATACGGACGACGAACTCCGGTTTGCCCAGATATGGATCTTCCCCGACCGGAAAGGTTACAGGCCCAATTACGGCGATTACCGTTTTGAGTTGGAAGACAGATTTGACAAATGGTTGCCGATAGCCACTTCTTATGATCATGCGGAAAATACGGCTCCTATAAAGATTCACGCCGATATAAACCTGTACGCTACGATCCTCTCGGAAGGGAAACAGCTTGAATTTCAGGTAGGAGGCGACCGCCAGGCCTATTTAGTCCTGTTTGAAGGCGAAGCCACCGTAAACGGCGTCCGCATGAATATGCGGGATGCGCTGGAAATCGTGAAGGAGGATATCCTGATTACGGCAGGACAGGAGGCGCATTTCTTAATCATAGAAATGGCGTTTGACGAAAAATGCTATAAAGAAAAGTATGAAGGGAACGAAGAACAATACAAGGGGGAATAAACCGTATATTGGAACAGTCCCAACTCATTTGGAAGCATTGGATACATAGCGGAATGGGAAATATTCTTTTATTATCTGAGATTTTTTTTTACATTTGTGGCTGTAAGAAGTAACGACCATGCTGAAGAAAAGTTTAGTATCAATTGATCAATGCACGCAGGAAGATATCCTGCGCATGATAAGGAATGCAAAGAAGTTTGAGGAGAATCCGAACCGCAACCTGCTGGATGGGAAGGTTGCGGCAACGCTGTTTTTTGAGCCGTCTACACGTACCCGGCTCAGTTTTGAAACGGCTGTGAACCGGCTCGGCGGACGCGTTGTCGGTTTTCAGGACGCATCTACGACGAGTTCGTCCAAAGGAGAAACGTTGAAGGATACCATCCTGATGGTAAGTAATTATGCCGACGTCATTATTATGCGCCATTACCTGGAGGGCGCCGCTCGGTATGCTTCGGAAGTGACGAAGGTACCGATCGTGAACGCCGGCGACGGAGCCAATCAGCATCCTTCACAAACCTTGCTCGATTTGTATTCCATCAGGAAAACACAGGGAAAACTGGAGGATCTGACCATCACCATGGTGGGCGACCTGAAATACGGGCGTACGGTTCATTCCTTGATTGTCGGTATGTCACATTTCCGTCCGACCTTTCATTTCATCGCTCCCGAAGAGTTGAAAATGCCGGATGAGCAAAAGAGTTTTTGTCGCCAACACCAAATAGAATACCACGAACATACGGTATTTTCGGAGGATATTATCAACCAAACGGATATCTTATACATGACGCGCGTGCAAAAAGAACGTTTTACGGATCTGGTAGAATATGAGCGGGTGAAGAATGTTTACATCCTGCATAATAAAATGCTTGACCGGTCAAAACCGAACCTGCGTGTTCTCCACCCGCTTCCAAGGGTCAATGAAATCGCGTACGATGTGGACGACAATCCGAAAGCTTATTATATCCGGCAGGCGCAGAACGGATTGTTTATGCGCGAAGCCATCCTCTGCGACGTGCTGGGAATCGCAATAGACGAATGACGCCCCGCTAACTGCTAATCACTCATTACTAATCGCTAATCACTGAAATCGCATGTCTGACAATAAGAAAAAAGAATTACAGGTGGCGGCGCTCGAAAATGGCACAGCTATTGATCATATACCGCCGGAACAGTTATTTAAGGTAGCGCATCTGATCGGGCTTAGCTCCATGCATAACCGGATCACTTTCGGGAACAACCTGAAAAGCAAAAAAATGGGCCGTAAGGGAATGATAAAAATTGCGGAAAAGTTTTTCGAAGAAGACGAAATCAACCGTATTGCGCTTGTAGCTCCGACCGTAGTGTTGAATATTATACGGGATTATGAAGTGGTAGAAAAGAGGCACGTCCACCTGCCGGATGAGCTGGTTGATATAGTAAAATGTAATAATCCGAAGTGCATCACGAACAATGAACCGATGAAAACGCACTTTTATGTGATAGATAAAGATTCGGGCGCCATCAAATGCCGTTATTGCGAGCGTAAAATTAATAAAGAAGATATTGTGATAAAATGAAACGGGACTGGAAACCGGGCACGATGATTTATCCGCTGCCTGCCGTATTAATCAGTTGCGGATGTGAACCTTCGGAATACAACCTGTTGACCGTCAGTTGGGTAGGGACGATTTGCACGAACCCCCCGATGTGTTATATCTCGGTACGTCCCGAACGGTATTCTTATCCGATCCTGAAGAAGAATATGGAGTTTGTGATCAACCTGACGACCCGCGATATGGCGTTTGCGACGGATTGGTGCGGGGTTGTGTCGGGCAGGGATCACAACAAGTTTGAAGAAATGAAACTGACGCCGGGCCGGTCGTCTGTTGTCCGCGCGCCGCTTGTGGAAGAATCGCCTTTATGCATCGAATGTTGTGTAAAGGAAGTGTTGGGGCTTGGCTCGCACGATATGTTTATTGCCGACGTCGTCAATGTACGCGCCGACGACCGGTATATAGATCCGGAAACAGGCGCTTTTGATATGCGGGAGGCCGACTTGTTAGTCTATGTGCATGGGAAATACTACGGACTGGCGGATTTGATCGGTCATTTCGGATGGTCTGTAAAAAAGAAGAAATAAGATCAGAACGGTATCAGGTAGGATATTTTGGCGGAGATAATCTGGCTGGACGCCTTGGAGAAATTATCTTTTACTTTTGTGCTGTAAATGTCGCCAAACGAGTAATAATACCGTCCTTCGAGCAGAAAATATCCGATTCCCGTACGAAACTCAATCCCGGCGCCTCCGCTGATACCCCACTCGAATTTCTTTTCCACCGGCATATCATGTTGCATGGCCGGCTGCCTGCCTCTCTCTTTCAGGTTTTCGTCCGTAGATTCACTTATGAAATAACCGATCTGCGGCCCTGCATTAATAAATCCTTTTACATTTTTTCCGCCGAACTGAACGTGTGTATAAAAAGGTAGTTGCAGATAGTTCAAGCGCCGCGTGTATTTGTCGTCCGATTCGACCTTTTCCGTTTCCGTTTCCGTTTCTGTTGAATTGTCCGTTATTTCAAAAAATTCATTCCAACCTTGTTGCGCATAGTTTATTTCGAGTTGTAATCCTACGTATTCCCCCATCGTCATGCGGCCGGTTAGTCCGAAAGTCATGCCCGGAAGCGTGCTTTGTTCTACTCTCGGACTGAACGAAACGGACGAAAAAGTTGTTCCGCCCGATATACCTACGGAAAATTCGTATGGAGTCGTGATGATAATCTGCGCCCCGGCGGTCGAAGCCATCAGGGTGAAGCACAGGATAACGTATGTTTTTAATTTCATTTAAAGTCGGAACGTGTGATTGTAAAATCTTTATTGTAGTGAATGATGTAAATATTGGTATTGATGAAACCGCCCCAATTGTTTACCCGCTCGAAGTTGAAGCCGGTCTGTAAACTTTTGTAGTTGATTTCCGGCAGGTTGTTTTCAAAGTTCGCACCGTATTTTTGCAGCGCTTCGAAGAAAAACATACCGGTGTCGAATCCTAACATGGAATATTTGGGATATAGAGTAGACGCCGGGCTTTTGCTGTACCAGTTTTTGTAATTTTCGTAAAATCCTTTTACGCTCGGGTTCATGTTGTCGGCATAAAACGGACTGTAGATATAGGTATCCAGTGTATGAAAATCATCCAAACATTCTTTGGAATACGTTTGCCATATCGGATAGCCGAAAAGCGTAATCGCATATTCCGGCTGTTTTTCCGCTATCATACGCAATACGGTCTTCATTTTCATCAATGCTTCTAACGAGCTTGAAAGCGGTATGATGACGTTCGGTTTGGCGACCGACAATTGGTCTTTTATCGTAGCCGGAAAGTTTTTCGCATCATATACAACGTCATTATAAGAAATATTCCGTTCTTTCAGGTCTTGCTTAAATTCTTTAATAAAATCGGTTTGTTCATCTTTATCTTTCGTGTTAAGGAAGATGATATTATGTTTGCCGAATAAGTTGGCCCCGACGTAGGAAGCGTTCGCATACAGGTAGTTATGCGGAGTGTTCACCTGAAAGATATAAGCGTTGTTCAGGACTTCGTCGTTCCTTGATGTGAACGGGATTACGTATTTGATTTTGTTTGCCTTGGCGAAATCTGCAATCAGTTTGATCTGTTCGTTGGAAACCCCGCCGATAATCAGGTTTACATCTTTCAGTGTCCGGCTTTCCGTTTTCAGTATTTTTTGCAATATTGACGTATCATCGCCTATGTCGTGTATAAACATTTCGGTCGTGTAGCCCATGTTCCGGAGGCTGTCTACAGCCAGCAGCATGCCTTCGTAATATTCGATCCGGGCCTGGTTCGGTGTGCTTTTATTCGCATTGTACGGCAACAGTACGGCTATTTTAGCAGCATTCACATGCTTGACTTCACGCCTGACGTCCAGCATTGCATTGACTTCACGTGCATCCGGCTCTTGTTCTTTCGGAAGGTCTTTTTCGTTAATCCTTAGCGGTATACGGAGCGTCATACCTGTGTGCAGGCCTCCCGACAGTTCGGGGTTGAGCTTCAGTAGTTCTTTTTCGGACGTTTTGAATGTCTTGCTGATGTTGTACATCGTTTCTTTTGCCGGTACGGTGTAATAGATTTCTTTTGTTCCCGTTTGGATTTCTACGGTCTTTTGTTTTTTACCGGCAGGTATACGGATGGTTTTGCCGATCGAGAAACTATTGTGCGATAATCCCGGGTTTGCCTCTACAATACTTGCTCCGTTCACCTCGTATTGTTTAGACACGCCGTACAGCGTTTCGCCGGCCTGTATCGTATGATAGACATAAGCGCCGTCGGCATCCGGTTCCGCCGAAACGGAGGTTTTTATGATTCTTTTCTGTGGGATTTTGAGCTTGTCGCCGGCTCTGATGCCTTCATCACTTCCTATGTTCAGCCGGTGAAGATCACCTACTTTTACGTCGTACATTTTAGCGATGGAGTATACGGTTTGCCCGCGTTCTATCGTATGATAAAATATATCCTCCTCTTGTACGTTACTAACTGTAGCTCGATCGGTTTGTGCCGATATATTATTTATCGCAATCAAACAGAATACCCCTAATAATGCAATTTGCGTAACCCCTTTCATATAAAACATCTGTGTTTTTAATTATGGTTGCAAATATACAATAATATGATTGAAAAATAGAAATATTTTGATGGATTTTATTTGGGGGGAGATTGTAGCGTTTGTTATTGATGGATATATTTTGTAATTTTGGAGGCTTGTTTTTATGCGTATGAATAGAGGTAAAAAAAGAAAATTCGGTTTGTTTCTTGCATGTATCCTGTTTCTTTGCGCCGCGTCCGCACAGAATACGGAGTATTACAAAGTGACGGGAGGGATGGGGACGCCCCTTTTGGCCGCCGATAATTCCAGAGATAGGATACAGGTGTATTTTGTTTATGGTATGGAAAACGTGCGGATTAGTTATACGTCTTCGTCGGCGTCGCATCAGTGGTGCCGTTACAAAACGAGGCCGGATCTGAACGATCCGGAAAGAGTTTCTTCCGTTCAGGACGGAACGACCTCGACGATTACAGATGTAGAAGACGGATATGGTTATTATGTGGATGAAGGCTCGATGAGGCGTTATGTCTGGATCATTGATTACAGTAAATACGAACCGGATATACGCAGTTTTCGCGTTATACCCGATTTTGATGAATGTGAAGGATTGCGGTTCGAAGGAGATGCCGATATCAAAGATATTACGTATTATACGCCGTCCGGCGTTTTGACGAAAATTAACCGGGTGTTCGAGCTGAGTTATCAAACGCTGGAATGGAAGGAAGAATTGAGAAGCTTTTTGCCTCTTGATGTTTCGAAGACGTTTGATACGGATCCGTTTGCAACCACTTTCCGGCCTTCCGGCCTTCCCGGAAGCGAACGATATTTCCCGCTTGTGCTGACGGATACGGAGATCACACTGTCGGGAGATTTGTTTGCACGTCATTTTGGCGTCGAAACGTCGGCGAGTATCCCTTATTACGAGGCGCAGGCGATCGAAGTCTATGCCGATACAACGGCTGTTTATACAGGGCCGGGTGGAAATGTACAGGCCGAAGAGGAAGGAGAACTGCTTGCCCCGACGGAAGTGACGTTCAGCGCTCGTGCAAACGTTCCGGTGGCGTCGCTGTTTACATGGAAAGTTCTTAGGCTGGGAGAGAATGATACGACGGAGATCGTCCGGTTCAACGGCGAAGATCTTGTTCATATGTTTAACCTGGAAGGCGAATATCTTGTGAGACTGGAAGTGGCCGGTTCCCGTTCAAAGAAATGTGAATACACCGCAGAGTTCAGGATCCTGATAACCGAAACTATTATGGAAATCCCGAACGCATTTTCTCCCGGATGTACTCCCGGGATTAATGATATATTCAGGGTACGCTCTAAGTCCGTAGTGAAATTCCAGGGTTGGATATTCAACCGGTGGGGGACGGAAATGTTCCGGTGGACGGATCCTTCCCAGGGATGGGACGGCAAATACAGGGGCAAATATGTTCCGGCGGGAGCTTACTACTACCTGATCGAATATACGGGAACGAACGGCAGGAAGCGTGTCCGGAAAGGGGATGTGAATGTTTACAGAACAAAAGATGTGAAGATGGAGCTTGATCCGGTAGAATAAAACGGCCGGCGCCTGTTTCTTTCGGTGCCGAAAGGCCGCTCCGGAGTGTTAAGCGGATATGTGCGGATGCCGGCAATGAAAGGGAACCGGCGGAATTGCCTGAAGTTTACTAATAATATTAATGTTGAAAATGAAAATACTTCGTTTGATTTTGAATTTTTTTAGCGTTTGTGTGTGTTGCCTGGTTGTTTATTTGCTTTTCGGATATAAGGATTCCGTTGCGGTGAAAGAAAAAACACCGGTAGTATCTTCGTTTACCGTTTCACCGGAAGTGCCTTCTTCGGTTCGTTTCTGTGGAAAAGAGATCGACCTGACCCGCTACAATATGTGGGAAGGAATGGATCGTGAGCTAAGCGGTTTCACGTATTTTCATTCTTCCACTATGTTGCTTATCAAGCGTGCGAATCGTTATTTTCCGATTATCGAGCCGATTCTGGCGGCCAACGATGTTCCGGACGATTTCAAATACTTGGCGGTTATCGAAAGTCATTTGGATCCGAAAGCGACGTCGTCCGCGCGTGCGGCAGGCATGTGGCAGTTTCTGGAAGGTACGGGGAAACAGTATGGGCTTCGCGTGACGGCGACCGTCGACGAACGGCGTCATGTTGCAAAATCGACGGAGGCCGCCTGCAAATATCTGAAAGAGGCGTATGCCAAATACGGAGATTGGCTGACGGTAGCTTCTTCCTACAATGCCGGGATGGAACGGATATCGAGCCGGATGGAGAAACAGCAAGAATCATCGGTTCTCGATCTGTACCTGGTGGAAGAAACAACAAGGTATCCTTACCGTATTCTTGCTATTAAGCAGATATTTGAAAATCCCTATAAGTACGGCTTCGTCCTTAAACCGGGAAACCTGTATCGCCCGATTCACTGCAAGGTCGTGCCGGTGAATGAGGATATACCGGATCTGGCCGTTTTTGCCCGGCAACATAACATCACATATCGCGATCTGAAAGATTTTAATCCATGGCTGAAAGATACAAAACTTGCGATCGGCAACGGAAAATATGAGATACTGATTCCGAATAAAGATGCATTGTATTATAATTCGCCCAATCGTTATGTACACGACAGGCGATGGGTGGTGGATTAGAGGAGGAGAACGTTTTGATAAAGAAAAGAAAGAAAGGGTATTATGTCTGAAAATAGAAAACGAACGGAAAGTGGATGGATATCCGTTTTTGGAGCGCGTGTTCATAACCTGAAAAATATAGATATCGATATACCGCGTAACAAACTGTCGGTCATCACCGGGATGAGTGGAAGCGGAAAATCTTCGCTGGCTTTCGATACGATATTTGCCGAAGGACAACGGCGATATATAGAAACATTCTCGGCTTACGCCCGCAATTTCCTGGGGAATATCGAACGGCCCGATGTGGATAAAATAAGCGGATTAAGCCCGGTTATTTCGATCGAACAAAAGACGACGAACCGCAATCCCCGTTCTACCGTAGGTACGACGACCGAAGTGTATGATTTTATGCGCCTGTTGTTTGCCCGCGCAGGCGAAGCCTATTCGTACCTGAGTGGCGAGAAGATGGTGAAATATACGGAAGAACAGATTTTGGAGCTTATAGAGGATGATTATAAGGGTCGTAAGACGTATATCCTGGCGCCTGTCGTGCGAAGCCGTAAAGGGCATTACAGGGAATTGTTTGAGCAGATACGTAAGAAAGGCTACCTGAATGTGCGTGTCGACGGCAAGCTGGAAGAAATTCGCCATGGCATGAAACTGGATCGTTACAAGATGCACGATATAGAGATTGTGATTGATAAGCTGGTGGTTGACGGTTCCGAACGCCGGCGTCTGAAAAACAGCCTGCGCGTGGCGATGAAGCAGGGCGACGGATTGATCGTACTGCTCGACGCGGAGAACGATGGGTTGCGCTATTACAGCCGTCGCCTGATGTGTCCGGTCACAGGGCTTTCGTACAGTGAACCTGCGCCGCATAATTTTTCGTTTAATTCGCCACATGGCGCTTGTCCGCGATGCAAAGGACTGGGCGAGGTGAATATTCTGGATATGAATAAGATCGTTCCCGATCCTTCGTTGAGTATTTACGGCGGCGGAATTGTTGCGCTTGGTAAGTATAAAAATTCAATGATCTTCTGGCAGATTGATGCATTGTGTAAAAAACATGGCGCTACGATCAAGACCCCGATCAGTGATTTGCCCGAAGATGCGATTGATGAAATCATGAATGGAACGGACGAGCTTCTGCAGATCAGCAATGAGTCGTTGGGACATTCAAATTATATGCTGTCGTACGAAGGTGTTGCCAAATACATCCTGATGCAGCAGGATGAAGAGGCTTCCGCATCGGCGCAGAAATGGGCGGGGCAGTTTATCAGCACATCCGCATGTCCCGAATGTGACGGAAAACGCCTCAACAAAGAGGCATTACACTATCGTATAGGAGGTAAAAATATAGCCGAACTTTCCGCCATGGATGTGTCGGAGCTTTATAAATGGATGATGTCGGTCGATAAGAAGTTATCGGAACAGCAGATGAAAATAGCAACGGAGATTTTAAAAGAAGTCCGTTCGCGGCTGGAGTTTCTTTTGGATGTGGGGCTGGATTACCTTTCACTGAACAGGGCTTCGGCTACCCTCTCCGGCGGAGAGAGCCAGCGCATACGATTAGCGACACAGATAGGCAGCCGGTTGGTGAATGTGCTTTATATCTTAGACGAACCGAGTATCGGCCTGCATCAGCGTGATAATGTACGGCTGATCAATTCGCTGAAAAATCTGCGCGACGCCGGAAATTCGGTGATCGTCGTAGAACACGATAAAGATACGATGCTGAGTGCCGATTATGTAGTTGACATGGGGCCGAAAGCCGGACGTCTTGGCGGAGAGATTGTTTTTGCCGGAACGCCACAGGAAATGATAAAGTCCGATACGTTGACCTCGGCCTATCTTAACGGGTATAAGTCGATCGAAGTGCCGCCGTTAAGACGAAAAGGCAACGGACATTTCCTTACGTTGAAAGGTGCAAGCGGAAACAACCTGAAAGAAATCGACGTATCTTTTCCTTTGGGAACAATGATTTGTATCACAGGCGTGTCGGGGAGCGGAAAGTCCTCATTGATAGGCAGTACGCTGCAACCGATCCTGAGCCGGCATTTCTATCGTTCGCTGGGGACGCCCCTGTCGTATAAGTCCCTCGAAGGAATCGAACATACGGATAAGATCGTAAACGTAGACCAGTCGCCGATAGGACGTTCGCCTCGCAGTAACCCGGCAACCTACACCGGCGTGTTTTCGGATATCCGCAATCTGTTCGTAGAACTCCCCGAATCGAAAATACGAGGATATAAACCCGGACGTTTTTCGTTCAACGTTTCGGCCGGCCGATGTGAAACCTGCAAAGGCAACGGTTACAAAACCATTGAAATGAACTTCCTGCCGGACGTATACGTGCCATGCGAAGACTGCCATGGCAAACGCTATAACCGCGAAACGCTGGAAGTGCGTTTCCGCGGCAAATCCATTGCCGATGTCTTGGATATGACAATCAATATGGCGGTTGAGTTTTTTGAAAATATCCCCGCCATTCTGAACAAAATAAAGGTCTTACAGGATGTAGGACTGGGATACATCAAACTCGGTCAACCGTCGCCCACCTTATCGGGAGGCGAGAGCCAACGCGTCAAATTAGCCACCGAACTATCCAAACGCGATACGGGAAAGACCCTATATATTTTGGATGAGCCGACAACAGGCCTGCATTTTGACGACATACGGGTATTACTCGGCGTATTGAACAAACTCGTCGACAAAGGCAATACGATCATCATCATCGAGCACAACATGGACATTGTAAAATCGGCAGATTATATCATTGACATGGGCCCTGAGGGAGGTCGCGGAGGCGGTAATATCGTATTTGCCGGAACCCCGGAAGAAATGGTTGCATCGAAGACTCAAAGCTTCACAACCCCATTTCTGGCAGAAGCGTTGGCTAGTGAATAGTTAATAGTGAATAGTGAATAATCCGGTACGTGTACGGTTAAAACTTTTTGCGAAATTAAGGAGCCTATTTCATGGGATTTATTCGGTAAGTCGGCGAAGGAGATGAAATAATACTTGCGGACGAACAGCCTGAAAATGCAAACGTGAATGAATTTTATATCGGCAAAACCGATGCAAAAAAGAAATAAGCATTCAAGTTGTTTCAAGAATGGGAGATGAGCAGCGGTGACTGTACGAAACGGCGGACAAGTAGCGCCCGGTAATGCGGTATTTTTATTATTTACTCCGTTGTATTTCGGCTAACTGTTTTCTTAATTCATCGAGCGCTTTTCTTTGTTCTTCGATCTCTGTTTTTTGTTCACCGAGCGCTTTTCTTTGTTCTTCGATCTCTGTTTTTTGTTCTTCAATCAGGCGCTCTTTATCCTGAAGTTCTTTTAAATAATCGTCTTCCATTTCCATTTCCATCTGAACGTCCTCACT
>JAIRSF010000143.1 GCA_031255595.1 Tannerella sp.
ACCGACGAAGGTTCTCCTCCATGTTCGCCGCAGATACCGCATTTGAGATCGGGACGGACGGAGCGTCCTTTTTCCGTCGCCATGCGGACTAACTGCCCTACTCCGTTCTGGTCGAGCACCTGGAAGGGATCGTTCGGCAATATTTTCATGTCTAAATAGGCGGGGAGGAACGAGGCGATATCGTCGCGGCTGTAACCGAACGTCATCTGTGTAAGGTCGTTCGTGCCGAACGAGAAAAATTCCGCTTTGCTTGCTATACGATTTGCCGTAAGCGCCGCACGCGGTATTTCGATCATCGTGCCTACTTTAAAATCTACGCTGTCGGCGCGTTCTTCAAACAATTTCGCAGCCGTTTCGCGTATTACCTTTTCCTGGGCGACAAATTCATGGAGTATACCCGTCAGAGGCACCATGATTTCCGGATGTGTTTCCACGCCTTCCGCTTTCAGGTCGAGTGCGGCGCCCAGGATCGCTCTTGTCTGCATTTCCGTAATCTCCGGGTAGGTGTTACCCAGGCGGCAGCCGCGATGTCCCAGCATCGGGTTCGCTTCATGGAGCGAATCGACCCGTTCTTTGATATATTCATACGTAACGCCCATTATTCCGGCCAGTTCGCGTTGTTCTTTTTCAAAATGGGGCACAAACTCATGAAGAGGCGGGTCAAGCAGGCGTACCGTCACCGGACAGCCGGCCATGGCTCTGAATATTCCTTTAAAATCAGTCTGCTGGTAGGGTAATATTTTCGTCAGGGCGCGGCGGCGTCCTTCGATCGTTTCGGCCAGGATCATCTCGCGCATCGCACGTATTTTTTCTCCTTCAAAAAACATATGTTCCGTACGGCAAAGGCCGATACCTACGGCGCCGAACTCACGAGCGATCTTCGCATCATACGGTGTATCGGCATTCGTGCGTACAACCAATCTCGTATACTTGTCGCAAAGGTTCATCAACTCCGAAAAGTCCGCATCTAACTCTGCTTCTTTTGTTGCGACAGCTCCCAGATAGACTTCCCCGGTCGACCCGTTCAGCGAAATAAAATCACCTTCTTCCAAAATAACACCGCCTACCCGAAGGCGTTTAGCCGCATAATCAATCACCAATTCGCCTGCTCCGGAAACGCAGCATTTGCCCATACCACGCGCCACAACAGCCGCATGTGAGGTCATACCGCCTCGTGCGGTTAATATACCTTCGGCGGCTGCCATGCCGGCAAGATCTTCCGGCGAGGTTTCCACGCGCACCATGATCACCCGTTCGCCTTTACCGGCCCGGATAGAAGCGTCGTCCGCACTGAAGACGATTTTTCCGCAGGCGGCTCCCGGCGATGCAGCTAAGCCTTTCGTCAGGACTCTCGCTTTCTTAAGCGCCGCCTTGTCGAATATCGGATGAAGAAGCTCGTCCAATTTATTCGGCTCGACACGCATAATCGCCGTTTTTTCATCGATCATACCCTGGCGCAACAAGTCCATGGCAATCTTAACCATGGCCGCGCCGGTACGTTTACCGCTTCGTGTCTGCAGGAACCACAGCTTACCTTCCTGTACGGTAAACTCCATATCCTGCATATCTTTGTAATGATTTTCCAGCTTTTCCTGCAACCTGTCCAATTCTTTGTATATCTCAGGCATTGCTTCTTCCATCGACGGATATTTCGTGCGGCGTTCTTCTTCCGGTATGCCGGCCAGCTTCGCCCACCGTTCGGAGCCGATCTTTGTGATCTGCTGCGGCGTACGGATACCGGCTACCACATCTTCGCCCTGTGCGTTGATCAGGTATTCGCCGACAAACTGGTCTTCGCCCGTAGCCGCATCGCGGCTGAACGCCACACCGGTAGCCGACGTGTCGCCCATGTTCCCGAACACCATAGCCTGCACGTTCACTGCCGTACCCCATTCGGCCGGTATGCCTTCCATCTTACGGTACAAGATCGCGCGGTCGTTCATCCAACTGTCGAACACAGCGCAGACGGCTCCCCATAATTGCTCGTAAGCATTGTCGGGAAAATCTTTGCCGGTCTGATTTTTCACAGCTTCTTTAAACCGGGCCACCAACTCCTGCAGGTCTTCAACACCAAGTTCGGTATCCAGTTTGACGCCTTTCGTTTCTTTCACCCGGTCGATAATCACTTCAAACGGATCTTCTTCATTTTTGTCGAAAGGCTTCATCCCCAACACTACATCGCCGTACATTTGCACAAAGCGACGATACGAATCCCATACGAAACGCGGATTGCCGGTCTTGCCGACCAAACCTTCCACCACCTTATCGTTCAATCCGAGATTCAGGATCGTGTCCATCATACCCGGCATCGAAGCACGCGCACCGGAACGTACGGAAACGAGCAACGGGTTCTCAACGTCGCCGAACTTCGAATTCATCAGCGCTTCCACTTTCGCCAGGGCACATTCCACATCTTCCTTCAAAAGGGCGGTAACCGCCTCTTTCCCTTTTTCATAATATTCATTGCAAACATCCGTCGTGATGGTAAAACCCGGGGGCACGGGCACTCCAATCAGATTCATCTCCGCAAGATTAGCTCCTTTTCCTCCCAGCAGATTTTTCATATCCGCCTTACCTTCGGCTTCACCATTCCCGAAGGTATAAACTCTTTTTTTTTCCATTGTGTGATTATATAATTAAAATATACGATTGTTCATGCTTTTTTAACGTCAAGTTTGCAAATATACGATTTTTCGGACTAAAATCACAAAAGAAAACAAAAATTCCCTTTTTTCTCTCATACCGGCATACGCTTCCTGCCCTGCGAGGATTTTCATTTTTCAAGGCAAACAGGTCAAAAATCGGTTTTCGTCCTTTCAACAAATTTTTGTTTGATGGTTTTTTTTTCTATTTTTGCACAAAACAAAATAAAACCACATTTATTTTGATTTGCACACAGAAGCTCACATACAATTAACAAATATGAGAAATTACCTGCAACCACCGGAATATAAACCCCTGATCGAGAAAGGTGAAATAGACGGCGCATATAAATCCATGCGCCTGAAGGTCTTCCTCGGCATTTTCATCGGATATGCCGCATATTACCTGGTACGGAAAAATTTCTCCTTAGCCATACCCTACCTCCTGGAGCTTGGTTTCGACAAGGCGGAGTTAGGCCTGGCCTTTTCTTTTAACGCCACAGCATACGGTTTGTCCAAGTTCCTGATGGGAGGCATATCCGACCGTAGCGATGCACGCAAATTTCTTCCGTTAGGGTTAGTGCTGGCTTCGGTTGCGACCATAGCCGCCGGTTCGAATTTCGGATTTTATAATGTCGCCGTCATGGCCGTTTTCCAATTCCTGATGGGATGGCTCGGAGGCATGGGATGGCCTCCTTGCGGGCGTGTAATGACACACTGGTTTTCCGTCAAAGAACGCGGCACAAAGATGGCGATATGGAACGTGGCCCACAATGTGGGAGGAGGACTCATCGGAGCGCTTGCCGGCTGGGGTGTCACCTTCGCCCTATCGCTCGGCTTCGGCAAAATGATGTCGTGGCAACTCGGTATTTTCATCTTCCCCGCCGCTATAACCATCCTGATCGCCCTCATTTCCTACCTGTTAATACGCGACACACCCCAATCATGCGGGCTTCCGGGCATCGAAGAATACAAGAACGATTATCCGGCCAACTACTCGCAGGAACAGGAAAAAGTGTTGAGCACGAAAGATATCTTTTTCAAATATGTGCTGAACAACCGTATTCTGTGGTATGTAGCCATTGCAAACGCTTTCGTATATTTCGTACGTTACGGCGTACTCGACTGGGCGCCGGCGTATCTCAAAGAGGTCAAAGGCTATGACATTAAAGCGATAGGCCTGGCATACTCGCTCTATGAATGGGCCGCTATTCCGGGAACATTGATCTGCGGCTGGATAAGCGACCGTATTTTCAAAGGCAAACGTGCCGTTACAACGATTATCTTCATGGCGCTTGTCGCTATCGCCATCGTCGTCTATTGGACGAACACCGACAACAGGCTGGTCGACGGCATTGCCCTGGTCGCAATCGGTTTCCTGATCTACGGGCCGGTCATGCTCATAGGCGTACACGCACTGGATCTCGCACCCAAAAATGCAGCCGGCACATCGGCCGGGTTAACGGGCTTTTTCGGGTATTTTTTCGGAACTTCCCTGCTGGCCAATATTGTTATGGGGCGCGTCGTACAAAGCTTGGGCTGGGAAGCAGGCTTCATTATGCTCCTTGCAAGTTGTTGCATGGCCATACTGTTCATGTTGATGACCCATTCGGCGGAAAAAAACAAAATTCATACATAAATATAATATGGAAAAAATAAAATTAGCTTTAAAAAACACATCGCAAACAAAAGAGTTATTGTTGGGCGAAGGAGTGATCGTCCGGACAGCGGCGGTTTTCGAAAAACTGTTTCCCGGACAAAAGGCGATCATCATAGCCGATAAAACGACATTCGGCATTGCAGGAAACGACGTCCACATGCTGTTGGCAAAAAACGGCATCGCACAGGAGGAGCCTTATATTTTCGACGAGCACGCCCTGCACGCGGAATGGAACTATATCGAACGCCTCGATAAAAGGCTGTCCGAAACGGACGCCATACCCATCGCCACAGGTTCGGGTACGATCAACGACCTGGTAAAATTATCCGCCACACACACCCGGAGGCCTTACATCACCGTAGCGACGGCGGCATCTATGGACGGCTACGCATCCTACGGGGCGTCCATCACGAAAGACGGGGCCAAGCAGACCTTTCCCTGCCACGCCCCCAAAGCCATAATCGCCGACATAGACGTCATAGCGACGGCTCCTGCCGAAATGACGGCGGCAGGCTACGCAGACCTGTTTGCCAAGATACCCGCCGGGGCCGACTGGATCCTTGCCGATGCACTGGGTGTGGAGCCTATTGATGCGTTGGCGTTCTCCATCGTGCAAGACGGCCTGCATCAGGCGTTGGACAACCCGTCCGGCGTACGCGAAGGCAACCGCGACGCCCTGCGAAATCTCACCGAAGGACTTATGTTGGGAGGCTTCGCTATGCAGGCATATCCCCAATCAAGCCGTCCGGCAAGCGGTGCGGAGCATCAATTCAGCCATTTGTGGGATATGGAAAATTTCGTGATGAGGAACGGCGCGGCTCCTTCACATGGATTTAAAGTAAGCATCGGAACACTTGTTTCCATCGCTTTCTACGAACAACTCCTCCGCAGCGACCTGAAAAAGCTGGACGTCGAAGCCTGTGTGAAAGCCTGGCCCACCGCCGCCGAAGCCGAATCGAAAGCTATTGAACTATTCAAGGGAACAAATTTCCCAACGATCGGACTGACGGAAACGAAAGCCAAATATATTACACACGATGAATTGAGGCAGCAACTCACCCGTTTCAAAAACACCTGGGAGGTGACGAAAGAGCGCCTGCGGAACCAATTGATACCGGTCGATGAAGCCGTCCGGCGGCTGGATACGGTCGGAGCGCCTGTGACACCCGAACAGATCGACCTGTCACGACAAAAGCTCAAGGAGAGTATCATACCGGCCCAGCACCTGCGCCGGCGCTTTACGATATTGGATATCGCCGTCCGTACGGGCCTTATCAACGAGTGGATGGCCGGATTGTTCGGAAAAGGCGGACTTTGGGAAATCAACCGATAATTTAAACCATGAACAAATCATTCAAATATTGGCAGACGCGTACGTTGATAGCTACGATGACGGGATATGCCCTGTTTTATTTCGTACGCAAAAATTTTTCGTTTGCAATACCGGGCTTAAGCGCCGAATACGGCATTACGAAAACGAGTTTCGGCATCATTATGACCTTAGTCACGATCGTCTACGGCCTCTCGCGTTTTCTCAACGGCGTCGTTGCCGACCGCATGAATGCCCGCTACCACATGGCGATCGGGTTGTTTCTGTGTGCGCTGGCAAACTTCGCTTTCGGTTTGGGTACCGATCTTAGCGCTTTTATTACCGGAGAAACGGGCGGGCCGATGTTCACCAATACCATGACGCTGATCTTCGGAATCATTCTCACGCTCAACAATTTCATGCAGGGGAGCGGGTTTCCCCCATGTGCACGCCTGCTTACGCACTGGATACCGCAGCAAGAGTTGGCGACAAAAATGTCCATCTGGAACACATCCCATTCCATAGGGGCAAGCCTTGTCGCCGTTTTATGCGGATATATCATGGGGACGCTCGGTGAGAATATGAGCAATCATCCCGAAGTGGTATCATTGATTGCCTCGAACCTGCATGTCGACGCCGCAGATACGGAAAGGATGAGAAGTGTGATCGAATCGGCATCGCACATGGGCGCATGGAAATGGTGTTTTTGGATACCTGCCGCTATCGCCCTTGCCGGTTCTCTGGGGCTGTTTCTTCTCCTGCGGGATACGCCGTCGTCGGTGGGGCTTCCCGAGTTACACCGGATAAATAAGAGGGGAAAGGATTCATCGGCCGAGTATAAAGCTTTTATACGCAAAAAGGTGTTCTGCAACAAATGGATCTGGATATTGGGAATTGCTAATTTCTTTGTTTACACCGTCCGGTTCGCCGTACTGGACTGGGGGCCTACGTTCCTGAAAGAGTCGCATGGCATGTCGCTGTCGCATGCCGGCTGGACGGTCGCTGTGTTTGAAATTTTCGGTATCATAGGGATGTTGATAGCAGGCTGGGCAACGGATAAATACCTGAAAGGGAAAGCGCACCGCACATGCGTGTTTTGCATGACCGGCGTCGCCGTTTTCATGACGCTGTTTCTGTTCCTGCCCACGTCCGCCCCGCCCGGAGTGATGATTTTCGTGCTTGCCATGGCCGGTTTCTTCATTTATGGCCCCCAGGCCCTCATCGGGATCGCCGCCGCAAATCAGGCAACGAATCGTGCGGCGGCAACGGCAAACGGGCTGACCGGCTTGTTCGGGTATGCAAGCGGTATCGTTTCCGGAATCGGCGTCGGCTATTTTGTCGATATGATTAATAAAGTTAATCCCGACAAAAGCTGGGACTATGTGTTTATGGGAATGATCGGTATAGCGGTTTTGAATATTTTTGTGTTCATGCTGATGTGGAAAGCGAAAGCCGACGGTTATGAAGAAGTATAATTTTAATGTGATGATTATGACGGATTACGAATTAAAAGACAAACTATCGAAAATAAAGCACATCGCCCTTGATATGGACGGCACCATTTATATGGGAAATACCCTGTTTCCCTATACCCTGCCGTTTCTGGAAAAACTGAAACGCCTGAATATAACGCACTCGTTTCTGACCAATAATCCATCTCAATCATTGGACGATTATGTGTCTAAATTAAATAAAATGGGTATTCATGCGGAAAAACAGGAGATCTATACAACCACCGCCGCTACTATTGATTATATAAAGGAGCATCACCCGCAAGCCCGCCGGCTGTTTCTGCTCGGCACGCAAAGTATGATTACGGAATTTGAAAAGGCCGGATTTGTTTCCACCGGCGACAGCCCGGACGATGTGCCGGATATAATCGTCGCAGCATTCGACACATCGCTGACCTATTCGCGCCTGTGTCGTGCAGCCTGGTGGGTATCGAGAGGGATACCTTATATGGCCACGAATCCCGACCGGGTCTGTCCCACAAACCAATCTACGGTTCTTATCGACTGCGGCTCCATCTGCCGGTGCATCGAATACGCGACAGGGCGAACGCCCGATGTAACGCTCGGAAAACCCGACCCCAATATGCTGGCCGGCATCAGGCGATACAGAAATTTACAAGCCGACGAAATCGCCATGGTAGGCGACCGGATCTACACAGACATCGCAATGGCGCACAATGCCGGTGCGTTCGGCATATTAGTCCTCTCCGGCGAAACGACGCAGGAGATGATCGACCGTTCAACGGAACGCCCGGATCTGATCGT
>JAIRSF010000144.1 GCA_031255595.1 Tannerella sp.
GTCAGCAAATGGCGTATCTCCAGCTCCTTGAGGTGATCGCCGACCGATTCCGGCAATTTATCGGGGAAGAAGGAGATGACTTTGTCCGTTACACTTAACCGTCCCTCGGACACAGCAAAGCCGATTGCCGTAGCGGTATAGGTTTTGCTGACGGAAAACATGACATGCGGTCGATCGGCGGCATGATCTCCGAACCATTGTTCCGATACGACCTTGCCGTTCCTTACAATCATCAGGCTGTGTAAATCCTGTTCACTGTTCTTTACCGCCTCCAGGTAATCCGTAATACCCTGGGCTTTTACCTTCTCGGCCGCAGGGGTAGAGCGCGGTAATGCCTTTGTCGAGTCATCACCGGCAGCAATCGAGCCTGCCGATGCATTTTGGCCGGACACAAACAACATTATTGCACCAAACAAGGGTGTAAAAAAGATTTTTCTAAAATAAAGCGTTTTCATAGTTATTTATTTTATAACGGTTAGTTAAATGTCTACTGTGTTTCAGACTTGTAAAGATAGTGTTTTCTTTCATATCCGGGCAAAAAAACAACTCCTTTCTTTTCTTTTTTTGTTTTCCTGCTTCGACGCGATGTTTTGGAAATTTTCCTGAATTTCGGGCCAAAAGTATCCGGTTGAGTATTTTTAGAGATGTTTTTACTTTGTTTGTGATATCGCTGAAACGTTAAATATATTTTTTTTGCGCCCATTAGTTGCGAATAACAATATTAATCTGTATTTTTGCATGTATTTATAATAAAATAGCTAAAATAATGGACCTTGATTTAAATGTTTGTACGCCCTTTTCATTGTTAATAAAAGTTAACATGGGGGGGGGTATTTCTCTTATTTCTTGTTCCGGGTTTAGGGGGCTATCGTTTTGGCCTGTTCATTTTATTTACACATTTCTCTTTTACGGAGTTTTTTTCTTTGTGCTGTTCCCGTTTCTCTTACGGGGCGGAATGTTCTCATTATTCGATCTATGTAGGAAATATTTATGGCACGTTCTCTCTCTGTTGTGGGCGGGGAGGGGAATCTCGTGCACGATTTACAAATTGAGTTTTTAATTTTAAAAAAAAGTTGAGTATGAAAAGAAAACTAAAGTTGTTTTTCGCCTTGTTTTTTGTCGGAGTAGGCTTTTTGGCTGCTCAGACGCAAGTGCGTGGTATGGTAGTGGACGAAACGGGCGAACCGGTGATCGGCGCTACAATTCAAATTAAAGGTACTTCGCAGGGTACGGCAACCGATGCGGATGGGAGATTCACCTTGTCTGCCCCTGCCGATGGCATGTTGGTGATTTCCTATATAGGAATGCAGACTCAGGAAGTTCCGGTCGGCGCGAACGTGAGCGTGGTGCTGACTGCGAGCACCGAGTTGCTGGATGAAGTGCTGGTTGTGGCCTACGGAACGTCCCGGAGATCGGCTGTGACCGGCGCTATTTCGACGGTCGACGTTTCGCAGATCGAAAAACGGCCGGTATCAAGTATCAGCTCTGTATTGGAAGGTACGGGGACGGGTATACAGGTAAACAGTACCTACGGACAGCCCGGCCAGGATGCCTCTATCCGTATTCGCGGCTTTGGGTCGGTGACCGGCTCCAACACGCCCCTGTATGTCTTGGACGGAGTGCCTTTCGGCGGAAATATTTCGGATCTGAACGCCAATGATATTGAAAACATCTCGGTGTTGAAAGACGCTACCTCGGCGGCCTTGTACGGTAACCGGGCGTCGAACGGGGTGATTCTGATCACAACGAAAAAAGGAAAGAGCGAACGCGTCAGGATACGCATGTCGACCAACCAGGGCGTTTATACCCGGGGGCTGGCGGAGTATGACCGGGTGAATGCCGACGATTTCATGGAAGTCATGTGGCAGGGGTACAGAAATCAACTCGTGAGCAACGGCAGAACGCCGGAGGAAGCCGGTCAAACCGCGTCCGGCACGCTGGTGTCCGACATCCTGTTATATAATGTATACAATAAGCCCGGCGATCAACTGTTTGATGCAAACGGCAAACTGCTTTCGGACGCATCGATCCGTAGCGGATATGCCAACGATCTGAACTGGTATAAACCCATCGAACGCAAGGGATACCGGCAGGAATATAACCTGAGTGGAGAAGGCGCTACCGAAAAGAATAATTTCTTCTTCTCGGTCGGATACCTGGGCGAGCAGGGATATATTATCAATTCCGGTTTCGACCGGTTGACGGCGCGCGCCAATATCAACCTCACGCCCAATAAATGGTTTAAGACGGGGATATCCGTTTCCGGATCGCATCAGAACGCCGATTATACCAACGGCGACGCCACCGCTTCGTTCACCAATCCGTTCATGTACGCCCGCAACATCGCTCCCATTTATCCGGTTCACCTGCACAACATGGAGAACGGCGAATACCTGTTGGACGAGAACGGAGATAAACAGTACGACGGCGGAAGCGAGTACGGCAGACCTCAGTATCCCTCAAGGCACGTTGTCTGGGAGATGGAACTGGATCGCGACAATTCCATTCGCAATACGATTAATTCCATCATGTATGCCGATATCCGCTTTCTGAACGACTTCGTCTTTACCCTGAAAGGCGATATGAACCTTCGCAACAGCGAACGACGCGCTTATAACAACGCCACCATCGGCGACGGCGCCGGAAATAACGGCCGTAGCTCCCGCAACATCTACCGCTACAAGAACTACTCCTTCCAACAGCAACTCAATTGGAACCGGACTTTCAACGGCCTCCATTTTGTAGATGCGCTTGTCGGTCATGAAAACTATTCTTACAATTACAGCTATCTCTACGGTTACAAGACGACCGAAATATTCCCCGGCGCGATAGAAATGCAAAATTTCACCGCCATAACCAGCCTGTACGACTATCAACAGAATTATCGCACAGAAAGCTATCTGGGACGTGTCCGTTACAGTTACGACGAAAAATATCACGCCGACGCTTCCTACCGTCGCGACGGTTCTTCGCGCTTCCATCCCGACCACCGCTGGGGTAACTTCTGGAGCATGGGCGTAAACTGGATAGCCAGCAAAGAAGATTTCATAAAAGAGATCGACTGGATAAACGCCCTGAAAGTGCGCGCCTCCTATGGCGAGGTCGGAAACGACGAAAGCGTGAGTTACTACGGTTACATGGCCCTCTATTCTATGGCTCAGAACGCCAACAAGGGCGCGGCCTATAAGACCCAGAACGAAGCGTCCAACATCAAATGGGAATCGGCCGCCTCATTCAGCGCTGCAGTCGAGGCGACCCTGTTCAAGCGTTTGGATTTATCGCTGGAATATTTTGATAAACGCACGAACGACCTGCTCTTCGACGTTTATATGCCCTTGTCGGCCGGCGCAACTTCTACCAGCGCCGCGGAAGCGACCATTACGAAGAATCTCGGCTCGGTTTCCAACCGGGGCGTTGAATTTACAATCGATTACAGCATCCTGCAAAGCAAAGAATGGGAGTGGAAGATCGGAGGCAATGCCACGTGGTTGAAAAATAAAATCCTGACCCTCCCGGAACAAAACAGGGAGAATGGAATTATCAGCAGCACTAAGAAATATATGGAAGGACATGGTATTTATGACTATTGGCTCTATCAGTTTGCCGGAGTGGACCGACTGACCGGCAACGCCCTGTATCTTCCCAATCTGGAAGACTATTTCATCAACCGGGGAGGCGACAATAAGCTCGGCGACGGGTCGGATGAAATACCGGGAGAACATCTTGTGAAAATAGGCGAGGAGTATTACACCAAAAATCCTACCTTCGGCAAAAGAGATTGGAGCGGAAGTGTGATCCCGAAAGTATACGGCGCATTGAACACCTCGTTGAGTTATAAAAATTTCACCTTAACGGGACTGGCCACGTATGCCATAGGAGGCAAAACGATCGACTATTCCTATCAAAGCCTCATGTCTGCGTCCGGAAGTCCGCACGCCCTGCATAAAGACATCCTGGATTCATGGAGTAGCCCCGAAGGGATTACGGAAAATTCTCCGAACCGCATAGACCCGAACGGGATTCCCGTAGTCGACTTTGCCCGGAGCAATTTCAACAACGCCACCTCATCGCGTTTTTTAACCGACGGATCCTATTTCGTTGTCAAAAACATCTCGTTGAGCTATCTCTTTCCCCGGCAACTGATCCGGAAAATAGATTTTGAATCGATTCGCCTGAACGCATCAGTCGAAAATCTCGCCACCTTTACCAAACGGAAAGGGATGAATCCCCAGCAAAGTTTTGCCGGGACAAGCGATAATGTGATGGTAACGCCGCGTGTATTCACCGTCGGAGTATCATTCCAGTTTTAATTCATTTAAATCCGAAAAATAAGATGAAAAAGATCATGAAATATTTTTATATCGCAGTTATCGCTCTTTTCCTGAACGCTTGTGCGAGCGATTATCTGGACACCACTCCTACGGCCTCTATCGGTACGCCTACTGTTTTTGAAACGACCGAAAACGCAAAACTGGCTATCAACGGTATTGCAAAGTTGATGACAAGGCAATATCTAAGCTCCCAGGGTTTCAACGGAGAAGGAACCATCAAAATGTATTACGGCAATTATTCCGGCAATCATTTCTTTGTGAACCTGCCCGGTTGGGCTGCCATCATCAACAGCCAGTACAACGAAAACACAGCGTCTATTTACCTGTACTATCCGTGGTACTATTATTATATGATTATCGGCAATGCCAACGCCATCATCGTAAACATCGATCAGGCGGAAGGCCCCGACAGCGATAAGCAGTTCATCAAGGCGCAGGCGCTGACATACCGCGCTTATAGCTTTATGATGCTGGCGCAGATTTACGCATACAGGTGGAAAGATTCCAACAACGGCGCTTCGGACGGTCTGGTATTGCGCATCGACCAGTCGGACGGCGATATGCCCCTGTCGACTTTGAAAGATACCTACGACCGTATTTATACCGATCTGAACGAGGCGATCTCTCTCTATAGAGAATCGGAAAAAGACAGGGCGTCGGGCGACAATTACAGTCCTTCGATCAACGTGGCCTACGCGACCTATGCCCGGGCTGCATTGAACAGGGAAGACTACGAAACGGCGGAAAACTACGCCATCCTTGCTCGTGGGGGATACCCGTTGATGAGCGTGGCCGACTATAAAAACGGTTTCTGTAATCCGACGTCCGAATGGATCTGGAGCTGTTACGGTTCTTCGGATGAAACATTATACTATTATTCCTACTTCGCCTATATTGCCTATACATCCAATGCCAGCGCAGTGAGGACTTATCCCAAATGTATCAGCCGCCGGCTCTACGATCAGATTCCCGAAACAGACATCCGGCGCGACCTGTTCCTGGATCCGAAAGAAGACCCGTATACCACTTCTACCGGTCGTGCTGCCTCGGGCGCTCTTTATAACAGGGCGTTCGCTACGTATCCCGATATTGACGCTGCGGCGCATATCTATGCCTATATGCAATTCAAGGTCAAGGCTAATGATAATCCGGGAGTGGGTCACCTGAATAATTTCCGTTCGTCGGAAATGTATTTGATAGAAGCGGAAGCGAAATATTTCCGGAACAACATAGCCGGAGCGCAAGAAGCGTTGAATGAGTTGACAGCCGATTCCGGAAGAGATCCGCAATATAACTGTACGGCAACGGGAGGGGATTTGCTCGATGAAATAAAACGATACCGGGCTATTGAATTGTGGGGTGAAGGATTTGACTGGTTCGATTACAAAAGATGGGGCGACAGGATCGTTCGTCATGAGTACGCAGTCGGCGGTAATTTTATTCCGGCTCTGGCAACAACAATCAATCCCGAAGAGAATAACAAATGGACATGGAGGATTCCGTTAAGAGAAACCGATTATAATAAAGCAATCGGAGGGGCGCTTCCGGAAAATTGATTAGATTTTCTTTTTATCGGAAAGATAATAGACAGGGCCGGGAGTAATTCCCCACCCTGTCTTTTTTTTGGTACGCTTGTATGTAATAGAAGATTTTTACTAACTTTGGGGGCCATTGCATGGTGTTTAATAGAATAAATTAAAATATTCATTATTATGTTGGATAAAATATACTACGGAAATTCCGTTCAGGATTGGGGTGTTTCGATTATTATCATTATCTGCGCCCTTTTGATAAACAAGCTTATCGTTGTTTTGGATCGCAAAATCATCCGAAAAATCACCGCCAAAAGTAATACCCGGCTGGATGATATCTTTTTCGATGCTTTGGAAAAACCCGTTATGTCGGGCATTATGCTATTGGCTATCTGGATCGCATTGGAACGGCTGAATTTAGACCATACGGTACACGAGATAATCGGAAAATCGTACGATATATTAATCGTGCTGAATGTAACCTGGTTTTTTGCCCGTCTTGTTGCGGCTTTGATAGAAGAAAATTTGGCAAACAAGAGCCCAAATAAATCTCGTGAAGGTCGTTTTGGCATTGACGCCAAACTTCTTCCGCTCATAAAACGGGCGGTGCTGATTGTTGTATGGCTGATCGGTGTTGTGACGGCGCTTCATAATGTGGGTATAACGGTTACTACATTGATGGGAACATTAGGTATCGGGGGGATAGCATTTGCCCTGGCCGCTCAGGATACGATTAAAAATATGTTCGGCGGGGTCACCATTTTTACGGATAAAACATTTAGTATAGGCGATGTGATCAGTTTTAATTCTACCGAAGGAACGGTGGTTGATATCGGATTGCGGAGCACGCGTATCCGTACGTATGATAAACGGTTGGTCACGATCCCCAATTACAAACTGATGGATGCTGTGGTTACAAACATATCGTCCGAACCGGGACGCCGTATCGTCATGGATGTTGGCCTTACATACGATACCACACCCGAAAAGATGCGGAAAGCAATGGGATTATTGAAAGACATGCCGAATAGAGTCCCCGACGTACGGAATAAAGACCTGATTGTTGCCTTTACCGAATTTGCCGATTCGGCTTTGATTATCCGCTTTATCTATTTTATCCGCAAAGATGCGGACATTTTTGAAACCCGGACAAAAGTAAATTTTGAAATACTTAACTCCTTTACGCAAGAGGGCCTGAATTTTGCATTTCCATCCCAATCAATTTATATTGAAAATAATACGGATCCTGCAAAGTGTTGATAAAACAAAAAACGGAAGGCCGTTGCATCGCATCATGCGGCGGCCTTCCTTAGTGTGCCGGGAAATAATTCCCTTATTTTGAAAGGCCTTCGATCCAGTCTGTGATTTCTTTCGCGGCCGGCAGTGTTTTGGGATCGGCAAATCCCGCCCAGTCGCCGTTTTCATCAATCATGAATTTCTGAAAATTCCATTTGACCTCCGCATCTGCCTTTCCGTTCCCGCTTTTTTTCGTCAGCCATTCATATAACGGATGTATGTCTTCCCCTTTCACAGATATTTTTCCCATCATGAGGAAAGTAACCCCGTAATTGCTCCGGCAAAACTCCTGAATCTCCTCGTTAGATCCGGGTTCCTGATTCATAAAATTGTTTGCAGGAAACCCTATAATGACAAATTTGTCCGGCCCGTATTTGTCATAAAGCTCCTGCAACTGTGTGTACTGTGGAGTAAGTCCGCATTTGGACGCCACATTGACGACCAATACCTTTTTCCCTTTCAGGGACGACAGTGAGAAATCCTTTCCCGAAATAGACTTCACCGTAAAATCATAAAAACTTTTTTGTTGGGCGAAAAGAAGCGATGTCGACATAAATAACACGAATAAAAAAATAATCTTTTTCATAACTATACAGTTTTAAATTCGCATTAAAGATAGATTATATAATTCGATTTTCCCGGATTAGATAGAAGAAATATTTTTCCAAAAACAAATGTAGGGTCATATATAGTGTATATCAGGCCGATATTTTTTATATTTGTGTCGGTTTCATTAATAAACAGTAAAGATATGACGATTCAACAATTAGAGTACATTATTGCGGTCGATAATTACCGACATTTTGCGAAAGCGGCGGAGGCTTGCTATGTGACCCAGCCTACGCTGAGTATGATGATTCAGAAATTAGAAGACGAGTTGGAAGTGAAGGTCTTTGACCGGATGGTTCAGCCGGTAGCGCCGACCGAGATCGGGGCAAAAATTATTAAACAGGCGCATACGTCCATTTATCACTTCAATCAGATAAAAGAGTTAGTGAACAATGAGCGCAATGTGTTGGCCGGCGACTTTAAACTGGGCGTCATTCCGACCATAGCGTCCTATCTCGTTCCCGAACTGTTGCACTTTATCCAGCAATCACAAACCGAAATAAACCTGTTGATGCAGGAAATACCTACTTATGTGATGGTGGAAAATATTCTGAACGGTAAGATAGACGGCGGTCTGGCCGCTACTCCGTTAAAGCATCCGCGTTTGGTAGAGATACCGATCTATTATGAGAAATTTTATGTCTACCTCTCCTCTGGCGATGCGCTTTCCGATGAGGAGGAGATTGATCTCAAAGACATTGATATCCGGCGAGTGTGGCTTCTGAATGATATCCATTGCCTGCGTGGACAGGTGGAAGTCCTCTGTAAAAGAAAAAAAGAAAATGACCGGGAACAGACCGCGCATTATGAATCGGGAAGTTTAGATACTTTGATTAATATTGTCGACTACAACGGAGGGCTTACGATTATTCCCGAGATGACGGCCATGGGTTTGCCGGAAGAAAAACAAAACAACCTCCGTAAGATAAAAGGCGATATTTCCGTCCGGGAGATCAGTTTAGTCGTCAGTCGCGATTTTGTAAGGCAAAAAATGGCGAATGCGATTGTGGATATGATCCGGAAATCCGTACCCAAATCCATGCTTGACCATGAACTGAAGAAGTTTGTCGTAGATGTTCATTATTGAGAAATGATCTTCGATCCCTGCCGACATCCGGTTTTCGATCCTGCCGACGTCCGGTCTTCGATTCTGCCGGCATCCGGTCGTCGATCCCGTTTACATCCGGTTTTCGATCCCTGTCAACATCCGGTCTTCGATCCTGTCGGCATTCGGTCTTTGATCTTGTTGACATTCGGTCTTTGATCTTGTTGACATTCGGTCTTCGATCCTGTCGGCATCCGGTCGGTGTCCCGTGGGCGTTTGGCCGGTGTCTCACGCACGCTAATCTTTTACTTCTTCGTAGTCGACGTATTCTCCTTCGTTTTCGGAGATTACTTTTTTCTTGGAAGAAGAAGTTCGCTGTTGCGTGCGAGAGGATGAGGAGGGGCCGCTTTTTTGCCGCGACGAACGCTGTTGCCGCGTCGGTGTCCCGAAGATAAACCTCAG